>QWHO01000125.1 GCA_021404945.1 bacterium CPR1
CGACTACTTCCGCTGCTCGCTCGAGCAAGAATGGCAAAACACTCGCAAGTTCTTCCTCGAGCGCGACCCGCACCAAGTCTAGCGAGCCGAGGTCGAGCCCAAACACAAGCTGGCCCTGGTATTCCGCTCCTACCTCGGGCGTGCCTCCGGCTGGGCCAATGCCGGCGATCCCACCCGAAAGGTGGATTATCAGATCTGGTGCGGCCCGGCCATGGGTGCATTCAACGAGTGGACGGCCGGTACCTTCCTGGCCGACCTGGCCGAGCGCAAGGTCGCCACGGTGGCCAACAATCTGATGTTCGGAGCGGCCCACCGCACCCGCATCCACTGGCTGCAAAGCCAGGGGGTGCGCCTGCCTGCCTCGGTGCAGGCCTTCCAACCCATGCCTTTGGGGGAGCTGTCGCGTGAGCGCTGATCGAGATGTCGCCATCGTCGGAATGGCATGCCTGTTTCCCAAAGCGAGCAACCTGAAGGGGTTCTGGCATCTGGCTCGAGTCGGCCTGGACGCGGTGGACGACGTGCCCCCCAGCCACTGGAGCCCGGACGACTACTTCGACGCCGACCCCAAGAGCCCGGACATGACCTACTGCCGCCGAGGCGGCTTCTTGTCTCCGATCAGCTTCGATCCCACCGAGTTCAGCCTGCCTCCCGCTGCGCTGGAGGCCACCGATACCTCCCAGTTGCTGGGTCTGGTGGTGGCTAAGGCCGCTCTGGAGGATGCTGGCTACGGATCGGGCAGGGAATTCAACCGCCAGTCCACCAGCGTCATCCTGGGCGTGACCGGAACCCTCGAGCTGGTCATCCCCCTGGGAGCCCGGTTGGGGCACCCCATCTGGCGCCGGGCCCTGCTCGAGAGCGGGGTCGATCCCGAGACCACCGAGGAGGTTGTGCGTCGCATTGCCGACGACTACGTGCCCTGGCAGGAGAACTCGTTCCCGGGCCTTTTGGGCAACGTGGTGGCAGGCCGAATCGCCAACCGGCTCGACCTGCAGGGTACCAACTGCGTGGTGGACGCGGCTTGCGCCAGCTCGCTCTCGGCCGTCCACCTGGGTGTGCTGGAGCTCGGCGCCGGACGCGCCGACATGGTGGTGACCGGCGGCGTGGACACCTTCAACGACATTTTCATGTTCATGTGCTTCTCCAAGACGCCCGCTCTGTCGGCTTCGGGGCAGATCCGTCCCTTCGACGAGTCGGCCGACGGCACGATGCTGGGCGAAGGGCTGGGGATGATCGTCCTCAAACGCCTGGCTGATGCCCGCCGAGACGGCGACCGCATCTATGCCGTCATCCGCGGGGTGGGGACCGCCTCCGATGGCGTAGGACAGGCTGTCTACGCCCCCTCTTCCCCCGGCCAGGCCCGCTGCCTGCGCGACGCCTACCGCACGTCCGGGGTGGATCCGGGCACGGTGGAGCTGGTGGAAGCTCACGGCACCGGGACCAAGGTGGGCGATGCCGTGGAGTTCGAGGCCCTGCGAGAGGTCTATTCGGAGGCCCGCTCGGATCGCAACTGGTGCGCTCTCGGCTCGGTCAAATCCAATCTGGGCCACACCAAGGCCGCAGCCGGAGCCGCCGGCATGATCAAGGCAGCTCTGGCCCTCTACACCAAGGTGCTGCCGGCCACCCTGAAGGTGGAAAAGCCCAATCCCCGCATGAACATTCAGGACAGCCCCTTCTACCTGAACACCCGCACCCGACCGTGGCCAGGCAACCATGAGCATCCGCGCCGGGCAGCCCTCAGCTCGTTCGGCTTCGGCGGCTCCAACTACCATGTCGTGCTGGAGGAGGCCGACCCGCTTCGCACCGAGGTGGCCTGGGACGGCTCGGTGCAGATTTTTGCCTTCAGCGCAGCCACGCGCGAGGAGCTCATCGCCAGTTTCGAAGGCTGCGACGGCTCGGCCCGCAGCGCCGGCCTGTCGCGCCAGAGCTTCTCCCCCACGGCCCGGTGGCGGGCCGTGCTGGTGGGCGGTGATACCGCTCGGGCCGCCCGGCTGCTGCAACAGGGCGAATCGTGCCCAGACCTGTTCGTGGGTCAGGGCGCGACCCCGGGCGAGCTGGCCTTCCTGTTCCCCGGCCAGGGCAGCCAGCAGGTGGACATGGGCTGCGAGTTGGCTTGCCTGTTCCCTCAATTGCTCGAGTCGCTGGAGGCAGCCGGAAAGGACATCTGGCAGACGATCTATCCCCCTCCCGCCTTCACCGCTTCTGAGCGAGATGCCCAGAAGGCGGCCCTGACCCGCACCGAGGTGGCCCAGCCCGCCCTGGGCGCGGTCGAGTCCGGCCTGGCCGCGATCTTAGAGAGCTTCCAGGTGCGCCCCTCGATGGCCGCCGGTCACAGTTACGGCGAGCTGGTCGCTTTGCACGCCGCCGGCAGCCTCGACCGCCACGCTCTGCTGGCCATGAGCCGCCTGCGGGGCCAGCTGATGGCCGGTGAGCCCGGTGAGGATCGCGGCACCATGCTGGCAGTCAGCGCCTCGGCCGAAGCGATTACCAGGGTCATCGACGAGCAGCAGGTCGTGCTTGCCAACCTCAACAGCCCCGACCAGACCGTCCTCTCGGGGAGCCGAGAGGCCATCGTCCTGGCCGCCGAGGCGGTAAAGAAGGCCGGACTGAGCGCCGTTCCGCTCAACGTGGCGGCAGCCTTCCACAGCCCACTGGTGGCCCGGGCCCGCGACCCCTTCCATGCGGCCCTGAGCGAGATGCCGTGGCAGTCCCCTGCCTTCCCCGTTTATGCCAATGCCACCGCCCGGCCTTACCCGGCCGAAGCGAATCAGGCTCGCGCTCTGTTGGCCGACCAGCTGATCTCTCCGGTCCGTTGGGTCGAGCTGATGGAGCAGCTCTACCAGGCCGGGGCTCGCGTCTTCCTCGAAGTGGGCCCGCGCCGGGTTCTGAGCGGGCTGGCCCAGGGAGTCCTGGGCGATCGCCCCCACCACTGCCTGGCCCTGGACGGCGGTTTGCTCGAGCTGGCCCGGGTCCTGGCCCAACTGGCCGCGCTGGGCTATCCGGTTCGGCTTGACAACTGGGAGGTCGTGCCTCCCGAAGAGCGCAAGAAGCGCATGGAGGTCCAACTCGTGGGTTCGAACTATCGCGCTCCCCGCGCCCAGACAAACGTCAGCCCGGCTCTCCGCCAGGCCCCGACCCCGGCTCCGGCTCCGGTCACCCCGACCGTGACTCCGCCTCAAACGGCCACCCGACCGCAAGTGTCGCATGCCTCGCCTCAGGCAGGGGCAGTGGGAGCCGACCCTCTCGTGCTGGAGGCCCTGCGAGGTGTGCAGTCGAGCCTGACGGCCATGCAGGCCCTGCAGCAGCAGACCGCCAGCCTGCACCAGCGCTTCCTGGAAGGCCAGGAGCTGGCCCAGCGCACCTTCATGGAGATGCTCCAGGGACAGCAGCGGCTGGTCGAGACGATGCTGGGTGGCTCTCCCGCCAGCCTGCCGGTGATGCCCAGCCTGCCGGCGCAAAGCCTGCCTTTGCCGAGTCAGGCGGCGCCGAGTCTGCCTTCGATGAGTCTGCCCGCACCGAGCGCGCCGCCCGCCGTCGTGCATCCGCCTGCTGTCCAGCCCGTGCCCGCAAGCCCGCAAACGGTGGCGCCGGCAGCTCCGGCCGCCCCCAGCCAGCCTTCGGCCGAGCCCGTGCTGCTGGCGGTAGTGGCCGACAAGACCGGCTATCCGGTCGAGATGCTACACCTGGACATGGACCTGGAGGCCGACCTGGGCATCGACTCCATCAAGCGCGTTGAGATCCTGGCTGCGGTCGAGGAGCGCCTTCCCGGGATGGGCCGCATCGCCCCCGACCGGGTGGGCTCCTTGCGCACCCTGCGTGAGGTGCTGGCCCAGACCGACAGCGCCGCTCCCATCGCTCCGGCCCCCAGCGCCGCCGCCCCCTCGTCCTCTGACGCGGCCGAGGTGCTGCTGGCCATCGTGGCCGACAAGACCGGCTATCCACGCGAGATGCTGCATCTGGAGATGGACCTGGAGAGCGATCTGGGCATCGATTCCATCAAGCGCGTCGAAATTCTGGCCTCCCTGGAGGAGGCCCGTCCCGGCCTGGGCAGAGTGGCTCCCGATCAGGTGGGCAGCCTGCGCACGCTGGGCCAGATCCTGGCCCAACTTGCTCCCGACGCCGCTCCCGCCCCTCCCGCATCGCCCTCCAGCGACCTGAGCGAGAGCCTGCTGGCAGCGGTCTCGGAGAAGACCGGCTATCCACGCGAGATGCTGCACCTCCAGATGGACCTGGAAGCCGATCTGGGCATCGACTCCATCAAGCGGGTCGAGATTCTGGCCGCTCTGGAGGAGCGCAACCCGGGCTCCGGCCGGGTGCCGGCCGACCGGGTGGGCAGCCTGCGCACCCTGCAGGAGGTTCTGGAAGCGATCGCCCCCCAGGCCCGGGCCGGTTCGCCGACCGCGTCCCCCGAAGCAGATGTGCCAGCCTTGCCGCTGGAGCGCAAGCTGGTGAAAGCCATTTCCGGCCACAGCCCGGGCCCAGCTTTTCAGCCCCAGAGGGTGATCGTGCTCGATCCCGAGGGCCAGCTGGGGCCGGCTCTGGTCCGGGAGTTGGAGGGCCGGGGCATCTCAGCCGCTCTGACCGGAGAGGGTGACACGCTCCTTCTGGTGGCCTCCGGAGCCTCCCGTTGGGATAGCTTGAATTCTCTGCGCGAGGGTTTTCTGGCCCTGAAGAGCCGGGCCGGGCAACTCAAGGCGGTGGCCAGCGTGACGCTCATGGATGGGCAGTTCGGCCTCAGCGGGGGCGACTATGACGCCAGCGCGGCCGGTCTGGCCGGATTGACCCGAACCATTGCCCATGAGTGGCCTCAGGTGAAAGCACGCGCTCTGGACGTGGACCGTTGCTGGGAGAGCACTCAAGCCGCCCGAGCGGTGGTGGACGAGCTGTTGACCGGTGGTCCGCTCGAAGTGGCTCTGGGACCGGGCGGACGATTCGAGCTGGGGGTGGAGGACTGCCCCGTCAGCGCCGAGCAGCCGATGCCGCTGCAGGCCGGAGAGGTGCTGGTGATCACCGGCGGCGCTCGCGGCGTGACCGCGGCCGTTGCCGTGGCGCTGGCGCGCGCGGTCCGGCCCACCCTGGCGCTGCTGGGACGCTCCAGCGAGCCCTTCGACGAGCCCGACTGGCTCAGGGGCATCGAAGGCGAGGGCGAGCTCAAACGAGCCATCGCCTCGCACAAGAACGGCAACGGCGCTCTGCGCCCGGCCGAATTGGAGGAAGCTTTCCGGCGCTACCAGGCCAACCGGGAAGTGAGCGCCAGCCTCGAGCGCATGCGAGCCGCCGGCTCCAAGGTCGCCTATTATTCGGTGGATGTGCGCGATCGCGCCTGCCTCGAGAAAGTGATCGCAAAGGTGAGAGCCGAGCACGGGCCCATTCGCGGGCTGATCCACGGAGCCGGAGTGCTGGCAGACAAGAAGATCGAGGACAAACAGCCATCCCAGTTCGACAACGTTTTCGATACCAAAGTCGTGGGCCTGCGCCACCTGCTGGATCTCACCTCAGACGATCCGCTCAAGGTCTTGCTCTTGTTCAGCTCGGTCACGGCTCGCTACGGCCGTCCCGGCCAGGTGGACTACTGCATGGCCAATGAGGTGCTCAACAAGATCGCCCATCAGGAGGCCCGGCGCCGCCCCGCCTGCAGGGTCGCGGCCCTGGGTTGGGGCCCCTGGCACGGGGGGATGGTCCACGACGGGCTGGCTCGCGAGTTCACCCGTCTGGGTGTTGGCCTGATCAATCTTGAGCAGGGGGCTCAAGCCCTGGTGGAGGAGCTCACTGCCTCGCGCGAAGAGGTTGAGATCTTGCTGGGCTCAGGCCTGCCAGCGCCGGCTCCTCAGGCCCCTCGGGCCGAGTCCGTGCTGCAACTCAAACTGTCGGTGGGCGACTATCCCTTCCTGGCCTCCCACGTGCTGGGCGGGCGCCCGGTGCTGCCGCTGGCCATGATGATGGAGTGGTTCGGCCATGCGGCGCTGCATGCCAATCCGGGCCTGCGTTTTGCCGGTTTGGAGGAAGTGGCCGTGTTCAAGGGCGTGGCCATCGAGAACGGCGCTCTGCCCGTGGCCGTGGCCGCCGGCCAGGCCATTGCCCGGGGGGAAGACCTGATCGTCCCGGTGGAGCTGGTTGACCCTCACACCTCACGGGTACACGCTCGCTCGCGCGTGGTCCTCTCCCCCGAGCTTCCCCAGGCACCCACCTGGCAACCCCTGACCTCTCTGCGCTCCTTCCCGGCCGAGCCCGAGCAGATCTACTCCAAGCTGCTTTTCCACGGCCCGCACTTTCACGCCATCCACCACCTGGAAGGCATTGCCGCCGAAGGGTTGGCGGCCGAGCTGGCCAGCGCCGCCAAGCCGGCCGAGTGGATGACCCGTCCCATGCGCAGCGAATGGTTGACCGATCCTCTGGCCCTGGACGGGGTCCTGCAGCTGGGCATCCTGTGGTGTCGCGAGGAGTTGGGCAAGCCTTCGCTCCCCTCCCGGATGCGCGCCTACCGCCAGTTTCAGGCACGCTTCCCGCGCCAGGGCGTGCGAGCCGAGTTGGTGGTGAACCGCTCACATAACAGCTTACTCGAGGCCGACGTGCGGCTCAGCGACGAGCACGGGCACCCCCTGGCGCTCTTCGAAGGGCTGGAATGGACCGCCGACGCCGCCCTGGATCGCTCCTTCGAAGCTCGCAGCGTTGTCGGCGCGTCCTGATAGGGAATCGACCTGATTGCGAGAAGTACCCTTTCGAGAGCGCTGAAGAGGCGCCGCAGTGTAAGGGAGAGGGTGCCGAAATGAATGCGGTTTACTCACGACGTCGCGCACGAGCCGGAGAAACACAGAATGGCTGTCTGCTGTTCATCTGCCTCATGGTTGTGGCCGGATTCGTCGGTTACAACTACTTCATCAAGAACTACAACCTCAAGCACGCCGGCGAGCAGGTCTACCCGTGGGCCGACCGGAACCCCGATGCCTTCCTGATGTTTCGTAAGAAGCTGGTCATGGTGACCATCCCCGATACGATTCTTGCCGCCAAGCAGACCCGGCAGCTTTTCGCCGATCTCAAGCGTGGAAAAATCGACCAGAAGACCTTTGACGAAGAGGCCAATAAACAGATTGATCGCTATTCGACCCTCATCGATACGGTCAACGGCATGGCTGCCCCGGTAGTCTTTCATAAGCCGGCCATTCGGCTGGCCAAGAGCCATGGCGATTTTTTTCAATGTCTGACCAAGCTGCAAAGGCTGCCATCGGCCAAGACCGAGCAGGAGAGGAAAGATGTTTTCGATACGGCCTGGAAGTTCTGGACCAGCGGTTGGGACAATGTGCATTACGCCAAACGCTACATCCGGCTGGATATCAACTTCGATCAGTCCAAGTGAATCGTCCGCCGGGAGCGCTCAGGGTTCCCCTGCACTCGTGCAAATGAAGGGCTTCCCCCGCCAGGCGTCATCTCTGCCGAGCATGCACTCGAGCCCGGCTCCCCAAGCAGGGTAGCGGAAACCAGCGCGTTCGTCAGATTGTGCTAATGTGCCAGACCAAAGTGCGAGCGCATTAGCGGGCGACGACGTTCTCGAAAGCCGGGCGCAGGGCGGGATCAAAACGGGTGCCGAACTCGCCGCGCATCTTGGTGAGCAGCGCGTTGCGATCGACACCCTTCTCGCTCACGGCCTCCACCCAGGCTTCGGCCACGGCCAGCACGCGAGCCAGGCGGGGGATCTCCTCCTCCTTCAGGCCATCAGGGGTGCCGCTGCCATTGTAACGCTCGTGGTGGTGGCGCACGATGGGGATGACCTCGCGGAAGATCTTGACCCGCTCAAGCATGCGAGCGCCGATCTCGGCGTGGGCCGGGTCATCGGGATCGGCGCACTTCACCTTGCCGATGTCGTGGAGCAACCCGGCATAGCAGAGACGCTCGATCTCGGGAGGCGATAGCCCGAGCTCGCGGCCGATGGCAGTGGAGATGCGAGCCACCTCGATCAGGTGGTGCCGGCTGATCCGATCGTGCTTCTCCAGGATCTCGATCAGAATCTCCACCGACTCGTTGAAGAAGTTCGTCAACCGGCCCACGGCCTCGGCATTCTGCAGGGCGATGGCGGCCTGGCCGCAGAGCACCTCCATGTACCTCTCGTCCACCTCGGTGAAGCCACCGGGGTCGGTCTTGTTGATCGCCTCGATGACGCCCAGTGGCTCACCTCGATAGACCACCGGGCAGACCAGCACGGACCGGGTGGTGAACTGAACCGCCTCGTCCACCACCTTGCTGTGGCGCGGGTCGCGGCGCACGTCGTTGACGCGCATCATTTTGCGGTTCTGAATGGCGAAACCGGCCAGCGAGTGCTCGTCGAGCGGGAAGCGGACCCGTTTGACATCCTCCGAGCGCGGACCGAGCGATTCCTTGAAGAACAGGTCATTGCCCCCTTCCCCGATCAAGATCAGCGAGGCTCCTTCGGCCCCGGTCAGCTCGGCGGCGGCATGCAAGATGTGCTGGAACAAAAGGTTGCTGTCCAACGTGGAAGTCAGAGCGTTGCCGATCTCCAGCAGGCGCTTGTAGGCTTCCAGCTCGTTGGAAGGAGGGGAGCTGCGAACCGCCACCGGCCCCGTGCCCAGACCAAGGCTGATGGGATTGACTTTCAGGGTCGTGGCGCCCACCGAGCCGCGCAGAAGGGAGTCCTCCGACCTGGCTTTCTCGCGCGTGGCCGACATGAACTTGGGTTTTTCGCCGCTCTGCTCGGCCTCTTCCCGCTCGCGCTCTTTGGACTTGGCGGCCTGGGCCCCGGTGGGGGTGGAGGCGTCGATGTACTGAATGGTGACCTTGTAGGCCTCCTCCTGAGCCTTCAGGATGTCGCCGATGAAGCCTACCATGGCCTCGACCTCGAGGCCAGTGCGCATTTTCACGTATTCGATGGCAAAGGTGTCGTGAGGGTCGGCCATGGCGACCTGCACTTTGCCCTCGCCCTTCTTCAGGCAGATCAGGTTGAATTTTTTGGCCATCGACTGGGGCACGGTCTGGGCCACCGAGGGGCTGACACGCAAGCAGGAGAGATCCACCGAGGGGCGTCCGGTGATCGACTCGAGCACCTTCAAAAGGTCGGCCCGACCTACGTCCCCGGCCTCCACCACCAGCTGCTCGAGCGGTTTCTCGCTGCCTGCATTCTCCTGCAAGATCTGATCCAGACGCTTCTTCTTGAGCTTCTTGTCGTTGATCAGAATCTCGGCAATCTTGTTGTCGCGCTCGGGATTCACGTTCGGCACTTTCCCGAATCTTGAAAGGAATCCTTCAGGCGGGGGCGACGGGGGAAACCCGTACCACGCCTTCGCGCGGCCAGACCAGCTCGAGGCGGACGAAAAGACGCTCGCCGGCCGCGAAAGGACGGCCGGGGAGGTGCGGGCAATCGGTCTCCCAGAGCACCTCGGTGATTTGAACCAGATTCCTGTCGGGGCCGTTCTGCAGCACCAGAGCGTCCAGCTCGTGACCACGGCGGGCCTCCAGGTAGCGCAAGACCCAGTAGTTGCGCCGATCACGCTCGAGCATCTCGGCTGTCTCCGAGGTCCGCTGGATCTGGGCCAGCACCTCCTGCATCTGCTCGCGCGAGTACAGTGTTTGTCCCTGCACAGCAGCCTTCAACTGGCGTTGCAGCACCAGGTCTCCGTAGCGACGGATGGGCGAGGTGACCTGCAGGTAGGCGTCCAGGCCCAATCCGGCGTGGCGGGCCGGATCAAGCCCCATCTCCCCCTTGCGTAGAAAGCGACGCAGGCGAAAGAGGGCCACCGGGTCGCGAAAATCTTCCGGATTCAGGGCCTGCTCGGGGGCCGGCTGGCTGCGGTAGATGGCCGGCACATCCCGTTCGGCCAGGAACTCGCCTGCCAGACGGTTGGCCAGGATCATCATCTCGCTCACCAGCACCTGGCCGGGAGCGCTCGGTGACTCGCGCTCGATCTCCACCTCGCCCTGCACGCAACGCACGTTCAGTCGCGGAAAACCGACCGTGATGGCCCCGCCCGCCTCGCGCTCGGCGCGCAGCGATTCGGCAATGGCCATCATGGGCTGCCAGTCGGCTCCGGCCGATAGCTGGGCCTCAGCCTGCTGGTAGGTGAGGCGATGGCGCACCCGCACCAGCGAGGGGTGCATGCTCTTACCCACCAGCTTCAGCGAGGCGTCGAACTCGGCCAGGAAGGAGAAGGCCGGGCGGTCGTGGCCGGCCATCAAGCTGCAGGCATGCTCGGAAAGGGGCGAGGGCAGCATGCGCACTTTGAGATCGGGCAGATAGATGGCCGTGCCCCGATCGCGGGCCAGAAGGTCCAGCTCGCTGCCCGGCTGCACGTAGGCCGAGGCGTCGGCGATGTGGATGCCCACCCGATAGCCGCCGTGCTCGAGCCGCTCCAGTGTCAGGGCGTCGTCGATCTCGGTGGTCTCGGCATCGTCGATGGTGAAGGCCTCCAGGTGGCGCAGGTCGAGGCGGGCCGTATCGTGCAAGGGAGCGGGGTCCTCGCTGCGCGAGCGGGCCAGCTCGAGCATCTCGGAGGCAAAGTCGATGGACACCCGGTTCTTGTGCAGCAGCAAGTTCTCATCGCTTGACCAGTGGCCGGCCTTGAGCATGAGCCGGAAAGCTGCGTCCTTGCCGCTGATACCGGCCTGCTTGAGCAGGGTTTGAACCTCCTTGAAGCGCGAAGCCTCGGTGCCGAACAGCGCCACCTCGCGGATCCAGGTGAAGTAGCGGCGAGCGGCCTCCTCGAAATCGGCCGGGTAGCCGGTCGGCTCGGAGCCCTCGGGACGCTGCCACAGCTTCTTGAGCCAGCCCGAGATCTGCTCGCGATTCTGCTCCTTCTCGGCCTCCACCCGCAAGCGGGTGAGGATGTCCTCTACCTGGGCCCGCGGGCGCAGCTGGTAGCGATCTCCTTTGCGGGTGAAGTAGATGCGATCGGCCTCCAGGGCGCGGTAGAGGCCGGAGAGGTCTTCGGGCTGGTAGCTGGCCCCGAAGTAGAGCTCGGCCAGCTCCTTGAGCTCATAGCTGTCGGCCGCGTCCTCGGAGAGCAGCTCGTAAAGCTCGTCCAGGGGGACCTCGGCCGCCACCTCCTGGCGCCGACGCGAGGCCGTCTGCAGGAAGGAGAGGGCCTGCTCGCGGGCCGGCTCGCCCGACAGGGTGGTGGGCTGGTGGAACACCACCTTGCTGGCGGCCACCTTGTCCTCGCGGTTGTCCTCGGTGAGGAGGTAGAGCACGTCCTTGTTGTCGCGCTTGAGACAGATGGCGCAGGCCAGACGCTTGCCCTGCAGGTACTCCACCAGCGCTCCCGGATTCATGGCCGTCTTGTTCGCGAGAGGGGGCGGGCCGGACCTGTCGCGAAGGGCCGGCGCCTATGCTGAACGTTGCCGAGTCCGCCGCCCGAGCAGCCGGCGAGCTGATCCGCCAGGCCTTCGCCGGCCCCGTCGCCGTGCGCCACAAAGGGGCGGTGGATCTGGTCACCGAGGTGGATACCGCCTGCGAGGCCCTGATCCGCACCCGACTGCTGGAGTCCTTCCCTCATCACGGCTTTCTGGGCGAGGAAGGGGGCGTTACGGCCGAGGCCGCCTCGATGTGGATCGTGGATCCGCTGGATGGCACCACCAACTTCGCCCACGGTTACCCGTTCGTGGCCGTCTCCATCGGCCTGGAGGTGAACGGTGTGATGGAGCTGGGCGTGGTCTACGATCCTCTGCGTGAGGAGCTGTTCAACGCCCGGCGCGGAGAGGGGGCGCGGCTCAACGGCAGACCCATAGCGGTGAGTGAGCGTTCGAGGCTGGAGGAGGCTCTGCTGGTGACCGGTTTCCCCTACTCCTACCGGCGTGACCCGGAGCGAATCCTGGCATTGTTCAGGGCCTTTTCGCTGCGAGCGCGGGGCATGCGCCGCGATGGCGCCGCTGCGCTGGATCTTTGCTATCTTGCCTGCGGACGATTCGACGGGTTCTATGAGCTGGGCCTGGCTCCATGGGACACGGCCGCCGGCAGCCTGATCGTGAACGAGGCCGGGGGCATGCTGACCGATCTCGAGGGGAAGCCGTTTGACATCCGCCGGCCCTCCATGCTGGCCAGCAACGTGCGGCTGCACAAAGAGATGCGGGATGTGGTGAGGCAAGCCAGCTGCGGTCATTGAGCGCCCCTGGCTTTCCAGAGCCACAATTCCCCTCGCCCGCGCAGGATTCGTGACCTGGTGAGGGCATAGGCAGGGATGAAGCTCTCCCTGCTCTGGCTCCGGCGCGACCTGCGCCTGGTCGACCACCCCGCTCTGTGCGCCGCGGCCGAGGAGGGCGCGGTCATCCCGGTCTTCATCCTCGACCCCACCCTGCTCGAGGGGCGCTGGCCCTCGCCCAACCGGGTGCACTTCATGCTCGAGTCGGTGAAGGCCTTGAGCGAGCAGCTGCAAGAGCTGGGCAGCCGACTGGTAATCCGCCGGGGTCGGCCGGCCGAGGCGCTGGCACGACTGCAGGCCGAGAGTGGGGCCGACCGGATCCACTTCCAACGCGACTACGGGCCCTACGCCCGTGCCCGCGACGCGGCCGTCGGCGGCTGCGCCCACCCCGGCCAGCTGATCCAGGACCCGGAAGCGTTGCTCACCGGGGCCGGTCAGCGAGGTGCTGGCGGCGCCAACCCGGCTCAAGGGCCCCGACGGCTGGCCCGCATCCGATCCCCTTCCTCCCAGCAGGCCCCTGAGCCAGTTGCTCGAGGCGGGAGAAACGGCCGCCCGGCGACGCCTGGAGAAGTTCGTCCGGGACGCTGTGGAAGACTACGCCGCCCGGCGCGACCTGCCGGGATGTCCCGGCACTTCCCGCCTGAGCCAGGACCTGCGCTGGGGGCTGCTCTCGCCGCTGGAGGTGGTCGAGCGCTGCGAGTCTAGCGCTACCTATGTCAGCGAGCTTTGCTGGCGTGACTTCTACTACCACATCCTGTGGCACCACCCGCGGGTGACGCGTCAGGCCTTTCGCCAGGCGCTGGATCAGGTGGCCTGGGAGGGCCCCAGCGAGCACCTGGCGGCCTGGAAGGACGGACGCACCGGCTACCCCATCGTGGACGCGGCCATGCGCGAGCTGAAGGCCACCGGCTGGATGCACAATCGCGCCCGCATGATCGTGGCCAGCTTCCTGACCAAGGACTTGCTGATCGACTGGCGCGAAGGCGAGCGTCACTTCATGGACTACCTGGTGGACGGTGACCTGGCCGCCAACAACGGGGGCTGGCAGTGGGCCGCCTCCACCGGAACCGACCCCCAACCCTACTTCCGCATCTTCAACCCCGTGCTCCAGGGCCAGAAGTTCGATCCCGAGGGAGAGTACGTGCGCAAGTGGGTGAGCGAGCTGGCCAGGGTGCCCAGGAAGTTCATCCATGAGCCTCACAAGATGCCTCCCGGGCTGCAAGAGATGGTGGGCTGCCGCATCGGCCGGGAGTATCCCGCTCCCATCGTAGACCATGCGCAGGCTCGGGACCTGGCTCTGCGCGCCTACGAGAGGGCCCTGGGCAAGGTTCCCGGGCACCGGTAGCTCGCTCAGCGGCCACCGTTGCAAGGGAGCTTCCTGTCCTGGAGTGACCCTTGAGCGACTTCTCACCGGCAGCCCAACCCATTCGCTTGCCGGGAAAGGTCGACAGGCCGCCTTGGGAGAATCGCCCGGGCCATGAGAAACCTCCTGCTGATCTTCCTTTTCGGCTGCCTGCTGGCAGTGGGGTCCCCGGCCCAACCCCGGGCTGACCTGGAGAATGTTGCCCTCCTGACGAGGTTCTTGACGGACGGGCCACTGTCGTCTCAGGACCTTCAGATCCTGGCAGCCGAGCTTCAGAGCGACTACGCGCGTGACCCGGAGGGCGCGGCCCGCTCGGCCCGTGAGGTTCAGGAATTGCTCAAGGCGATCGCCGGGCTCAAGAATCCGGTCGAGCTCGGAGCGGTCCGCCAGCGCCTGCTCGGAGAGTTCTATCTCTCCCAGAGCCAGGGGCAACAGAGCCCCACCGTAGGCCTGATTCTCTCCCGGGTCCAGCCCCTGGCCTTCGACCCGCAAGAGAGGTTACTCTTGACCCGGTCGGACCTGCAGGCGGCCCTCGAGTACGTCAGTTTTCTCGGCCAGCTGCAGGGAGGCGCCGGGCTTTCCAGTGCGCAGGCGGAGCTGATCGCCGCTCAGGTGGTTTCCAACTTCTCCCGGCTCTCCCCCAACGAGAAGGCCTTTCTGGCCTCAGCTCGGCTCATGTGGACCCTGGTAGCCCAGAACTGGCAGCGCATGTCGGCGCAGCAGCAGAGCGCCTGGCGCCAGCAGTACACTCCCCCGACGCCGGCTGCGGCACCGGCCGGGGGCATCGACCCGAGTGTCTACCGGTTGATGAGCCAGATGAGCCTTCAGAGCCACGCGACGACCATGAACATCATCGAGAACATGGGAGGGACGGGGGACTACTGGCAGGTCGTGCCCCAGGACTACTGACGGGCAGCCCCGGGCACTCACAAATGGCTTTGTGAAGAGGTCTCCGCCGCGAGATTTCTTTCCGCCTTCTCGCGTTCTCCGGGTCTGTGCCCAAGACTACCGTCCCGATGGGAACGGAAACTTGCCGGTCTTGAACGGATCTTTGACGAGCTCAGGGGGGGCTCCCGGGAGTAAGCGCCCGGAAGGCCTTGCTCAGGAGAGGAAGTAGTCGCTCTTGAGCCGATCGAGGGCATCAGGCTGGGGCGGCGGGGCCAGGCGAGCGAAGGCTCGGGCGGTCTCGCACAGGGCTCCCAGCACTTCTTGCCGGCGCTCAGCCGGATAGTCGGGGTCGTCGAGCAGCCCGCCGGCTGCTTGAATGCCCTTCCAGAGCGCATGCTGGGTCAGTGGGCCATCGGTGAGGCGAGGGTCGGTAGCATAGAGCACGCGGGCCAACGCCTCGAAGGCGGCGTTGGGGTCAGGCAGGGGCACTTCCAGGGCGTAGAGCCGGCCGGCCTGGCACAGGGTCTCCAGCAGGCGCACCCGGTCTTCGGGCGAGTCCTCGCGCTCGAGCATCAGGGTGCCGCATGCCTGGATGCCCCGCCATACGGCCAGGCGCTGGGAGGGACCCAGGCTCCGCGACCAGTCGTGGTTGTGCAGCAGGCGATCGAGTGCCTGGTAGGCATCCTCAGCGCGCTCGCAGGGGATGGCCCGGGCGTAAGCTTCGGCCGCCAGGGCCAGCACGGTCTGGGCTTCCAGCTTGCGCTCCCAGGCCAGGCGGGGCTCGGAGAGGAGCGCGCCCGCGGCCTGGATGCCGCGCCAGAGGGTGAGCCGCACCAGGTTGCCATCCAGGGGAACCGGACGCAGCACGGCCACGGCCTGCTCAATCTGCTGCTCCTGAGCCGACCAGGTGGCCTGGCGCCGGTCGCGAGGCAGGCTGCGCGCATAGTAGCGCACGGCCTGGCAAAGGCAGTCGAGGGCTTCAACCCGCTCTTCGGGATTGAGCCACGGATCGTCGAGCAAGCGGGCGGCCGCCTGGATGCCGTGGCGCAGGAGCAAAGGATTGGGCGGGGCTTCGTCCGAGGCCACGCCGGGCAGGGGCAGGGTCGGCAGAGCTGGCTCGCACGCGGGTGCGGTTGGCAAGATCGGCTCGAGTGCCGAACGGAGCTCCTCGGGTGCCGCGTGCGCCACCTGGCCCGCGGCCTGCTCCACCGCCAGCTCGGAAAAGTCCAGCCCGACGGCCACGGGCCCCAGGGTCTCCAGGACGCCTTCGCTCCCGGACGCCAGGCAGGGCAGCACCGGCAGGGGCGGCAGCTCGTCGCACAGCGGCAGAATCGGGAGGGCCGGCATCTGGAAGCTCTCGGGCACGCAAGGACCCGGCGGGATGTCGGGCCCCGGCAAGACCAGCTCGGGCTCCTGGGCCATCGGCTCGGGAGCCCGGCTGGGAGCCGGCATCAGCTCGAGGGCCTGATCTGGCAGGCCCAGGCCCAGGTAGGCGGTGCCCAGCAGGCTGCGAGCCTCGGGGCACTCGGGATCGAGGCTGAGAATCTTGCGCGCCGCCAGGGCCGCATCCTCGAACTGCTTGTTGAGCAGGCAGGCCTCCGCGAGCAGCAGCAGGGCCGGCCGCGGGTCACCCGGGTGGCGCAATAGCGAGCGAAACTCTCCGATGGCAGCGGGATAGCGCCCCATGGCCAGATAGAGTCGACCCAGGCTCAGGGCCACGTCGGCCCGCTCGGGGCTGATCACCATCAAGCGCTGAAAGACCTCGGCCGCCAGCTCATCTTGTCCGCGCTCGATCAGGACGGAGGCCAGGTTGCGCAGGTGCTGCCCGGCCAGATCGAAATTGCCGGTCAGGATGTAGACCTCGGCCAGGGCCATCCCGGTGGGGAAATCAGACGGCACCACCAGCCAGGCTCGCTCGAGTAAGAGCAGGCTGAGCTCTCTGAGGTTGGCCAGGGCACCCCCGAAGTCTTTACTCTGCAGGCGAGCCAGGGCGATGTGCAGGCGCGCCTTCTCAGAGGTGGCGTCAAAACGCAGGATGGCCTCGCCTACCGCCTCGATGAGACTCCACTGGGACTGCTGCTCCAGCGCCTCCAGCCAGCTGTAGCAAGCGGTCAGGAGCTTGCGGCGCTTGCCCTTGGTGGCGTAAACGCGCGCGACGCCGTTCAGAGCCCGGCGATTATGGGGATAGTCGGCCAGAACCTGCTCGTACATGCGCTCGGCCAGGTCCCAGCGCCCCCGCGCGACATGCTCGTCAGCGCGATCCAGCCGATGATCGAACCGGGCCTCCTTGGGCTCGTAGAAGCCGAAGACGCCGCTGGGCCCGTTCTCCAGCCTCTGCGAGAGGCTGACGACTCGGGGCCCGAAGCCCCTGGGATCGGGGATCCTGGGCAAATCCAGTAGTTGGCCAGTGGTCACCTGCCCACTCTATGCAAACCAGTCTCGAGATGGATGAACATCCCATTAACGGTTGACCATCGGGCTACCCTGTGGGATGATCCCGGGTATGACAGGCTGGCTTACCTGGGCCCTGATTCCCTCGCTGTTCCTGGCCGTCTGGCTGATGGTGCTGTGGGTCATCAGCTGGCTGGGAGGCTGGCGCCGATTGGCCCGTCACTACCGCAGCCCCGAGCCGTGGAAGCACTCCGGGCTCGGCTGGCAGTCGCTTTACCTCGACCGGGGCATCTGTTTCCGTGGCTCAGTCAAGGCTCAGGCCGACGAGCACGGGCTGCACCTTTCAGTGTGGCCGATCTTTCGGGCCTTTCATCCTCCCCTCTCCATTCCGTGGGAGGACTTGCGTGGACAACGGCTCGGCCCCACCAGCCGCTTGGGTCGGATGCTGGTGACCCGCACCGTGCTGCTGAGCGCCCGCCTGAGCCCCGAAGTCCCCCTCATCCTCTCCGAGCGGTTGGCCGAGAAACTCGGCGAGAAAACTGGAGCGAGCTGGCTTTGCGCTTGATCCGGCTGCTCTTGCTGCTGGCTTTGCTGGCCCTGCCCGTCCGGGCCGAGACCCTGCATGAGGCGGCCGCTCGCGGGGATCTGATCCGGGTCATGCAGATCCTCGACGGTGGGGCCAAGATCGACGGGGTGGACGGCAATGACAACACGGCCCTGATGGTAGCCGTGGAGCGCAACCAGATCGAGATCGTCAAATACCTCATCAAGCGCAAGGCCAGCCTGAAGGTGGGCCATCCCCTCGCCGTGGCGGTGCGCGAGAACAACCTGGCCGTGGCCAGACTCCTGGTCGAAAGCGGCGCCAACGTCAACGCCGGGCTCAACTCCCCCTACAGCCTGCCGATCGAGATCGCGGTGGTCAACGGGAATCTGGAGATGGTGAAATTCTTGCTCGAGAAGAAGGCCAAAGCCACCATCAAGACCAGTTACGGCACCCTGCTGCACAACATCGCCCTGGCTCCCGATCTTCACTCGGGCCAGAAGGGGCGCCTGGAGATCGCCCGCCTGCTGGTGGCCTCCAAGGTGGATCCCCGAGTCCGCGACGTGCGCAAGGACCTGCCCTTCCACTCGGCCGTGGCCATGGGTCACAGCGCTCTGGTGGACTACTTCCTCTCGCTGGGGATTTCGCCCGAAGACAAGGGCAGCCTGGCCTACACCGCGCTCCTGGTGGCCTCCGAGTCGGGCGATCTCTTGACCGTGAAGGCTCTGCTGGCCCACAAAGCCTCCGTAAAAGCCGTGACCCCCGAGGGCAGCACGGCGCTGCACAAGGCGGCCTGGAACGGACACCTGAAGGTAGTGGAGGCGCTCCTGGCCGCGGGCGCCTCGCCAAAGGCCAGCAACAAAGCCGGCAAGACCCCCCTGGACCTGGCTCGCGAGCGCGGCCACAAGAACGTGGCCGCCCTGCTCAAGTCCAAGATGTAGTCGCCGCCGAGCGAGGAGCCGGACCGCACCGACCCGAAACCCTGGTCATGCCCGTCAAGAGAACCGCCTGCACTCGTGATTGTCCCGACGCCTGCTCCATCCTGGTGACGGTGGACGACGACGGGCGAGCGATCAAACTCAAGGGTGACCCGGATGATCCGGTGACGAAAGGCTTTTTGTGCGAGCGGACGAGCCGATTTCTCTACCGCCAGTATGCCTCCGACCGGCTGACCAGGCCGCTTTTAGATGGCCAGCCAGTCTCCTGGGAGAGATCTCTCGATGTGGCTGCCGAGAATCTCCTGAAGATACGCTCCGAGTCCGGGCCGGCGGCCATTCTCCATTACCGTTCGGGAGGCTCGCTGGGCCTGCTCAGGAACCTATCGGACTACCTCTTCGAGAGCTTCGGTCCGGTCAGCGTCAAGCGAGGAGATATCTGCTCAGGAGCGGGCGAGGCCGCCCAGGAGCTAGACTTCGGCCTGTGCGACAGCCACGACCTGACTGACCTGGAGCATAGCCGCACCATCGTGATCTGGGGCAAGAACGTGCACACCTCGGGGCCCCACCTTCTCCCCCTGCTGCTCAGAGCCCGCGAGCGCGGGTGCAGATTGGTGGGCATCGACGTGCTGCGCACCAGGCTGGCCGAGCTCTGCCCGGAATTCGTGCAGGTCCGCCCCGGGGGCGACTTCGCGCTGGCCATGGCGCTGGCCAGGGTGCTGTTCGAGACCGGGCGCGCCGATCCCGAGGCTGCCGGCTACTGCGACCACTTCCAGGCCTACCGCGAGCTGGTCTTCTCCCGCACCGACTGGACCGCCGAGGCGGGGGTCAGCCCCGAGCAGGTGGAGAGTCTCGCCCGGGCCTACACTGACGGCCCCTCCGCCCTGTTGGTGGGCTGGGGGCTGACCCGCAGAGCTAACGGAATGGCTAGCGTGCGAGCGCTGGACGCCCTGGCGGCGATTAGCGGCAACCTGGGCGTTGCCGGCGGGGGCATCTCTTACTATTTTCGTCGTCGGGCCTCGTTCGACATCGGCTTCATCCCGGGCCGTAGCGCTCGCGGGCTCTCCGAGGCCAGGCTGGGGCACGAGATCCTGGCCGCCCAGGACCCGCCCATCCGCATGATCTGGGTGACGGCCGGCAATCCGGTCTCCATGCTGCCCGACTCGCAGGTGACCCGGGAAGCCTTTCACAAGAGCGAATTCAACGTGGTGGTGGATACCCACCCCACCGACACCACCGATTGCGCCCGGCTGGTGCTGCCCACTCTGACGCTGCTGGAGGACGAAGACCTGGTGGGAGCTTACGGCAATCACTGGGTTCGCAGCTCCAGCCCCACCCTGGCGCCCCCCGGCGAGGCCCGCCACGAGCTATGGATCTGGCAACAGCTGGCCAGCCGGCTGGGACTGTCCGACCTGCTCGAGGGGAGCGTGCGGGACTGGAAGCGGCGAATCCTCAGGCCTCCCCTCACCTTGGAAGCCCTGGACCAGGGCCCCCAACCTCGCCCGGACGCCCCCCGGGTCCTCTTCGAGGGGCGGAGATTCCCGACCGCCAGCGGCAAGGTCAACCTGATCCACCAGATGCCCGGGCCCACGCCCCGACCCGATCAGGAGTTCCCCTTGCAACTGCTGGCCGTGTCCACTCCCAGATCACAATCCTCGCAGTGGTCGGTCGACCACGACGGCCCACCCCTGGTGAGCCTGCACCCCTCCTGTGGGCTCCAGGACGGCCTGAAGGCTCGCCTGGAGAGCCGGCGTGGCTGGCTGGACGTGCGCGTGCGACTCGACGAGAGCATCCACCCGGAGGTGGCCTTCATGCCCAAGGGGGGCATGCTGCGCCGCGGCAATTGCGCCAATCAGCTCATTGCCGCCCGGGAAAGCGATGGGGGCGGAGGGGCCGCATTCTACGACGAGCCGGTGCGGGTGGTGGCCCGGTAGGAATTCTGGCCCCAGAGAGGAAGCTTTTCAACTTATGAAAGGGCAATGCGGGCTTGGGTAATGCGGTCCCGACCGAGCCGTCGGGAACGCTGGTTGAAGCCGAGCCTTCGACTCTAGGCAAGCAGGTTCTCTACCACTCGGGCTTTGACCCCCCGGTGCTGCACTGGCGCCACCAGGGGGCGCGACAGTTCCGCTCGGTCACCATGACCTGCTCGGGTCCGGGTCGCATCGAGGGAGAGTCATGCTGGCGGGCCTGGGCGGTCGGCCAGGCGGGGCGCAACCTGCAGTTCTACTTCACCAACAGCCTGGGAAATCTGCGCGACCCGGCTTCGGGCAGTTACCAGATCACTCAGGACTGGGCCTTCGTGCAGGATGGACAACTCTTCAACTACCAGCCAGCACGCCGCCCGGACGCACCCCGGCGCGATTACGACCCTGCCCTGGTGCCGGTCATCGAGTCCGACATCCTCAAGGAAAAGCGCCCTTACCGCGTTTTCCTGCCGCGCGGCTACGATCAGCACAGCGACCGACGCTATCCTGTACTCTACCTGCACGACGGCCAGAACGTGTTCGAGGTGGGCCCCTTCGGCTCGTGGCACGCGACCCGGGCGGTGGAGGAGACGGCTCGCCGGGCCGAAGCGCGCGAGCTGATCGTGGTGGGGGTGGACAACACGCCCAATCGGCTACGCGACTACATCAGCCCCGACGACGGGGGGCGGGCCGACCTTTACGCCTCCTTCCTCATTCAAGAGCTCATACCGCTTATGAACGAGAAGTACCGCACCCTCCCGGGCCCGGCCAACACCGGCACGCTGGGCTCGAGCGCGGGCGGGGTGGCCGCCCTCTACCTGGCCTGGGAGCATCCCGAGGTGTTCGGCAAGGTGGGGGCCATGTCGGGCTCGTGGTGGCTGCGCAACTTCCCCGCCCGGGTGGCCCAGGACAAACGCCGCGATCTGCGCATCTATCTTGATTCGGGCGACAGCGGAGGGACTTTCCGCGATGGCGTCAGCCTGACCCTGGCGCTGCGTGACTCTCTGATCGGGCGCTACTCGCTCGGACGCGACCTGCAGCACCTGATCGGACACCGCCACCGACATAACGAAACCGCCTGGGGGGCCCGCATGGCGGGGGCTCTCAAGTTCTTGTTCCCGCTCACAGAGGAGCCGCCGCCCCCGGCCTCATGACGCTCTCGGAACGGATCGACGCCTTCGGCCCTCCCACACCGGCCTTCGCCCTTCCCAGCAGCGGTTGGCGCACCTTTCAAGACTGCCTGGCCTACGTCGATTATGCGGGATGCTGGCTGGCCATCGGCCAGCCCCTCGGCCCCGACCCCCAGGCCATGGCCTCCGAGTTTGCCCGCCAGGCTCGGGAGCGAGGGCGGCGGGCAGCCTTTTTTGGCTGGTCTCCCAGCGGCTGGCAGGCCCTCCCGGTCGGTCAGGAGGCCTGGTTCGAGGCCGGGCAGTGGCGGCCCGAGCGGGTGGGGGAGTTTCTGCGCCGGGCCCGGCGCAAAGGGGTGAGCGTTCGAGAGGATCCTCCCGAGGCCGACCTGGAGCCCCTGGTGCGAGCCTGGCGCCATCGCCAGGGAATGCCGCCCATGGGTTTTCTGGCCGCCGGTCGCCCCCTGGAGATGGGTCCTGCGCGGCGCCGCTGGGCCGCCTACAGCTCCGCCGGGGCCTGCCTGGGCCTGCTGGTGGCCGTCGACCTGGGCGGGGGGAACCATCTGGTGGACTTCCTCATCCTGGGCCGACCGGTTCCCCAGGGCACAGCGGAGCTGCTCCTCGACACGGCCATGAAGAGCCTGCCGGGACGGGTTTCCCTGGGCTTCACCGCTCTGGCCGGCTTGCCAGCCCGTGGCGGCCCTTTGCTGGCCCTGATGCGAGCAGCCTCCAACCACCTGAACTGGCTGTATGGCTTCAAGGGGATCTACAACTTCCGAGCCCGCCTGGGCTGCCGCTTCCGGCCCATCGTGCTGGCCGCCGAGCCGGGCCAGCTGACACGGGCCCTGTGGGCCTCGCTGGTGGCCTTCTCTCACGGCCGACCTGACCGCTTCGCGCTGGTCACGGCCGGCCGACTGCTGAGCCAACCGGCCCGGGTGCGTGAGCCGGAAGGGTGGGCTCTGGGGGCGGAATTGCTGGCCGCCGCGCTGATTCCCTGGACGGCGGTGCTGGCCCTGTGCGACTCGGAGCGCTGGTTCGGGGTGGCCTGGCTGGCCCGGGCATGGGCCAGCTTCGATGTGTTGATCCTCACCCTCTTCTGGCTGCTGGGACAGGGGTTGCGCCGACGCCGACGCCAGGCGCGTACGCTGGGCTTCCTGTTGCTGGGGGCGGTGCTGGCCGATTGCTGGATGACCTTTGCCCAGGCCCTGCTCTACAACATCCCCCGCGCCAGCTCAGGCTGGGACTGGCTGGGCTTACTCATCGGCTGCAGTGGCCCTCCCCTGGCCGCCCTCTTCCTGAGCGCCCTGCTGCTGCGAGCCCCGCTGCGTCGATGACTCCCACGCGCTACTTCTATAACCTGACCCTGGAGCGGATCTTCGAGGCTTTCGAGCAGGCCGACCTGGACATCGAGCCCGGCTTCGTCTTTCTCAACTCCCTGGAGAACCGGGTCATTCGCGCCGAGGAGCGGGACGGCACGCGCTGGGTGGCCAAGTTCTACCGACCCGGCCGCTGGTCGCGCGCGGCTCTACGAGAGGAGCACGATTTTCTGGAAGAGCTGAAAGAAGCTGGTCTGCCGGTCAGCCCTCCCCTCGAGCTTGAGCACAAAGACACGGTTGGAGTGGTGTCAGGCATCTACTTCGCCATTTTCCCCTACCAGTTCGGGCGCTGCCCCGACGAGATCGAGCTGCACCACGTGCACGCTCTGGGGGATATGCTCGCTCGCCTGCACAACGTGGGCGAACGGCGCGCAGCTCGCCACCGGCCGGTCATCGGGCCGCGCAGCTGGGGTCTGGAGAACCTGGAGGCTCTGCGCGCCGAAAAGGTCGTGCCCGGCGAGATCTGGCCGGGTTATGAGAAGACCGTGCGCTCGCTGGTCAGCCGGGTGGAGCGGATGTTCGCCGAGATCCGCCCCATCCGTCTCCACGGGGACCTGCACCGGGGCAACCTGCTCTACAGCTCGCAGGGCCTGGAGCTGGTGGATTTCGACGACTTCGCCATGGGCCCGCCCGTGCAGGACCTCTGGCTGCTCTTGCCGGGCCGGGACGAAGACAGTGTGGCCATGCGAGAGACCCTGCTGGAAACTTACTGCAAGCGCCGCCCCTTCGATCGCCGCAGCCTGACCCTGATCGAGCCATTGCGGGCGCTCAAGTTCGTTCGCTACGCCACCTGGGTGGCTCGGCGTCGGCACGATCCGGTCTTCGTGCCCCTCTTCCCGGAAGTGGAGTCTCACTCGTTCTGGCGCCGCGAGCTCGAGGATCTGCAGGCCCAGCTGGCGCGCCTGCGCTGAGCGAGCCCAAAAGGAACGCCCCGACAGGCCAGCACACTGGCTGGGGGCCGGGGCGTCGCGAGTACGGAGGAACCAGACTCGCCCGTTACATTCTTGACTGAAATTCAAGTTCCTGCTGGGAAATAGAATTTTTTCCCAGGAACTGTTGCCATTTGTCCCGGGGCCGCGCTGAGAACCAGAAGAGAGCGCTGAGGACCCGGCGCTCGATTCCTGCAAGACCGTACACGCAACAAGCGCCCGTCGCCAGACGGACGCTCGCTCAGCGGAACCACTTTCAGACTTTAGGTGTAGGGAAGCAGTGCCAGGTGACGGGCGCGCTTGATGGCCACGGCCAGGCGACGCTGGTGACGAGCCGAGGTTCCGGTGATGCGGCGCGGCAGAATCTTGCCCCGCTCGTTGACAAACCGCCGGAGCAGGTTGATGTCCTTGTAATCGATGTACTCGATCTTGTTGGCGGAGAAGTAGCAGACTTTCCGGCGCGGGCGGCGCATCCGGCGCTCTCCCCGGCCGCCGTCCTTTCCGGCTGCAGCGTTGGCCATGGGTAAGTAACTCCTTGAACTTAGTTGCGGAGGTGAAGTATAGCCGAGAGGGCTCCGGTTGGCAAGAGGGTTACGAAAACCAGTCGCGCAACTCGCGGTTGACCAGGTCCGGGCGGTCGAGCTGGATCCAGTGCCCGCAGCCCTCCACCAGTCGAAACTCGAGCTGAGCCCTGGTGTAGTGCTTGCTGAGCCCCGCCGTGGAAGGCAAAAGATAGGGGTCATCGGCGCCAAACAGCATCAGAGCGCTCACATCAGCCTGGGGGAGGGGCGTGGGACCTGCCCGGTAATAGCTCAGGGCCGCCTTGAGGACCCCCGGCCGCATCAATGCTTCCATGCCGCGCTGGGCGTCCAGAGCGTCGATGTGCCCTCCGTAGGCAGCCCGAAACCATCCCGCCAGGTGGCGGCGGATCATCCATTCTGGCAGCCAGGGAAGCTGGAACCAGAAGATGTACCAGCTTCGCCTCAGCTGGGAGGGATTGCCAAGAAGCCCCCGGACCATGGCGCCGGGATGGGGACAGTTAAGCACAGCCAGCTTGCGCAGGCGCTGGGGATAGAGCCCGGCCGTCGCCCAGGCCACCGCCCCTCCCCAGTCGTGGCCGCAGACGTAGGCATCGCGCTCGCCCAGATCTTCGATCAGCTCGACTACATCACGAGCCAGGCGATTGAGCCGATAGAAGCGGCGACCGGAGGGCTTGTCGCTCTGGTTGTAGCCGCGCAGGTCGGGTGCCACCACCCGATAGTGGCTGGCCAGGGCAGGGAGCTGTTTGCGCCAGACATACCAAAAGTCGGGAAAGCCATGCAGGAGCAACAGCAGAGGCCCTTCGCCCTGGCTCACCCAGTGGAGGCCCACCTCGCTGAGCTGGGAAAATCCGTGTCGCCAGGTCATCGCCGGGCAGCTTCCTGGCCGGTTGACTCAAGCCCTTCCTGTGTCGAGGGGGGTTCGGCTGCTCGCCCGGGCACGTCTCACGGGAGGTCCCGCAGAGCCTGATAGTATCCCACGGCCAGGCCTCCCCAGGCTCCTGTGACCAGGCCGGCGGTGGCCAGCAGGGTGGGGTGGAACCCAAGGGCCAGGCCCGCTACGCCGCCTGCCACCGCTCCGGCCAGCGCACCTATGCCCATGCTCGTGGCGACGCGCCGGTAGGCATGTTCGTTGGCAGAAGACAGGGTGACTGTGTCCGGGTCGCGAGGCGCCGCCTCGGTGGCAGGACCGAGCCGAATGGAACGGGTGGGCATCGGTGCCAAAGCGATGAGGTTCATAGGGGAAGACTCCTTCCAAGAATGGGTGCTTGCTTCATGGAACCCCCCTTGCGTCAAGCCATCGTCGCAGGGATGTCAAATCGATTGTGGAGTGGTTGCCGGGAGGTGAAAGAAAGGCTGTCCGGTTGCCCAGAGTATAGCCCTGCCACCTTCACGCCTTCTGGAACAAATCTTCAAGGACCCTTGAATTCCGGATGGGATGCTCCCTGGGCCGTGCTCGCAGCAAGAACGGGCTGCAACTCGACGAAAGTCCAGATGGTCGCGCTGAGCCGTTGGTGGAGGGGTCAGAGCCGGAGCCGGATCAGGTCAGCCTCGCAGCAAGATGAGCAAGAAAGCCCAGGTCTCTCGGGTCGAAGTATAGAGCAGCACGAACTGGGCAGCAAAGGCTCCGATCGCGGACATGACGGGGAGAATCCAGCCTCGATAGGGAGAAAGACAGCTCATGACGGCCGCCCCGGAAGCGCACAGGTAGGCCAGGAACCAGCTGTAGTAGGGGGCGTAGTCGGGATTGCGCGCCGATTCAGGGATCAGTCCGGCCAGGAGCAGGAAGCTGAGGTCCCTCAGGGCTGCCCCGGCCGCAGCGCCCGGGATGCGCATCCAGCTTCCCTCGGTCAGCCGGGCTCCGAGGGCGGCCAGGATGCCCGGAATGAGGAGAAACAGCCAGATCTGCCAGGC
Source organism: bacterium CPR1 (assembly GCA_021404945.1). GTDB lineage: Bacteria > Vulcanimicrobiota > Xenobia > Xenobiales > QWHO01 > QWHO01. Next base: position 26,105 of record QWHO01000125.1, read on the forward strand.
TTGGCTCAACAGCACAGGGCAGGCGTATCGGGCAATCTCGGACACGCCGCTCATGTTACCGGCCGACAGGCTCTTTCCCTGCCGCAGACAGGGATACCGGTAGGCCCAGGTCTAAGCGTCAAACTAGAGGGAGGCTAGAAGTCCGGCCGCAAACCCCCATGCGGTGTCGGAGGGAACCTCCGCCACCACAAGATATTGTAGGCGGCCGGACTTCTAGCACAATATGTTGGGCGTCGCGCAGCCGGAAAACTGTGTCAAGGG
>QWHO01000126.1 GCA_021404945.1 bacterium CPR1
GCGCCGGCCAGCGCGAGCGCCAGGTGGTGCCGGCCACCATCGCGCCAATGGCCGACGAGCACGGCGCCTGCAGCCACGAGGTTGAGCTTGCGCAGCAGGTTGTTCACGTGGGTTTTGACGGTGCCCTCGCTGATGACCAGGGCCTCGGCGATCTCCTTGTTGCTCAGTCCCCGGGTGATGGAGCGGAAGATCTCCTGCTCGCGGCCGGTCAGCTCGAGGAAAGCCGAGGGCGCCTGGCGGCGCGCCTTGCTCGCGTGCAGGCGCAGCCCCTGGGCTGCCTCCGAGCTGAGCACGGTCGCCCCCCCCTGCACGCGCAGCAGGGCCGAGCGCAGCTCCCCGGCAGAGCTGTCTTTTTCCAGCAAGGCCACGGCCTCCAGCTCGACGAATTTCTCGATTCGCTCGGCCGGTCGGGCGGCCAGAGCGACGAGGCGGCCTGCAGGGATCTGCTCGGGCAGGTCGTCAAGGTCGACCACGTGGATCTCGAGGCCCTCCTCCCCCGGCTCACACAGCTCGAAGTCACGCCGCAGGCTGCGATGCAGCCAGGCGCCGAGAGTCGGCTCACGCACCCAGCAGCCCACCCGCAGGGCCGGTCGCCTGGGAGCGGATGGATCCGGCTCGACCTCGATCACGGAAGGGGCAGGCCGGGCCTCTCGCACGGGCAGCGCAATGCGAAGGCGTTCGCCCGGCTCATTTTCCAGGTAAGCCTCGTGGCTCTTGAGAATCTGTCGCAGCAGCCCGGCTCCGTCCGATCCCGTTGCGTTGCCGTTGATCCAGAGGCGCACCTGGCTGGCCAGGCTGGCTTCCTGGGGGGTCAGCTCCAGCCAGATCCGCTCCTGGTGGCATCGCGCCGCCAGGCGCAGCTTGCCGCCTGGAGGCGTCTCCTCGATCAGGCGGCGCAGCAGGATCGAGCAGAGCAGGCCGAGCTGCTCGGGGTCGCCGGCCAGCCGACACTCCTCCACCCTCACTTCCAGCTCGACCTCTCGCTCTCGCGCCAGTCCGCTCAGGGACTGAGCGACTTCCTCCAGCAGAGCGTCCAGCTCCACATCCACCATCCGGGTGCTCCAGCGCCCCTGGCTGAGCGCCTCGGTCAGGCTCAGGTTGTGGACCAGGCCGCGCAGGTAGCGCGCCTGCGAAGCAAGCTCGGCGTTGCCATAGCTCTCGCATAACTCGACCAGACGCCGGGAAGGGCCTCGCAGCTCGTGCAGCACCACCGAGACAGCCTCCTGACGGAGCCGCTCCAGCCTCTCCTCCAGCTGCAGGTCGCGAAGATGCAGCAGGGACCGCTGGGAGGCCAGCTCGACTCGCTTGGAGCGCAGCGGAATCTGGCTTCCGTCGGCCCGGGTCAACAGCCAGCGCTGCTCATCCTGGCGCACCAGGGGCAATTCCTCGAGCTGGCGACCGGTCCAGTCCTCCCCGGCCAGGTCGCGAGCGGCCGGGTTGGCCAGGGTGACCTTCTGGTCCACATCCAGGCTCAGCCAGGCGTCTGGAATCGAGCCCACCAGGGCCTCCCAGTCGCTTCGCTGGCGGTCGAGCTCTTGCAGGCGAAGCTCCAGGGCTTCCAACATGTCGTTCAATGCTTGCCCCAGCTCGTTCAGCTCGGGCTGAGTAAAAGACGATGCTCGCCAGGAGAGCTCGCCCTCGCGTACCCGACGCGCCAACCCCGCCAGGTCTTCGATGGGCTTGAGCAGCACGCCGAAGAGCCAGTAGAGCAGGCCGACCAGTCCGACCAGGGTGCCGAACATCAAGACGCCTCCGGCAATGAGCTGGAGGCGAAGCTGCTGATCCCTCTTTTCCTCTGCCTCCAGGATGGATTGCAGGGCGGACTGCTCGTAACGGTCGAGCGCCAGAGCCAGAGCCTCCTGATCACTGCCGAGCAGCGCCCTTTCCAGGGCTTCCCGACCCGCCAGGTCGGACAATTGGACCTCCCTCTCGCCCCGACGCAGCTTCTCCAGTGCCAGCAGTGCCTGCACACCGTCCTGGGTTTCGTTGGAGATCCGCTGCATGCGACCCAGACCGACCAGGGAGGTCGCGATCATGATGAGGCAGGCCAGGAGGATCAACAGAAAGATACCCATCACCGTGTTGCGCAACGGGTCGGGCCCCGAGTGGAGCAGCAGTCCAGTCAGTCGGGAAGGTTTCACGCGCCCCTGATTTCGCCCGCCGCGGCGGGAACCCCCCTGATCATGCGCGAACTCCCGGGGCGGTCGCGCCAGGATACCTCCCGGTCCACGAGATTGCGCATGGCCGGAATCCTGGCAAGGCACGGCCTTTCCGGCCGCGCATCCAGAAGTATTCAGCGAAGAGGAGTCCCGCCATGCCAGCGTCCGTCCAGGAGTATCTCGAAGAGAAGCGCGCGAGCTTTGAAGCCGACCTGTTCGAGCTATTGTCCATCCCCAGCGTCTCCACCGATTCGACCCGCGCTCCCGAGGTGCGCCGTTGCGCCCGGGAGGTGGCCCGCCAACTACGCGAGGCCGGTCTGACGAAGGTGGAGGTGATGGACACCGCGGGACATCCGGTGGTCTACGGCGAGCGCCTCAATGCCCCCGGCAAGCCCACCGTGCTCGTGTACGGACATTACGACGTGCAGCCCGAGGATCCGGTGGAGTTGTGGACCTCGCCGCCCTTCAAGCCCACCGTGCGCGACGGCAAGGTCTACGCTCGGGGGGCCACCGACGACAAAGGCCAGTTCCTGGTGCACGTCAAGGCCGTGCAGGCGATGCTGGCCAGCCGGGGCGAGCTGCCGGTCAACGTGAAGTTTGTCATCGAAGGTGAGGAGGAGATCGGCTCGCGCAACCTGGCTCCCTTCCTTCGCCAGCACAAAGACCTGCTGAAGGCCGACATGGTGGTCATCTCCGACAGCGCCATGTTTGCTCCCGGCATCCCTTCGATTCTCTACGGGTTGCGAGGTCTGGCCTATTTTCAGATCGACCTGACCGGTGCCGACTCGGACCTTCATTCGGGCGTATTCGGGGGTGCGGTGCCCAACCCGGGCTTCGAGATCTGCCGCCTGGTGGCCCGGCTCAAGGACGCCAGCGGTCGCATCCTGATTCCCGGCTTCTACGACAAGGTTCGCGAGCTCGAGCCCGAAGAGCGGGCCGAGTATGCCGCCCTGCCCTTCGACGAGGAGGAGTTCCGAGCCGGCCTGAACGTGCCCGCCCTGGACGGTGAGGAGGGTTACACGGTGCTGGAGCGCCGCTGGGCTCGCCCCACCCTGGAGGTCAATGGCATGCTGTGCGGCTTTACCGGTGAGGGGGCCAAGACCGTGCTGCCCAACAAGGCCATGGTGAAGATCTCCTGCCGGCTGGTGCCCGATCAGGAGCCCGAGGAGATTGCGGCGCTGGTCAAAGCCCACATCGAGTCGCTGGTGCCGCCCACCGTCCGGGCCAATGTGCGCGCTCTCCACGGCGGTAAAGGCTGGATCGCGCCTCGCAACCACCCGGCCCTGAAGGCAGCGGCCCGGGCGATCGAACGTGAATTCGGCCGTCCTCCAGTCTTCGTGCGTGAGGGTGGCTCGATCCCCATCGTGGTCGACTTCGAGCAGATTCTGCGCGTCCCCGGCATCCTGGTGGGCTTCGGGCTCAACGACGAGAATCTGCACGCGCCCGACGAGCACATGGACCTGGGCAACTTCCACCGCGGCATCCGCACCTCGATGCTCTTGCTTGAAGAGCTGGCCGGGGTCCCGGCTGGCCTACCCTGAGAAGCTCAGTCGGGAGCCCAGAACTCCCGCACGGTGGGATCGGGGAAGAGCAGCCCGTCGAGCTGCTGCAGAGCGTTCTTCATCTCCAGGTCCTGGAAGTATTCGGCCGCCCCCTCGAGGGGCTGCAGGGCAAAGTGGGACAGATCGAAGGTCTCAAGGGGGACGTCGGCCCTCAGCGTGGCCAGCTCAAGATCGCGCAGCAGCCGCTCTTTTTGCTCTGTCAGCAGGCTGGCGAATTTGCCAGCCTGGGCCGGGCTCTCCAGCAGGGCTTTCAGCGAGCCGGCCTTCTTCAGCAGCGAGATGGCCGTCTTGGGACCGATACCGCGGACGCCCTGCAAATTGTCCACGGCATCGCCCTGCAGGGCCAGGTAGTCGGGGATGAGCTCGGGCGGCACGCCGAAGACCGACTCGACCTGCTCCCGGCCCACCCGCTCGACTTTGGCCGTTTTGCCCGTGCCCGAGAGTCGCAAGAGCTCCATCTCGCCGGGGAGCTGCAGCACCTGGGCCAGGTCCTTGTCGGAAGTGACCAGCGTGACGCTGTGCCCGGCCGCGCCAGCCTGGCGGGCCAGGGTGCAGATCACGTCGTCGGCCTCGAAGCCGTCCATCGACAGCATCGGAATACCCAGGCGCTTCAGCCCTTCGATGACCAGCGGGACCTGGACCTTGAGCGCCTGGGGAGTCTCGGGGCGGTTGGCCTTATAGTCCTCGGCCAGCTCGGCCCGAAACACCCGGGTGCGCGATTCGAAGACGGCTACCGCATACTCGGGCTGGAAGGTCTTCCAGAGCACCCGCAGGATGCCCAGGCAGCCGTGCACGGCGTTGGTGGGACGCCCGTCCTTCGTGCCCAGGTGGGGGGGCAGGGCGTGGAAGGCCCGAAAGATGTGATACATGATGTCGATGACGTAAAGTCGAGCCATAGCCAGCGCCCCTCAAAAAGGAACGGGAGACCTTCGTCTCCCGTCCTGTGGTGCCCAGAGCCGGGGTCGAACCGGCACTCCCTCGCGGGAACAGGTGTTTGAGACCTGCGCGTCTGCCAATTCCGCCATCTGGGCAGCCTGGCTATCATAGCACTCACGCCCGCCCTGATCAAGAGTTGACCTGGTATCAACTCTGGGTTACAACAGCGGGAAGGAAATTGTCCAGTTTACGCGAACCTGGACCCGATTTTTGTAGAATCTTTTTCGCGCGAGCCGTCGGCTCGTTCACACAACCGAACCAGAGGAGGAGAGGCTCGTGAGATTTCCTCTCGATTTCGCCCTGACCCAGGCCAAGCATATGGTGCAGCAGCGCGCCAAAGGAAGGAAGCGCTTCCCCACCGTCTGCATGCTCGAGCCGCTCTATACGTGTAACCTGGCCTGCATCGGCTGCTCGACCGAGCGTCACACCGGCAAGCTGAAGGATCGCCTGTCGGTGGAGACCTGCCTGAAGGCGGTGGAGGACTCCGAAGTGCCTACGGTGGCCGTATGCGGCGGCGAGCCGATGCTCTATCCGGAGCTGCCCGAGCTGCTCAACGAGTTGATGCGCCGTGGCAAGTACATTATCTTGTGCACCAACGCCCTGCTGCTTGACACCAAGCTGTTCGGCGTGATCCCTCCTTCCAAGCAGCTTTTCGTGAACGTCCACCTCGACGGGATGCGCGATACCCACGATATGGTGTGCGCCCGTCCGGGCGTTTTCGACAAGGCCGTCGAGATGATCAAGGAGAGCAAGCGCCGAGGTTATCTGACTCTGACCAACACCACGGTCTACAAGGAGACCGACATGGACGAGGTCGAGCAACTTTGCGACCTTTTGACCAGCTTCAACGTGGACGGCATCCTGATCTCGCCTGGCTATCACTACGAAACGGTCAAGCGCGACGTGTTCCTGACCCGTGAGCAGATCCATGAGAAGTTCAAGCGGGTGCGCGAGCTGTCGCGCCGCTACAAGCTGACTGCCACGCCGGCTTTCCTCGACTTCGCGGCCGGTCTCAAGGAGTTGCTCTGCTCGCCCTATTCGACCGTGAATTTCACGCCTAAGGGTTGGAAGGGCCCGTGCTACTTGATCGGTGACAAATACTACGCCGACTTCAATGAGTTCTGGAACGACGTGGACTGGAACTACTGGGTGACCCGCAAGGATCCCCGTTGTGCCAACTGCAAAATGCACTCGGGGTTCGAGCAGAGTGCCGTGGACGAAGCTTCCAAGAGCGTGTCGGGCATGCTGCGTCTGGCCGCCTGGCATGTGAGCGGTTGAACGAATCCCTGGAGGTTCTTCTCCTGGGGCCGCGTGAATGGCGGCCCCTTTTTCATGTGCGCGGGCTCTGGCAGGTGGAGGCCCTCTACTGGGGGCACTACCTGGCTCGCTTCGCGCCCCTGGACATCTGGCTGCAGACCCGGGGCCTCGGGCGCTCTCGCGACGACTTTCGCTTTGGCGAAACGCCCTGGGCTACCGGGTTGGAGTTGCTCAAGCTGGCCGAGGTGGGCCCCGAGGACACGCTTTACGACCTGGGGGCGGGTCGGGGCAAGATGGTCTTTCTGGCAGCCCTGGCCAGCGGCTGCCGAGCCGTCGGGATTGAGCTCCTGGGCGGATACAACTACGTCTCGCGGCGTCTGGCGCGGTGGCTCAAAATCGAGAACGCGGTCTTCCGCGATGAAGACTTCCTGCGCACCGACCTGAGCCCGGCCTCGGTCGTCTATCTGGCCGGCACGACCTGGTCAGCCGAGACCAGGGAGCGACTGGGGGAGCGGCTGGACACGCTCTCACCCGGCTGCCGCGTGCTCTCGGTGAGCCATGAATGCAAGCGCCCCCGGCTGGAGCTGGTAGGCGAGAGCCAACACCTGTTCAGCTGGGGGCGCGCGAAGGTCTATCGCTATCGGGTCAGCGACTGGATGAGTCCATGACCACGGCCAGCGCGATCAGCCCCCCGCACAATAAGAATGTTCCGAAGAACAGGATCAGCCAGCCCTTGATCCACTTGCTCTGAATCTCGTTGTATTCGGCCAGGCTCGTGACCGGACGAGCCTTCCAGGCTTCTTTGTTGGCCACCAGGCCCAGCACGATCCGAGGCACCAGGGGGATGAACATACTGCCCACCAGGTCGATGAGAATCCAGATGTACATCCGGTGCGGGATGCACCAGATCCAACCCCACAGGAAGGCGGCCCAGTTCCAACTCGGCAGGCGGTCGAGCATGGCCGGATCATTGCCCGAGGGCAAGGGTGGACCCGCGTAGGCACCCGCCGGAGCGGAGCTCAGGCCCATCCCCACCGGCCCGGACCCTCCCGCATCGTAAGCCGGAATGGAGGGGGTCTGCATCTGACCCTGGGAGCCTCCGTAGCTCGGCGTGCTGGTCATCGGCTCGCTCGACCACGAGCTGCCACCGGCGCCCAGAGTGGCGGTCTGACGGGCCGCCTCGGGAACGCTGCTGCCGCAGTTGATGCAGAACTGGGCATCGCTGGGAATGGTCTTACCGCAGTTGACACAGAACAAAGTCGGCCTACCTCCAGAGCTTCATCCCGGTTAGTTCGATGAACCCGGGCGGGGTGCCTTCAGGTGCGGGTCAGCTCTTCTGTGGCCGCATCGTGCCACCGGTTCCAAGCACGAAGGTTTTGCCCCCCCAGCGCACGGTGTGACCCAGCCAGGAGGCGGCCCAAAGAGCGAAATAGCAGAGATCCTTGAAGGGTGTGATGAGGGCCCAGCGGGCCGCCCCCGGGCTGCCCAGGAGCTGCCAGTTGTAGCGGGTGGTCAGCCAGCGCACCAGCAACCAGCCCCCCAGCCCCTGCCAGGCGGCCGGGCTGCCCCCGCTCAGCAGCAGCCAGAAAAGGCACCACACCAGCCCCTGGGTGACGATGAAAGCGGCGTGGCCGTTGGGACGGCAGACCCGGTAGGTACGCATCCACCGCAGCTGGTGCTCCCAGTATTCCGAGAAACTGCGCTCACCCAACACATCCTCCACGATGCAGGGAGCCAGGGCCACTTTCCAGCCAGCCTTGAAGGTGCGGTTACCTAACTGGTAATCGTCCGCCAGGTGGTGGCGCACCACCCCGAACCCGCCCACCTGCTGCAGGACTCCGCGCCGGAAGGCCAGCACCGCCCCCAGCATGAAGCTCATTCCTTCGAGCTTGCGGGCCACCAGCACCGAGGAGCCAAAATCGGTCACCGAGAGACCCTCCAGGGCCTGGCCGAAGTTGTCGACCTGCTTGACCCCGTAAAGGCAGGTGGAAGCCCCCACCTGAGGGTCGCGGAACGGGCTGAATACCCGCCGCAGAAAGTCTTTCGGGGCGCGCATGTCGGCATCCCAACAGACCACCCACTCGTTCTTGAGGGAAGGCTCGCCCGCCATCATGCTGCGCACCTTGGGGTTGGTGAAGTCGGTCACCCCTCCACCCACGACCTGCACCGGCACCGCAGAGGGCAGGCTTCGGGCCAGATCCAGGGCCGGATCGTCCGCCAGCCCGGCCGAGAAGACCACATCCCAGTCGGCAGGGTAGTCCTGGTCCAGGGCGGTCACCAGGCAGCTCTTCAGGCGAGGCGACTGGCCGTGCACCGGCTTGAGCTGCGAGGCGGGCCGGTAGTCGGTCAGACTCAGGTCGGCGCGGGGGATTTCCTCCAACACGAACTTGCGCACCACGTGGCAGGTATAGAGTTGATAGAGGCAAGAGAAGGCCAGGCAAGCGATGCACAGGCCCAGCAAAAGGTCAAGGAGCAAGCTGCTGGTCCACCCGACTCAAAATCTGCTCCACCGAGCGCGACAGGGTGTGGGCCGCGTGGGCCGTTCGGCGGCCCAGCCGCATCAGGCCCCACAGAGTGCGGGGCCGCACCAGGGCGTGCAGCACGATGCGCGGCTTGTGGGGAACCCCGCGCGCATTGGTGAAAGGCTGAAAATCCATGGGTAGATCTTCTGCCACGCCATCGGTCAGGCTGCGCACCACCAGCCAGGGAACCCCCGCCTCCTCAGCCTCGCGCACCACCGTGCCGCTCTCCATGTCGCAGGCCTGGGCCCCGGTCAGGCGAGCCAGCTCTTGCTTCTCGCTGGCAAACCGCATGATCCGATCGGGGCTGGCCAGCACGGCGCGCCGATGAGAGGCGTGCTCGAGCTTGAGACGGCTGGGCCAGCGCCGGTGGGCGGAGCCTTCCAGCAGGATCACCTCGCTGGCCACGATGGCGTCGCCGGGCGCGAAGTCGTCCGTCAGACCACCGGCGAAGCCCGCCGCGATCAACAGGGCGGGGCGCTCGAGGCGCAACAGCTGACGGGCGCAGGCGGCGGCGTGGCCGTGACCCATTCCCGACTGCGTCAGCACCACCTCGCGCCCGCCCAGCACGCCCCGCCAGGCAGGATAATCAGGGAAGCTCCAGGGCTTGACCCGACGCATCACCGAGCGCAGGGCCTGGCTCTCTTCCGGCAGGGCCACGATCAGGCCCACAGGGGCCGAGCTCATGCCGCTTTCCTCCAGGCCGGGGGAACCGGCGCGTAACCGTTCTCCACAAACCAGTGGCAGGCCCGTAGCAAGGCCTCGCGCACGGGGGTCTGGTCGAACTGCAGCTCGCGCACCGCTCGAGCGCTCAAGAACCACATCTTCTTGAGGGACATCTTGACCGCCTCATAAGGCACGCGGGGATGGCGGTGCAGGAGGGTGCCCGACACAAAGCTATCCACCGCCCCGATTCCCAGGGCCACCGCGTGGGGCATGCGGAAGTTGGGCGAGGGCAATCCGGTCAGCTCTCCGAGCAGGTCGAGGATCTGCTTGAGCGTCAAGTTCTCGTTGCCCAGGATGTAGTTGCGCCCGGCCAGCCCTCTCTCGGCCGCCTGCAGGTGGCCGCGGGCCACGTCCTCCACGGCCACCAGGTTGAGACCGGTATCCACGTAGGCGGGCATCTTGCGGTTCAGGAAGTCGTTGATCAAAGCCCCCGTGGCGGTGGGTTTGAAGTCTCCCGGCCCCACGGGGGTGGAGGGGCTGACCAGCACCACCCGCATCCCCTCGCGGGCGTAGCGGAAGGCCACCTCCTGGGCCAGGAACTTGGAGCGCTTGTAGTCGCCAATCATGTCCTCGAGTTTAACGGGTGTCTCCTCGTCACCCGGGGTCCCATCCTGAGGAATGCCCACAGCTGCCACCGAGGAAGTGTAGACCACGGTGCTCACGCCCGCCTCGCGGCTGGCCCGCAGCAAGTTCTCGGTGCCCTGCACGTTGTGGGCATAAAGCTCGGATGGTTCCAGCGCCCAGAGCCGGTAGTCGGCCGCGCAATGGTAAACCTGCTCGCAGTCGCGCACGCTCTCGCGCAGAGGGCGCAGGTCCATCAGGTCCGCGTAGCAGCATTCCACATCCAGGGCCATCAGGTTGCGCAGAGGCGAGCGCTGGCGAACCAGCACGCGCACTTCGTCTCCCCGAGCCACCAGTTGGCGCACGATGTGGCTGCCGACAAAGCCGGCACCGCCGGTTACCAGCACCCTCATCTCTTGCGCCGCGCGCCGATCGAGACGACTTCACTCGTCTCCGAGCGCATCGAGCGCTGATACATGCCCAGTGCAAAGAGCGGGAAATAGTGGCGGTAGTAATGGTAGCGCAGGTAGTAGACCTTGGGGAAACCGGTTCCGGTGAACCACTCCTCCTCCCAGGTACCATGCTCATTCTGGCTCTCGAGAAGGTAGCCCAGGCCACGCTCGACCTCGGCTCCATGCTCCTCACCGGCGGCGATCAGGCCCATGAGGGCCCAGGCCGTCTGGGAGGCGGTGGACGGGCCCTTGCCCTTGAGACGCTCATCCTCGTAGGAGTCGCAGGTTTCGCCCCAGCCACCGTCTTCGTTCTGCACCGACTTGAGCCAGCGGGCCCCCCGCTGCATCACTTCCGAACGAGGATCGATGCCGATGCAGCGCAGTCCTTTGAGCACCTGCCAGGTGCCGTAGATGAAATTGGTGCCCCAGCGTCCGAACCAGGATCCGTCCGGGGCCTGGTCCTTGTAGATGAAGTCGAGCGCTTTGCGCACCCTGGGATCGGCCTGGTCATAGCCGTAGGCGCTGAGCATTTCGAGGATGCGGGCCGTGATGTCAGCCGTGCCCGGGTCGATCATGGCGTTGTGGTCGGCAAAGGGCATGGCCTCCAGGCACGCTTTGTTGTTGTTCTTGTCAAAGGCGCCCCAGGAGCCGTCGTCGTTTTGCATGCTCCAGAGCCAGTCCAGGGCGCGCTTGATTGCTCCCCGCAGCCGGGCCGGCTCGGGATGCTGCAGCCTGGAGAAGGCCAGCAGAGCGTAGCAGGTATCGTCGTTGTCGGGGTAGGGCTCGTTGGCATACTCGAAGTAGAAGCCCCCCGGCTTGCCCTGCTTGTTGACGTGGGCCCAGTCGCCCACGGTGCGCACCTCGCGATCGAGCACCCAGTCGGCAGCTTTGATGAGCTGGGGATGGGCCGGATCAAGACCCGCCTCCAGCAAAGCGATGCTGGAGATAATGGTATCCCAGACCGGCGACTTGCATGGCTGCATGCGCAGCACGTCGCCTTCCCAGATCTCCAGGAGCTCGAGCTGGCGCATGGCCTCGCGCACGTGGGGGTCGTCCATCGAGTGGCCCATGCAGCGAAGCGCCACCACCGTGTTGACGATAGGGGGGAAGATGGCCCCCAGGCCATCGGAGTTGTGGGTGCGAGCCAGGGTCCAGTCCAGCGACATTTTCAGGGCTTTCTGGCGGAATGGCTTGAAGGGGAAGTTCTCGTGAGCCCAGAGCAGCTTGTTGACCACCAGCCAGAAGTTCTTCCAGGTGAAGAGCTTCTGGCTCCATGGCAGCTGTTGAGGCTTACCGTGGAGGCACAGGTCAGCTACCGAGCCGGCTTCGGGTAGACGCACAACGGGCTTGTGGGCAAAAATGATGGAGAGGGGCACCACGATGGTGCGCGACCAGCTCGACATGGCGTAGATGTTGAGGTAGAACCAATCGGGGAAGAGGATCAGCTCGGCCGGGACGCAGGGGCAGGCGTTCCAGGGGAACTGGCCAAGCATGGCCAGATACATCTTGGTGAACGAGTTGCATTTGTCCAGGCCGCCCAGCTTGAGGATCAGCTGGCGGGTCTTTTGCATCTCGGGCTCGCTCTCGGAGTGGCCGGCGATCTTCAGGCTCAGAAATCCCTTGACGCAGTTGTTGATCTCGGATGGCCCACCTTCGAAGATGGGCCAACCGCCTTCGGCGTTGCGCTTCTTTACCAGGTAACGCGCCAGAGCTTGAATCTTGGGATGGGTGCCGGGATATCCCAGGAAGGTCAGTAGCATCACATATTCGCAGGCGGTCAGCGTGTCGCCCTCGAGCTCGGCCACCCAGTGACCGTCGGGTTTCTGCTCCGCCAGCAGCCACTTCGTAGCCGCCTCCGAGGCATTCCGGACCCGGTCGCTCATCCTGTTGTGGGTACTCTTGCCGTTCTTTTTCATCGCTACCACCCTGTTGCCTCGTCTGCTTGAGGAAAATTCATTACCCCGGAACCTGGCCAGGTTTCTTCGCCGGTCCTTCATATCCTGCCGCGGTGCTTGCAACAGAGCCGATTTAAGCGGTCCAAAAAAAGTATTTTCCAACCTTAACCATGTTTCATGCATTTTTAAGCCGCTCAGCGCATATTCCAAGTAGAAACCGGTGCGAGGCACCGATGGAGGTCGACGGCTGTGAACAAGCTTCAAGAGAAAGAAGCATCTTCAAAAGTGAGCTCGGAGCTCAGCAACCGCCTGAAGCAGGCCGGGTTGTTCGAGGCTCTAACGGAGGTGCACAGCCCGCGCTTTCGCAAGTATATGAAGCAACCAAAGCACATCTTGCGGCACGGCTGGCTGCTGGCTCCAGATATCGAGATGGACGAGACCGGACTGCGGGCCTACGTGCTGGGTGAGCAGCCAGGGGCGGACGGGCAGACTCGCGGAATCGGGCAGCGGCTGATCATCGACCGCAACCGACGCGTAGCGATCCTGTTCACCTACGGGAACGGAGAGATTCAAGAGATTCGGGTGGACATCGAGTCGGCCAAAGTGGTCGATAACCGGATGATCGCTTAAAGTGCAAGGTCTCTGGTCTTGCACTCCACAACGCGCTGGAACTGCGTTCTACACTGTTCAGTATTGGAACGCGCGAGAGTGTAGACAACCTGTTGAACTGCGCGGCGCCTTAGCGCGTTTGTCAAATTGTGTGATGTGCAAAACCTGAGTGTGAGCACGGGAGGAGCCCGATAACCCGAGGACCGAGCGCGGAGTCACCCTCCACGCACTTTGCCTGATGGCGACTTTGAAGGAACCATCGGTCCGAGCCCGGAATCTGGGCCGATCAATGGCCCTCTCCCTGAAAGATTCCTACCGCCACTGCAAGAAAGTCACACGCGAGCAGGCCAAGAACTTCTATTACGGCATTCGCCTCCTGCCTGCCGAACGGCGAGACGCGCTGTGCGCCATCTATGCCTTCTTCCGTTACTGCGACGATCTCTCCGACGATGAGCAGTCGGGCGACCCGGCCCGCATGCTTTTCCAATGGCGCCAAGCCCTCGTGAGCCAGGATGTGGAGTCGAGCCCCATTCTCCCGGCCTTCCGCGACGCCGTGGCACACTACAACGTTCCCCAGGTCTACTTCGAGGAGTTGATTGAAGGAGCAGAGATGGACCTCACGGTCACCCGCTTTGATCGTTTCGAGGACCTCTATGATTATTGCTACCGGGTTGCCTCCACCGTAGGACTGGTGTGCGTGCACGTCTTCGGCTTCGACGGCAGCCCAGAGGCTCTCAAGATGGCTGAAGAGCGCGGAATCGCATTTCAGTTGACCAACATTTTGCGGGATGTGGCTGAGGACGCCGGGCGCGGTCGCATCTACCTGCCTCTGGAAGACCTGGCCCGCTTTGGGGTCACCCCAGAAGCTCTGCTGGCCGCCCGCCCCGAGCCTGGCTTCGCCGAGCTGGTCCGTTTCGAGGCTGCCCGAGCGCGGGACTACTATGAACGCTCCGCACCTCTGGCGGACCGTGTCGAGCGCTCCTCGCGTCCGGCCCTGCAGGCCATGACCAATATTTATCGCGGCCTGCTCGAAAAAGTGGACGAACTGGGGGCCGAGTTGCTGCGCCGGCGGGCGCGCCTGTCTCTGGCCGAGAAGCTGGTGGCGGCGGGCAAGAGCCTGGTCTCTGGCTAGAAGTCCGGCCGCAAACCCCCATGTGGTGTCGGAGGGAACCTCCGCCACCACAAGATATTGTAGGCGG
>QWHO01000127.1 GCA_021404945.1 bacterium CPR1
TTGGCCGGGCCACCTGACGTGCGGTGAGAAGGTTGTTTCGAACCGCTCCCAAAGTGTTGTGGCACGGGCGATGCGACGAAGCTCAACCGGTTGAGAATTCATCGCACAGTCTATGCGAGGGAGTATAAGGAGCTCGCGCTCTGCATAGCCCAGTCTGACGAACACGCCCAGGGGCGGTAGACAATTCGTCTGCCGGTCGCTGGAAATTTCTCTGGTCGAGCAGGCGTAGCCCCTTCGGGCGCTAAACTCCCGCCCATGCCCCCGCGCCGCCCGCTGACCTCGCACGAGCCTTCCCTGTTCGACTCGCTCTTCGACCCCAAAGCCCCGCTGGCCGCCCGCATGCGACCTCGCAACCTGGACGAGTACGTGGGCCAGCAGCACCTGGTCGGGCCCGGTAAAATGCTACGCCGGGCCATCGAGCAAGACAACCTGCACAGCTCGATGATCCTGTATGGCCCTCCCGGCACTGGCAAGACAAGTCTTGCCCGGGTCATCTCCCTGCACACCAGGGCCGAGTTCTTCACCTTGAGCGCGGTGCTGTCGGGGGTGGCCGACCTTCGTCGCGAGGTGGCCCGGGCGACCGAGCTCAAGCAGTCGGGACGGCGCAGCATCCTGCTCGTGGATGAGATCCACCGCTTCAACAAGGCCCAGCAAGACGCGTTGCTGCCCCATGTGGAGGATGGAACCATCCTGCTGATCGGCGCCACCACCGAAAATCCGTTCTTCGAGGTGATCGGAGCCCTGGTGAGTCGCAGCCGCATCTTCCGGCTGCAGGCTCTGACCGAGTCCGACCTGGAGGAGATGCTGCGCCGCGCCCTGACCGACGAGCGAGGCTACGGCGGGCGCGGCGTGGAGGCCCAGGAGGAAGCGCTCAGATTTCTGGCCGAGATGGCCGGAGGCGATGCCCGCACGGCCCTGAATGCGCTGGAGCTGGCGGTGGAATCGGCCCCGGGCGAGCCGGTCACGCTGGAGCGAGCCCAGGAGGCCCTGCAGCGTAAGGCCCTGCGCTATGACGCCAGCGGTGATCAGCACTATGACACTGTCTCAGCCTTCATCAAGTCGGTGCGCGGCTCGGATGTGGACGCTTCGCTCTTCTACCTGGCCCGAATGGTGGAAGCGGGCGAGGATCCCCGGTTCATCATGCGGCGTCTCTTCATCCTGGCCGGCGAGGACATCGGCCTGGCCGACCCCCAGGGAGTCGTGGTCGTGGCCTCATGCGCACGGGCCCTGGAGTGGTGCGGGCTGCCAGAAGCAAAATACCACCTGGCCATGGCCACCGTCTACCTGGCCGCCGCCCCCAAATCCAACAGCATGATGGGTTACTTCGCCGCTGAGGCCGCCGCCCTCGAGCACCCCGACGCCGCCGTGCCTGTCCACCTGCGCGATGCTCACTACAAGGGCGCCGCCCGACTCGGACACGGCAAGGGCTACCGCTACCCGCACGACTTCCCGGGCCACTGGACCGCCCAGCAGTATCTGCCCGACAAGCTTGCCTCCCGGCAGTTTTACCAACCCGGTCCGCTTGGCTACGAGCAAAAGATTGCCCAACGACTTCAGGTCTACCGTCCCTCCCAAGAAGGAAGCATGGGCGGGACGGGTGGAAGATCACCCTAACCAGGATAAAGGAGCCCGCAGCCCTGTACAACATCGCTTCTCGGCTGAACCAGATCCGCCAGGCCATCGACCAGGTGCTCTCGGGCGAAATGAGCCCGGAAGCCTTCCGCGACTTTTTGAACACCACCCACGAAGCTCTGCTCGAAAAAGGGCGCGCCAACCGCGAATGGCTCGAGGAGAGTGGCTACGCCGCCTCGGCGCCGGCCGAGGCCGAGCAGGCCTACGCCGCCATGGACCTCTACGAGGAGGGGATGACCGAAATTCGCCGTTACCTCGACGACCAGAACCCCCAGCACCTCGAGGCCGGTTTCAACCTCTGCAAGGATGGCAACACCAAGATGAACAAAGCCATGACCATCAACCGCGACAGCTACGAGGAGCTGGAAATCAACTTCCAGATGTAGCTCCTGGACCTCACCCGCGAACCGCTTCAGCGGGCTCTATTGCGCCTTTCGCTCCCGATCATGGGAGCGATGTTGCTCGAGACCCTGTTCAATCTACTCAACGCCTTCTGGGTCGGCAAGCTGGGCACGCTGGCCTTTGCCGCCGTCAACCTGGCCAGTTTTACCGTCTGGCTCCTGTTTGCCCTGGCGGCCATCATCACCACCGGAACCAATTCGGTAGTGGCCCAGCGCATCGGAGCCGGCGATCCGATGCAGGCAAGACGGGCCGCCCATGTGGGTATCCTCACCTCCTTCTGCCTGGGCGTGGTGGTGGCCTTTCCCGTGCTGATCTTCTCCGACGACCTGCTGGCCTGGATGGCCGGGAGCACCACGGAGGGCCGCGAGGCGGTCCGCATCGGCACAAGCTATCTGGGCCTGGTCTTCCTCTGGGCCCCCATCCACTGCCTCAACGACACCCTGTCGGCCATCTTTCGAGCGGCAGGCGACACGCGCACCCCTCTGCGAGTCTACGCGGTCGGCTTTGCGGTCAACTTCGTGCTCGATCCTCTGCTGATCTTCGGGCCGGGCCCGTTTCCCCGACTGGAGGTGGTGGGCGCAGCCCTGGCCACCAATCTCTCCTTCACTCTGGTCACAGTCCTCTACGTGACCCGGCTCAAGGACCTCCCTTTCCAACTCGGGCGACGTCCCGGCGAGGATCTGCGCAAGGTGTTCAGCCGCCACTGGCTCTACGAGATCCTGCGCATCGGAATCCCCCCCTCCATTGCGTTTGTAACCTTTTGCCTGGTCTACATGCTGATCGCTCCCATCGTGGGAGCCTTCGGACCAGCGGCCCTGGCCGCGCTGGGCATCGGCCACCGCTGCGAGAGCCTGTCTTACCTGGTCTGCCATGGCCTCTCGCTGGCCGCCATCACCCTGGTGGGCCAGAACATCGGCGCCGGGGAGATGGAGCGAGCTCGCCGGGCGGCCTGGGTGGCGGTGCGCATCGTTATGTTGGCCAGTCTGGGAACAACCACCCTCTACCTGGTGGGAGCCCCCCTGTGGGTGAGCCTGTTCTCGAGCGACCCCGAGGTGCTGGCCGTGGGAGTGCCTTATCTTCACATCATGGCCTTCGCCCAACTGCCCATGGGGGTGGCCATGGTCGTGCAGGGCGCCTTCTCGGGGGCGGGCGTGACCGTTCCGCCCACCATCGTGGCCACCACCTCGGCCCTGCTGCGCGTCCCTCTGGCGCGCTGGTTGGCCCTTACCAACGGGCTGGGGCTGAACAGCATCTGGTGGGCCATCGTGGGCCTCACCACGGTGCAGAGCCTGGTAATGGCCGCCCTGTTCCATGCCGGACTGTGGAGGAAAGGGGCTAAGCGGCTTGAACCGCCCTCCAACCCAATCGGAGGAACGCCATGAAGACCTTGTTCGGCCGCCACTTTCTCAGCTTCGACGAGCTGAATTTTGACGAGATCATGCAGCTGTTTAAGACCGCCGAGTTGCTCAAGGCCGAGACCCGCATGCGCCGCTTCCAGCCTTTGCTGGCCAATCGGACGCTGGGCATGATCTTCGAGCAAACCTCCACTCGCACCAGAGTGAGTTTCGAGGTCGGCATGCGTCAACTGGGCGGGCACGCGCTCTTTTTGTCGGCCAACGACCTCAAGCTGGCCAAAGGGGAGCCCATCTCGGATACCTCTCGGGTGCTCTCGCGCATGCTCGATGCCATCATGGCCCGTATTTTCAGCCAGGCCAACCTGGAGACGCTGGCCGCCTATTCCAGCGTGCCGGTCATCAATGCCATGACCGACATGTATCACCCCTGCCAGGCGCTGGCTGACATCTTCACCATCTGGGAGAAGCGGGGCAAACTGGAAGGGCTCAAGTTCGCCTACCTGGGCGATGGCAACAACGTCTGCCACACGGCCCTGATTAGCTGCGCCAAAGTGGGCATGAACGTCTACAGCGCCAGCCCCGAAGGGCACGATCCCGATCCGGCCGTGGTGGAGCGCTGCCGCGAGTACGCCCGGGCCTGGGGCTCGGAGGTCAAGCTCGTACGCGATCCCAAAGAGGCCTTCCAGGATGCCGACGTCATCTACACCGATGTCTGGCTCAGCCCGGGCCAGCAGGGCAGCGAAGAAGAACGCAAGGCCAGGTTCATGCCCTATCAGGTCAACAATGCGGCCATGAAGCTGGCCCATCCCAAATGCCTGTTCATGCACTGCCTGCCTGCCAAGAGAGAGCTGGAAGTGACCGAAGAGGTCTTCGAAAGCGAGAGCTCGGTGGTCTTCGAGGAGGCCGAGAACCGACTGCACGCGCAGAAAGCGCTGCTGGTTCACTTGATTCCCTAGCTCAAGAGCCCGTCTAAGCCTGGGGCTTCACCGCCAGAGCCACCAGCGAAAGGCCGATGGGCAGCCCCGGACCGAGGACCACAGGAACTTCGGCGTAACAAAGCTGCGTGAGGGCCCAGTTCACGGGTCGGGAAGGGATGCTCATCTCCACGTGCGGCCGGCGCGGCATCAGGGCCACCGCCAGGCGCACCCCGATCACCATCGGCAGCACCAGCATGTTGACGTAGGAGGCGTGCAGCAGCCGGAAACCGGCCCGCTGGACGCGCTCGACCAGCTGGCCTTTGTAGTAGCGGCGCTGGTGCTGCACGATGCGGTCGTGCTCGCCATAAAGCCAGGGCAGGGCCGGGGTGTAGATCAGCAGCGTGCCCGACGGGGCCAGCACCCGGTTCCACTCGCGCAGCGCCCCGTCGTCGTCAGCGATGTGCTCGATGACGTCGAAGGCTGTCACCAGGCCGAAGTGCCGGTCGGGGAAGGGTAGTCTCTCGGCGCTGGCTTCCTGTACCCGTTGGGAACCTCGCTTGCGACAGTAATCCAGGGCCTCGTGAGAGGGGTCCACGCCGAAGGTCTCGCCAAACTCCTCCAAGAGCTTGAGGTTGTAGCCCGTGCCACAGCCCACGTCCAGCAACCGTCCTCGGGGGGCGTGACGGCGCAAGAGCTCAAAGCACACGGCGCGGCGGCCGCGATACCACCACATGTCCTGCTCGATCTCCCAGATCCGATCGTAGGCAATCGCTTCCATCTGGCTACTCCATCCAGCGTTCGTGCCACAGCTGGAACATCAGCATGGTCCAGAGGGGCTTGCGATGATCCACCTTCCCGGCCAGGTGCTGCTGCACCATCCGGCCCAGGAAAGTGGGCTCGAACAGTCCCTGGCGGCGCAGCCGCTCGGGCTCCAGGCAGCGGTCGAGCAGAGGCTTGAGATCGGTTTTGAGCCACCGGGCCACGGGGATGCCGAAGCCTTTCTTGGGGCGCTTGAGAATGCTGGCAGGCAAGCTGTCCTTCATGGCCTGTTTGAGCAGCCACTTGCCATTCATCCCTCGCAGCTTGAGCGGCATGGGAACACGAGCCAGTAACTCGACCAGAGTGTGGTCCAGGTAGGGCACGCGCCCCTCCAGCGAGACCGCCATGGTGGCCCGATCGAGCTTCACCAGCAGGTCGTCGGGCAGATAGAAGTGGAGATCCAGATGCTGGATGCCGGCGACCAGGTCGAGCCCGGCCAGCTCGGCTCGATGCTCCTCGAGTGGACGCCAGGTGGCCTGGTGAGGCAGGCTGGCCTGAAAAGACGAGGAGTAGAGACGCCGCTTGTCCTCGGTCGTAAATGAGCCCATCCAGTGGAAGTGACGTGGCATCGGGGCCTCGCTGGCGTGCCGAAAGAAGCGCTTGAGCTTGAAGTCGAGGCTCAGGTAGCTGGTCGAGACGGGCATCCGATTGACCACCCAGGAGGCAACTCGCGCCAGGGGCCGGGGCAACCCTGCGGCCACAGCGTGGGCCGGGTAGGTGGGATAACCTGCCAGCAGCTCATCGGCCCCCTCCCCGGTCAGCACCACCGTGACCGACTGACGCGCATAGCGGCTCAGCAGGTAGGTGGGCAGAATGGCGGCGTCGCCGAGTGGCTCGTCGAGCTGGGCCACCACCGGATCGAGCACTTCCAGCGAGGCGCGCGGGTCGAGCAACTCTTCATGGTGCTCGGTGCCCAGCTCCCTGGCCACCAGGCGAGCGTGGGAGGACTCATCGTAAGTGCGATCCTGAAACCCGATGGAGAAGGTCTTGACACGACCGGTGGCCTCGCGGGCCAGGGCGGCCACCGCCGAGGAGTCGATCCCGCCAGACAGGAACACGCCCAGCGGCACCTCGCTGATCAGCATGCGCTGCACCGACTGCTTGAGACTCTGGCGCAGCAGGCGCTGCCAGTCATCCGGCGAGAGGCTGCGGTCTTGCTCGCGCAGCTTCAGCTGCCAGTATCTTTGCACCAGGTTGGTAGCCGGACCGCGCACCAGGTAGTGGGCCGGGGGCAGCTTGGAGATGCCCTCCAGGATGCTCTCGGAAGCGGGCACGTACTCGAAGGTCAGGTACTGATCCAGTGCCACCGGGTTGAGGCTCCTGGCGATCGTAGGCAGCTCGAGCAGGGCCTTCAGCTCACTGGCGAAGGCCACCCCGCCAGGAATTTCGGCCGTGTAGAGGGGCTTGATACCCAGCCGGTCGCGGGCCAGAAAGAGTCGCTCCTTTTTCCGGTCCCAGAGGGCCAGAGCGAACATTCCATTGAGGGCCTCCAGGCACTCCACGCCGCGCTCTTCGTAAAGGTGCACGATCACCTCGCCATCGGCGTGGGTGGCGAAGCGATGACCCCGCTCTTGCAGTCCGGCGCGCAACTCCTGGAAGTTGTAGATCTCCCCATTGAAGACGCTGACCAGATCGCCTGTCTCATTGCGATAGGGCTGGTGGCCACCGGCCACGTCGATGATGCTGAGCCGCTGGATGGCCAGTGCGACCGGTCCCTCGGTAAACAGGCCTTGCTCGTCCGGGCCACGATGATGGATGCGGGCGGCCATGCGGCCCAGGAGCTCGCTCTGGGGAGGGTGTTGGCTGTACCAACCGCAGATCCCACACACGAGCTAGAGCCGCTCCAACAATCTCTGGGCGGGCTCGAACCTCAGGCGGACAGCCTTCTCGGCTTCGCGCCGCGCATCGATGGGCTTGTTCAAGTTGAGATACACGACCGCCAGGTTATAGTGGGCCACCCCGGAGTTGGGCCGCAGCGCCAGGGCTTGCTTCAAGTCCGACAGAGCCCCTCCTGCATCGCCCAGGCCCAGGCGGGCTTGACCGCGACCCAGGTAAGCTCCAAAATCGCTCCGATCCAGCTCAAGTGCACGCGTATAGGCTTCCAACGCCTCTTGCCAGCGCCTTTCGCGCCCCTCCAGCTGTCCCAGCAGCCACCAGGTCAAGGGCGAGCCCGGATCGTCACCCAGTTTCGCTTCCACTTCGGCCCGGGCAGCCTGGGGCCCCTGAGGGAAAGGGTCCGCCAGGGCGGGATTCACCCCGCGGTAAGCTGGCAGCCCCAGTGAGCTGGGCACGTAGAGAACCGCGACGTCGTCGAAGTAGACCAGTGACCAGAGTGGGTCTCTGGCCAGGCGGCCGGCCAACCAGGAATGGGCCTCGGATGGGTCGGTGTAGTGCAGGAGATAAGCACCGATCGAGTACTTACTGGCTACTTCCTCCTGACGGACCGGGTCTTGCAGCGCGTCCAGGTAGTCCTGCATCAAACTGTCGGGGAAGGTGCTCGTCATGCCGTGAATCATGACCGGAGCCTCGCGAAACACCAGATAGCCACCCAGGTGGTAGCTGTTGAATACTGTCCCGGGCACACGGTGGGCGCGCAGGAACTCCAGGGCCCCTTCCGGGTAAAGCCGCCGGGGAATGTCCCGGCGATTCCAGTCTCCCTCGCCGGGCCCGAGCAGCAGGACTCCAAGCAAAGCGATGAGCGCCACCAGGTTGAGAGGCTTGCGATCGGGCAGGGAGGTGCCCCAGGCGTTCGCGACCAGGCCCGTGGTGGCAGATCCAAACTCGCCGACGGCGCGAATGTGACGCGCCGCCGTAAAGAGCATCCCCAGGCAGGCCAGGAGGTGACCCGGACGAAACCGTCCCTGCCTCCAGGCCACCACGAACCCCCCCAGCATGATCAGCACGAAGAGGCCCGGGGGACCGAGCCAGGATTCCAGGGGAATCGGAAGCCACTCGATATTGTTCTCCATCATGGCTTTGCGGGCGAAGGTCTTGTGAACATAGAAAAAGATCTCCCAGCCGCCCGGGCGGACCATCGCGCCCAGAGCCGCGGCCATCAGGGCATAAAAATACAGCCGGCGAAATTTCGAGCCAACCCAGATGGCTCCCAGCACCGCCAGTCCTGCCGCCAGACCCGCGTGAACGTTGGTCCAGAATGCGTAAACGCAAAACATCAAGGCGGGAAGAAAGACACGCTCACTGCGTTCCTGACGCAGCACGAGCCACGTTTGCAGAGCCAGCAACAGGTCGGAAACCAGGTGGGGGCGCAACATGAATCGCCCCTGCACCATCCAGAGCTCCAGGGCCACCAGAAGGACCGTAGCCCAGGGGGCCAGCCCCACCAGACGACAGCCAAGGCAGAGCACCAGGGCCAGCAGTGCCAGCAACAAGGCTTTTGCCACCGCCAGCCCGGGTAAGCCAAAGTGTTGGTAGACCTGCCAGGTGGCCCAGGCAAAGCCCCACTCGTCGTTGAGCCAGTGGGGAGCCTCAAAGAGGTTCGAGCTGGCCAGAAAGGTCTCCTGATGAGGGATCGCTCCGGTGCTGGCGATCTCCCGGCCCATGCGTAGATCGAACCAGAGATCGTAATCCAGGGGGGGACCGAGCGTTCGCAGGAAAACGCAGGCCACCAGCAACCCGATCAAGAGCACTGGAAGGCGCATAAGATGGGGCTTCTCCGAATGACAAAGCCTTCCTGGTGCGCTGTTGACAGCCCGGGGGGCCTTTGCTAGAATGGGCAGGCTTTTGACCAGGGCAGGTCTTTTACTTGCTCCCGGTCGATTCCCAGGAGGAACTCGATGGATACCTACACCGTAAAGACAGAATCGGTGAAGAAAGATTGGTTCATTGTGGACGCCAACGGCCAGACCGTAGGGCGCCTGGCCACCCGCATCGCCGAAGTGCTGATCGGAAAGCACAAGCCCCAATTTTCGACCCACGCCGACGTGGGTGACTTCGTGGTGGTCATCAATGCCGAGAAAGTTCGTTTCACCGGCCGCAAGTGGAGCCAGAAGCTCTATCGCCGCCATACCAACGGTCGACCGGGCAGCCTGTTCGAAATTCAAGCTGACGAGATGCACCGCAAGTTCCCCACCCGCGTGCTTGAGCTCGCAGTGAAGGGGATGCTCCCCAAGAACAAGCTGCGCACCCCGCGCATGAACAAGTTGAAGATCTACCCCGGAGCCGAGCACCCGCACAAGTCGCAGCAGCCCAAGGCTCTCGAGTATTCGAAAGGTTAGGAAGTAAATCGTGGCCAACCAGAAGTTCTCGATCGGCTCGATCGTCTATGCTGCCACCGGGCGGCGCAAGCGCGCGGTAGCGCGGGTACGCCTGGTCCCCGGCGACGGCCGCATCATCGTCAACGAGCGCACGGTGGAGGACTACTTCACCCGCGCCACCCAGCTGATGCTGATCCGCCAGCCCCTGGAGAGCACACAGACGTTGACCAAGTTCAACATCCTGGCTCGCGTGCACGGCGGCGGGGTCTCCGGTCAGGCCGGCGCCCTGCGGCACGGCATCTCGCGCGCCCTGGTGGTGTTCGACGAGAATCTGAAGCCCAATCTTCGCCAGGGGGGCTTCCTCACCCGCGACCCGCGCGAGAAAGAGCGCAAGAAGTACGGAAGAAAGCGCGCCCGGCGCGGCTTCCAGTGGACCAAGCGTTAAGCTGAGACGCGAAACGGCCCTGCAAAAGGGCCGTTTTTCTTTGGTCGCGAAGGCCCGGCCATGCGCGTGGTCACCGGCCAGGAAATGGCCCAGATCGATCGTCACACCATCACCGAGCTGGGCCTTCCGGGGCTGGTCTTGATGGAGAACGCAGGGCGAGCGGTCTATCGTGCCGCCCGGCGCGAGTGGCCTAGAGCTCGCACCTTCAGCATCGTGTGTGGTCCGGGAAACAACGGGGGGGATGGCTTTGTGCTGGCCCGCACCTTGCTGCAAAACGGTTTGCTCCCGCGCGTGGCCTTGCTCGGCGATCCGGGGCGTCTGACCGGGGATGCCCTGGCGCACTACGAGCTGCTCTGGAAGTTCGGCTGTCCGGTTGAAACGCTGACCGACTCTGCCTGGCTGGCCGAAGGAGAGGTGGTGGTGGACGCTCTGTTCGGCACCGGCCTGGCCCGACCGCTCGAGGGGCTGGCCCTTCGAGCCGTGGAGGCCTGCCAGGGGCGGCCGGTCCTGGCCATCGACATCCCCTCGGGCATCTGCTCGCGCACCGGCCAGATCCTGGGAGCGGCCGTGCAGGCTCAGCTGACGGTGACCATGGGCCTGCCCAAGCGCGGCCTTCTGCTCCACCCGGGCGCCGCCCACACGGGCCGGCTCGTGGTGGCCGAGATCGGTTTCCCCCCGGCTCTTCTGAGCCAGGCAGGCCAGGGGGAACAGCTGGAACAAGCCCAGATTCGCTCCTGGCTACCGGCTCGCGAACCGACCTCGCACAAAGGCAGCTGCGGACATGCCCTGCTCGTGGCCGGGTCGGATCGCTATCCCGGGGCTGCTTTCCTGGCCACGGAGGGGGCTCTGCGGGCGGGTGCCGGCCTGGTCACCCTGGCGAGCGCCCCCGAAGTGCGAGCCAGGCTTGCCTCCAGGCTCTCCTCGCCCCTGTCTGTGCCCCTTTCGGGCCCCCGCCTTGGCCCCCACGACCGCGACACCTTGCTGGCCCAAAGGGCCTCAGCCTACCTGATCGGTTGTGGGCTCGATCTCGAGCCCGGGGCCGAACAGCTTGTACGCGAGCTGGCTCAAAGCTGGCAGCCTCTGGTGCTGGACGCCGGGGCCTTGCGCGTGGTGGCCGGCCACGGTCCGCTGGGGGAGGGGCGGGTGCTCACCCCCCATCCGGGCGAAATGGCGAGCCTGCTCGAACGTCCCGTAGCCGAGCTGGAGACCGATCGGATCGAAAGCGCCCTGGAGTGTGCCCGGCGCTATCAGTGCATGGTGGTCTTCAAGGGAGCCCCGACCGTGATCGCCGACCAGGGTCAATTCTGGGTGAATCCCACCGGCACCAGCGTGCTGAGCCAGGGGGGCACGGGGGACGTGCTGGCCGGCCTGATCACCGGGCTGCTGGCCCAGGGGCTGGATTGCCAGCGGGCCGCCTGCTGTGGTGTCTACCTGCACGGGCTGGCCGCTCGCCTGGCTGGCCGCCAGATCGGCCCGCGCGGGGTTTACGCCGACGAAATCGCCGCCCGCTTGCCCTGGGCTCTGCGCAAGATACTCAGAGCCAGGACATGAGGGGCGAGTCGTCGTCCATGAGGATGCTTGGAGTCGAGGCCTGAGACAGGGCCATCTCCGGCTGCTCTTCCATCACCGTCAGCTCGCTAGGATCGTCGAGCAGCTTGCTGGCCTCCTCGCGACTGACCAGGCCCACATCCACCATGCGCGACAGATGGCGACCCAGCGTCTGCATGTTCCCCTGGCGCATGGCCTCGTGCAGGCTGGAGGTCTCGCCCCTTCCGATTCCATCGGCCACTTCCTCGTTGCACTCGAGGATCTCAAAGGCGGGGAGCTTGCCTCGGCCATCGGCCCGGGGGACCAGGTACTGGCAGACGACCAGCTTCAAGACCCTGGAAAAGAGGCGCAGCATCCGGTTGTCATTGTTGTTGTAGAAAACTTCCACAATCTGATCTACAGCCCGCACTGCCGAGGGGGCGTCCAGCATGGCCAGCACCAGGTGCCCCCCGGCGGCAGCCTGGATGACCACCTCCACCGTGTCCGGGTCGGGCAGCTCGCCCACAGCCAGAATGTCCGGGTCCTGCAGCACGGCCTGGCGAATCCCGTGGACATAAGTCTCGGTATCCACCCCGACTTCCCGCTGCACCACGGTGGCTTTCTTACTCTCGTGCCAGAACTGGATGGGGGATTCCAGGGTCACCACCCGCACCCGCTGCTGCTCGTTGAGGTGCGAGATCAGCGAGGCGAACGAGTTGATCTTTCCGCAACGCGGGCGTCCTACCAGGAGGATCAGCCCCTGACGCTGGTCGAGCAACTGCTCCAGGACGCTGCCGGAAAGACCGAGTTGAGCAAAGCCGACCTCCATCCCCCGGGCCAGGGCCAGCAGATGCTCCTGATTGAGAACCTGCGAAAGCAGAGCCTGACATTCACGGGGAGAAATGGCGTGCTCGCCAACCGGAACCAGCTCATGGTTGATGCGCAGCATCGGGAACGATCCCCCGTTGAGGTGCAGGAAGGTTCCCCGATGCTTGACCATGACCGAAAGCAACTGTTCCAGGCTGAAACTCAGCTTGGGCTTGCCACTCTTCTCGGCCAATCCCTCTACGGCAGCCGTCAGTCGCTGCAGGGTGGCATTCAACTGCTCGTCGAAACTCAAAACCGATCCCTCAGTTGATGTCGGCTTCCAGCTCTTCCTCTTCGGCACCCGAGTCAGGGTCGGCGCTCAGGACCCGCGAGAGCGTGTCCTGTCCGTCCAGGTTGAGGTGGGGGAAGAAATCGTCGTCCTCGTTCACCCCGCGGGTGACCGAGATCTTTCCTGCCGCAATCTCCCACAGAGCCTGGCTGACCGACTTGCGGGCGTTGGTCTCGGCCAGCACCGGGCTCCCGTCGTTCAACTGCCGCGCCCGCTTGAGAGCCAGCGTCACCAGCGCAAACTTGTTGTCCAGGGCTTCATTGCTCAGCAGCAGGTCGAGATTGGGTTCTACCAGCATCGGGGATCCTCCAGGGACGTTTGGGATTTACGAACCAGCGAGGATACGCCGCGCCGAGTCGAGATTCCTGCAGGAAGGAGGGTATTCAAGCTTGATAGAAATTCTTTCGCCATGCCATCTCAGCCACTGGAGAACCCGATCGGGGAGACCCGGCCCAAGCGCCGCTCAAACCTGCAAGGGTGCGACAAGCCGAGCCGAAAGGCACGCCGGCGTCCCCAGGCTCCGGCAGTCTCGGTCAGCTCCCCTTCGGTAGCCGCGCCCGCGGCCGGCCTCGGCCTGTTGCTGGTGGGAGTGCCCTTCCTGACCATCTGCCTGGCCGCCCCGCACGTGACCGGAGCCGTTGGTCTGGCCGTCTCGGCCACTCTACACGCGGCCTTCGGCCGTTCGGCCTGGCTCCTGCCCTGGCTGGGGCTGGGCTGGAGCCTGCGCCTGTTGGCCCCGGGACTTCTCAAGGGAATGCAGGTGGGTTGGCCGGCTCTGCTGCTCTGGCTCGACCTCACCCTGCTGGCCCAGCGCATGGGGGGACAGGGGGGACAGCTCGGCTACGGGCTCGACCTGCTGCTGGTGCGAGCCCTGGGACCGGCCGGCTCCTGGATCGTCGGGGGCGCCGGGCTGGCCGCAGGCCTGCTCATGGTCTGCCAGATTCCGCTCTCGGACGTGGGCCGCGTGCTGGCCGCGGGGGCGCGCCACCTGGGGCGGGCAGGTTGGAGGGTGCTGCGCACGGTGGGGAGCATGCTGGCCAGCCTCCACCCCGGACCCTGGGCCGAGGAGCCTTCCACCGAGGGCCAACCAGCCGTGGAGGTCTCCGAGGAGGCCCGACCCCTGACCGTCTGGGAGACCACGCCAGGATCCCCTGCCATCAGCGAGGAGGCTTATGAGACCGCAGTGGAGCCCAGCCTGCTCCCGGAGGAGGTCTTCAGTGATGAGGTCGATCTCATCCCCTCGGAAGAGGCCAGCTATCATCCCGAGCCGTCCTTGAGCCAGGAGCCGGAGCTTTTGCCAGAGCCGACTGAAGAGGCTCCTCAGCCTTCTCCCCCGACCGCAGAAGAGAAGCCGGCCCCCAGGCCACCGCGCCCGGCACCCATTCAGAACGGCGTTCTCGAAGATCCTGACGGCCAGTTGCGGCTCTTTCCGGGTCCGCCCCGCCTGCCGACGGCCACCTACAAACTGCCTCCCCTGTCCTTGCTCGACTCGCCCCCGGCCCAGGCGCGACGTCGTCCCGAGGAGGACAAGTCCCAGATCCTCATCGACACCCTGCAAAGCTTTGGCGTGGAAGCCCGGGTCATCCACACCGTGCGCGGTCCAACCGTCACCCGCTACGAGCTGCAGCCTGCCCGGGGCGTCAAGGTGAACCGCTTCACGGCCCTGACCAACGATATCGCGCTGGCCCTGGCGGCCACTGCAGTGCGCATCGAGGCCCCCATCCCGGGCAAGGCCGCCATCGGCATCGAGATCCCCAACCGCTCCACCGACCTGGTGGTGCTGCGCGACATCCTGTCAGCTCAGGTCTTCAGTAAGTCCAACGGGCTCACGCTGGGGCTCGGCCTTGATTTGACCGGACAGCCGGCCGTCACCGACCTGCAAAAGATGCCCCACCTGCTCGTAGCCGGCACCACCGGTTCGGGCAAATCGGTCTGCATCAACACGCTCATCTTGAGCCTGCTCTATCGCTTCACCCCGCGCCAGCTTCAAATGCTGATGATCGATCCCAAGCAGGTCGAGCTATCCATCTATGAGGGGCTTCCTCACCTGGTGGGCTTCTCCAACCAGAAACCGGGCCAGATCGTGGTCGACCCGAAGAAGGCCGCCCTCACCCTCAACCAGGTGGTGGAGCTGATGGAGCAGCGCTACGCCACCTTTGCCGCCCTGCGGGTGCGCAACCTGGCCGAGTTCAACTCCAAGGCACCCGAGCCGCTGCCCTGGGTGGTGGTGATCATCGACGAGCTGGCTGACCTGATGATGGTGGCCTCTAAATCGGTCGAGACCAGCATCTGCCGGCTGGCCCAGAAGGCCCGAGCGGCCGGCATTCACGTGGTGGTGGCCACCCAGCGGCCGTCCACCGACGTGATCACCGGACTGATCAAGGTCAACATCCCCTCCCGCATCGCCTTCGCCGTCACCTCTCAGGTCGACTCGCGGGTCATTCTGGATACCGGTGGGGCCGAGCAACTTCTGGGCAAGGGCGACATGCTGTTCTTGCCGGTGGAGGCATCCGACCCGCGCCGCCTCCAGGGCGCTTACGTCTCCAACGACGAGATTCAACGGGTGGTCGAGTTCTGGAAAGCCCAGGCCCACCCGGAGAACCTGATCGAGCTGGCCATCAACGAAAACGCCGGCCTGGAGGCCGAGGAAGAGGGCGGGGGCGATGAGGACGACGCCCTGCTCCAGCAGGCCCTGGAGGTGGTGCTGCGCACCCAGCAGGCTTCGGCCTCCATGCTCCAGACCGAGCTCAAGGTGGGCTACGCGCGCGCTCGACGAATCCTCACCTTGATGGAGCGCAAGGGCTGGGTCGGCCCGGCCGAGGGCAGCAAGCCGCGCAAGATTCTCTACAGCGGCGGCTGACAGGAATCACGCCCGGTTTAGGGAACTCGCCCTCCTCATGTTGTCTGGAGTGAGGTATTCGTAATGAGTCGTCCTTTCCGATCCGTTGTGGTGGCCGCAGCCCTGTATCTGACGCTACAAAGCCCCTCCTGGGCTCAACCTGCGGTGGCGAAGGTGGTCGAAATCGATGGTCCCAAGATGACCTACGAGCGCAAGTCGGCCACCGCCCTGGCCTTTCCTTTCATGAACACGATGGTGAAGGATGAATACCAGACCGACGCCTCCACCGTGGCGGCTCTGGAGTTTGTCACCGGAGGCCGGGTGGGCATCAACAAAGGCACCCGCATCGAGATCGTCAGCGAAAGCGAGATCAAGGAAGAAGGCAAGCCCGTCGTCAAGCGGATCAAAATTAAGGGCGGGCGGGTCTGGGCCAAGATGTCCAAGCGCAAAGAGCCGCTTGAGATCGAGACGGCCGGCGGAGTCATGGGAATCAAAGGCACCGAATTCGTGATCGCCACCGAAGACAACGGGGCCACCAGCCTGAACGTGCTCGAGGGCGAGGTGGAAGTGACCCCGGTCGGTGGGGGAGAGCCCATCTCGGCAAAGGCGGGCACCAAGGTGGACATCCCCTACCAGCAGGTTCCGGTGGTCAAGCAGTATGACGACCCGGAGGCTCTGCGCGAGGAGATCCTCAACTCAAGTGAGTGGCGAGACTTTCAGAAAGCCATGGACATCGTGCGCACCATCTCGAGCTACAGCTATATCCCGGGCAACATCGGCCTGGGAACCGCCGGCGAGGCCTTCTATTATGCCGGCACCGTCAGCGATTTCATCTCCGACCCCGAGCAGGCCGCCCTGAGCCTGGCCGCCAGCTATGTCCCGGGAGGTGGCTACCTGGGCTACATTCCCCGTAACTCCAAACCAAAGAAACCCGATTTCCCCACCAACCCTGTGCCAGCCAACAACATGACCGTCTCCGGCCCGCCCAGCTTCAGCTGGACCCAGGTCGAGAAGGCCAGAGGCTATCTTTTGCTGCTCAGCCGCGAGGAGCAGATGGGCAACCTCGACTGGGCCACCAAAACCAGCAGCACCAGCGTGAGCTACCCGGCCGAAGCCGCGCCTTTGCCGGCCGGGACCTATTACTGGCGAGTCATGGGACTCGACGACGAGGGCAAGCCGTTGGGGAAGGCCACCCAGAGCGTTTTCGTGACCGAAGGTTGGGGAGCCCCCCCGGTTCCCGACCCTGCGACCTCGCCCGTGCCCGACCCCGCTCCCACGCCTTGAACCTCACCACGCGATGCTGAGTCGGCCCACCCTGGTTCTGGGTTGCGTCTTGCTCGGCGTCACGCTTTCGTTCCTGCCCTGGATGGACCGGTTGGAGCTTTCTCTTTACGACTTCAGAATCGAGTTCATGCAGGAAGAGATGCGGAAGGTGGGGCTGCGCCTTCATCCGGCCATCCAGATGGTGGGGATCGACGATGCGACCGTCGAGCTCGATCTCTATCCGCGCTGGAGCCTCACCAAAGGGGAGCGATGGGGGCCGGACCAGCTGGCCCGGTTGATCGCCCAACTCTCCGGCCGTGGGGCCAGGGGCGTTCTCTATCTTCAAGCCGAGCCCGAACGCTCGGCCAGGGAGAGCAAGAATCGCTGGCGCCTTTCGGATGCGCTGCACATGGTGCAGGAAGGGACAGGGCTCTTGTCCCGAGGGCTGCGTCTGCGCCAGCAAGATGGCAAGTATCTCAGTGACTGGCAGGATCGACTCGCGGGCGATCCGATCCCGGCCTGCTCGGTCGACTTCCTGGCCGACCAGGACGGCGTGGTGCGGCAGGCCTACCTGGCGACTCGTTTACCTGCCAGGGCTCGCCCCGTTCCATCGGGTGCCCTGGTACTCCTGGCCAGGCTGCTCGACGTTCTGCCCGAGGACATCAAGTATGGCCCCGATTGGATCCAGGTCGGCCCTCGCCTGATTCCAACCACACCGGACTACACCCTCAGGATCCGTCCCCTCAACCCGCGCAGCCTCAGTCTTAAGGACCTCAAGGAACAGGAGCTTGAAGGGATCCGGGTCGAGTATCTCGCTCCGGTGTCGGCTGCCCGCTTGCTCGACCTCGAGGATCCCCTCTACCAGCTCATCTCCGGGCGCATCGTCGTGATGGGGAACTTCCAGCATGACGCGACCGAGCAGGTCATGACCAGCTACCACCGGATGAAGGCCATCCAGTTTCAGGCCTGCGTGCTCGACACTCTATTGTCAGAATGGTACCTCCAGTCTCCACCGGCCTGGGCTCAAAGTGTCCTGCTGGTGGCCGGCACCTTTCTGATCGTCGCCCTGGCAGCGCTTCGCCGACCATTGTTCGCATTGCTGACGGTCACAGCCGGAATCGTCCTGCTGCTGGCAGTCAACCTGATCGCCTTCGAGCAAGGCACTTATCTCAACCTGGCCCGCCCTCTGGTCGCTCTGATCGCTTCCTCGCTCGCCCTGGTCGCCCTGCAGCTGGTGACACTCATGCGCAGCCTGCGAAAATTCGGGGGCAAGAGTGCCTTCGAAGCGGCCAGAAGCCTGGATGAGTCGGGGCTCAACGTGATCCGAGAGCAAGTGGCCACGATTGTCTTCTGCAAC
Organism: bacterium CPR1; assembly: GCA_021404945.1. GTDB lineage: Bacteria > Vulcanimicrobiota > Xenobia > Xenobiales > QWHO01 > QWHO01. Next base: position 17,927 of record QWHO01000127.1, read on the forward strand.
GTGCCCGAGCTGGTCAAGAATCTGGAGAAGGCCGACTCAACCGACTACTTTCGGCGGCGCCAGGAGTTCTCGATGCTGCTCAACGACGTTGCCGTCGAGAACCGGGGCGTGGTGCTGGACTTTCAGGGCGACGCGCCGATGATCGGGTTCAACGCCGAACTGGAAAGGTCCGACCCCCAGCACGCCTACCATGCCGTGCGGGCCTGCCTGGAAATCGTCTCCATGAGCGACAAGCTTCGCCAGCTTTGGTGGGATATCGACGACGACGAGCAGATGGCAATTCGATGCGGCGTGGCCACCGGGCCGGTGGCCATCGGTCAGGTCGGGGCACGCTCGAGCAAACTGGCCTCGGCAGCTATCGGCGACACTACCAACGTGGCCGCCCGACTGTTGGGGGCAGCCAGGCGTCTGAACGTAGAGGTTCTGGTGGCGGAGGAAACCCGCAATCTCTGCCACAATCGATTCCGCTTCGAGGACCTGCCTCCAGTCCTACTGAAAGGCAAAGCGAAACCGGTTCCCGTAGCCCGGATCAGATTGTCAGAGCTGTGAGAAGCTCGCGCCTCTACCGCACCTTCCTGCCCTTTCTTCTGGCCCTGCTCGGCTGGCTGGCCCGGATCTCCCTGGAGGGGGTTCTTTCTCCTCTGGAAGCCTACCCGTATGATACAGCCTTGAAGTACCTGACCCGACAGGAGCAGGGAGCGAAGATCATCCTGGCCGGGATTGACGACGAAACGCACCAGCAAGGCAAATTCAACCGCTTGGCCCACGCCCAATTCTTGATCAACATGCGCGAGCATGGAGCTCGCGTGGTCTTCCTTGATCTTCTGTTTGACGCCCCCCGCGACGAGGAGATGGATGCTGCACTGACCGAGGCCGTCAACGAGACGGGTCTGGCCGTGCTGGCCTGCACCATCGGACTTCAGACGGTCAAGACCGAAACAGGAGACTCGAAGATGAATCAGCGAGGCACCCTGATCGAAAGCCTGGAGGAGAGTCTTGCAGCAGGCCGAGCACTTCCCGGGCTGATCAATTGCTACAACGACCCGACCGACCAGAAAGTCCGTACCGCCGCGCTGGCCATTCAGTCTCCCGACCTCGATCGCCCCTGGCCGGCGGCCGCGAGATGTGGGGCTTCCCCAAGAAGCTTACCTTCCCCGGGCGACAGGTCCGGACCTGAGTCCTTCCCGGCGCGCGATGCCTGTCATCCCTTACCACGAGTTGATCGACCCCGATAGCCCCGCCCTGAAAGCGGTCAAAGGCGCCGTCGTCATCGTGGGGGACAACACCGATGGCGAGACAGACCTTTATCCGACGCCGGTAGGACCGATGAAAGGGTTCGAAATCCACGCTCAGATCCTGAATACCCTTCTGACCGGCCCGTACGCGCGAGTCCTTCCTGAATGGGTCCAGGGACTGTTAAGCTACCTTCTCAATCTCGCCATTGCCATGGCAATCCTGCGGTCTCGCTCCAAGTGGACCGCCCTGTTCTCGTCCGTGGCCCTGCTCGGGGCGCTGCTGGGCGTCTACGGAGCGCTCTTCAGTCTCGGCAGGCAGACCGGCATCGCCGGCACCACTGGAGGCTACCTGACAACCCTGGTGCTGGCCATCACCGCTCGTCTTCTCCTGACGGCCCAGGTGCTCCAGAGATTCATTCCGCCGGAAGTGGTCAGTGCCGTGATGGCCGCTGGCAGCGCCAGGCCCCGGAACGAGATCGCCACCATCATCGTGACCGATATCCGGGGTTACACCACCCTGTCCGAGACCAGGACACCGGTTCAGATTCTCACGTTGCTCAACGAGTATCACAGCGTCACGGTAGCCATCTACGAAAGGCACGGCGGCCGGGCCCTCACCTACCAGGGAGACGCTCAGATCATCGCATTTCTCCACAAGAAGCAACTCAATCCATCCGCCGCCGCCATTCGGGCGGCCTACGAGATGCAGAAAGCAGTCGATATCCTCCGGGAGCGTTGGGGAATTTTCAATCGCTCCGAATTCGACGTGGGAGCGGCCGTCTGCACCGGACCCCTCACCATCGGGGAGATCGGTACGACCGGCTCCGGCCGAGCCGAGTACACCGTCATCGGCGAAACCGTTCGGATGGCTCATAAGATTCAGTCTCTGAGCCAGATACTCCGCTGCAATGTGTTGATGGACGAGGCCAGTTTCCACGCATCCAAGCTCTCGATGCACGTGGACGAGTTCAAGGATCGCCAATTGGAGGGCATGGACATACCGGTGACCCTTTACGGGCTCCGTTCACTGGCCGTTCCAGGTAAGAAGAGTGCAGTCAGCTTGGGAGTGGAACGTTAGCCTCGCGGCTCGCTCCGAGGAGGCCGAACCCCGGGCGGAGGAGTGGGGAGGATTCTCCTCCGCCCGGGGTCAGTTCTCAGGCGCGTTTGACGCGCTTTGTCGGGACCGCAAGCTAGCCGTTCAGGGGGGGTGAACGGCTGGGCTAGAGCGGTCTGTGCGCGCTGCGGCGCGCACTCGGATCTGGCCAGGGCGCTGGAAGGAGACTCAGCGCCAGGCTCAGACCTTGCCGAGCACCCACAGGCTGCTCAGCATCAGTGCCAGGGAGAGCCCGAAGCAGGCCCCCTCTCTGAGCTCGGTGCAGCGAGCCAGGCGGCCCATCTGATGGAGCAGGCGGCGGAAAGCCCGCTCGAAGTGGCGACGCCGGCGGCGGTCATGACTGCGCGGCATCATCCAGGTCTGAGGGCGGCGAGGGGTGACGGGTTTCCAGGGCAGGTCCAGGGGGATCGTCTGGGTACTCATTGCGGTCTTGTTCCTCCAAGATCGTTCTTTTTTTTGTGTGTGTTCCCAGGGCTGTCTCAGGCGGTCTCGGCGGTCGAAGCAGACGGATGCGGGAAGGACTCCAGCACCGTGCTGCCGGGAAAGATCTCGAGTGCTCGCATCACGAACGCGGCGTGGGGAGTACGCCGGCGCGCAGCGCGCGATCGGTGGGGGGTCGCTGTGCGCCAGTTTTCCTGGGGCACAGTAGTGGTGTTTTGGACAAAAGAAGGCTTAAGAGGTGACATTGCTTGCATCCTCCGAGGAAAAGATCTAGGGAACTGACAGCTCTAGAGGTACTTTCGGATCAGGGCGGTGACCCGACCGAGCAGCTGGAGCGGCTGGCTCTCGGTCACGACGATGTCGGCAAAGTCGGGGTTGTCCGAGCGCAGAATCACTCGCTCTTTCTCGCGCCAGAAACGCTTCACGGTAGCCTCGTCATCGATCAACGCGACCACGATCTCTCCCTGCTGGGCGGTAGGGTGCTTCTCGACCAGAACCAGGTCTCCCGGTTGGATGGCCTCTGCCATACTGCGGCCACGCACGCGCAGCAGAAAGCTCTCTTTGTTGACGCCCAGCCAGTCGCTCCGAATCGGCAGACGATCCTCCACATTTTCAACGGCAGTGATAGGCAAACCGGCCGCCACCTCCCCCAGGAGAGGAATCATCTGGACCTCGTCCTGACCGGGCTGCCCTTCGAGTAGCTGAGGGGTGATCTGGATGGCCCGCGCCTTGGAGTCACGCCGGATGAACCCCTTCTTCTCGAGCGCCTCCAGGTGCCTTTGCACACCCTGAGTGGAGTTGAGGTTGAAGTGGGCCGAGATCTCCCGAATCGACGGGGCGTAACCGCGCTCACGCACAGTGTCGATCAAGAAGCTCAGGATCTCGTCTTGTCGCGCCGTAATCTCTCGGGTCATTTTCGCCTCCAGGTAGTGAACATTTGTTCACTGTCTGAAATTGATTCTAGTGGACAGGCGTTCACCTGTCAAGACCATGTTGGAAATTTTCCAAGATGGCTTCCTGCCGCGGGCTCGATCCCTTCGTGTGCTCGGACAGCGGAGAAGCGGCGGGAGGGCTCCGGGTGCAGGTCGAAAATAGCCCGGACAGAAGTGGCTCAGAGATTTTCTGGCCAGTGGGTAAACCAAGAAAAATGATGTTAATGCGCCAATATCGGGCCGCGAAAGGCCCGGGGGACTAAATCCGCGGTCTGCTCCAAAGGCTCCTGACCCTTCGGGAGCTGTTGGCTGGCTTGCCACGCCTCCCGTGGCTACGCCGCGCATTCCACTGTTTCTGGATCTTTGCCGGACTGCTCTTGATCCTTTCAGTCGAGTTCTGGTCCGCTCCGCCCCCCCTGAAGGTGGGTCAGGTCAGCCCTCGAGACGTCATCGCGCCCCGCACCGTCGAGGTGGAGAACGAGCGCGCGACGCAATCAGCGCGCCAGGAAGCGGCCGAGAAAGTCGAACCCCAATACGCCTACGACCCCATGCCCGAGAAGGTGTCCGAGCGCAAGGTCGAGGATACCTTTGCAGCCCTCAAAAAGATGGCCGCAGCCTACCAGAACCTCCCGACCCAGGAGTCCGATCCTGAGATCGAGCGGCTCAAGAAAGACATCCCTTACCTGCCTAAAAACAGCACCCTGACGGTGCTCCTGATCTCAAGCCCCGAGACTCTTCAGCAGCTGGAAACCACGACCCGCCAGCTGCTCTGGAAGGTTCAACACAACGGCGTGCGCGAGGACCGACTGGCGCAGGCTCGCCAGACCATCGCCTCGGACGCCGAAAAGATGCCTCAACTCGGCCCCGAGCAGGTCTTGGCCGTCACTGAGATCGCCAACGGCTGCCTGCTCTTCAACATGAGTCTGGACATGGAAGCCACCATTCGCGAGCAGCAGGCAGCCATGAACCGGGTCGAGCCGGTCCGCAAGATCATCCAGAAGGGCTATAAGATTGTCGGCAAGGGCGAGATGGTCGCGCCCGAGCACCTGCGCGAGATGCAAGAGCTGGGCCTGCACTCGTCCTGGAACCTGGCCCGTTTCGGGGGCTACGCCCTCCTGGTCATCAGTATGATGACCCTGGTGGCCCTCTATCTGCGTCGGCAACAAAAGGCCATCTATGAATCCGACCGAATGCTGGCCCTGACCGGATTCCTGGTGATCGCGGTGGCGGCCACCACCCGCTCCCTGACCGGCCTCTCCCCCTACCTGGCGCCGGTTGTGACCGCTTCCATCCTTCTGGTCCTGCTGGTGGAAGCACGCCTGGCCCTGATGGTCACTGTCTTCCTGTCAGCACTGACCGGCGTCGAGACTGAAAACCTGGCCGCGGCCACGGTCAGCCTCCTGACCGGTGTCTCGGGTCTACTGGCTGTCTCACGTGCCCAGCAGCGAGCCAGCCTCATCACGGCCTCGCTGGCAGTCGTCTTCACCAATGCCCTGGGAGCGCTTACCTTCAGCCTGATCGCTTCCGACGACCTGAACACAACCTTGAACGCGCTGGCCTTCGCCAGCCTGAACGGGCTGACATCCACTCTGGTGGCCGTGGGCGCCCTGCCGCTGCTGGAGAACCTGTTCGGAATCACCACCAACTTCCGCCTGCTGGAGATCTCCAACCCCAGTGAGCCCCTGCTGCAGAAGCTGCTCAAGGAGGCCCCCGGAACCTACCAGCATTCCATCATGGTCGCCAATCTGGCCGAGTCGGCCGCCCAGGCAGTCGGGGCGGACGCCTTGCTCTGCAAGGTGGGGGCCTATTACCATGACATCGGCAAGATCAAGCGTCCTCGCTTCTTCGTTGAGAACCAGACCGGACAGGACAATCCTCATGATCGACTCAACCCCAACCTGTCCACGCTGATCATCATCTCCCATGTCAAGGATGGTCTGGAGCTCGCCCGCCAGTACAAGCTTCCCGACGTCATCCAACGTTTCATCGCCGAGCATCACGGCACCAGCCTGGTATCCTACTTCTATCATCAGGCCATCAGCCGGTCCACCGAGGCGATCTTCGAGGAAGACTTCCGCTATCATGGCCCCAGGCCGTCTCTGCGCGAGACTGGAATCGTAATGCTCTGCGACGGGATCGAAGCGGCCGCTCGCACCCTGCCATCGCCCACCCCGGAGGCCATCACCGAGCTGGTCCACAAGATGACCCGCCAGTGTCTCGAAGACGGCCAACTCGACGAGTGCGACCTCTCATTCAAGGATATCACCGCGATCCGCGAATCGCTGATTCGCTCTCTCAAGGGCATCTACCACACCCGGATCGAGTATCCCGAGCCCAGCTCGCTGGCTTCACCTCGCAGACAGAACGTTACCAGCCTGCGCAAGAAGGCGTGAGCGATGGCTGCTCTGCAGGTGTGGGTCAATCAGCTCAAAGTCCCTCGCAACGACCGATTTCCCGTTGCGTTCCTGCGTATGGTAACCCGCTATGCGGCTCAGGAGGGTGGCTGTCCGGGCCCGGCTGAGATCAGCCTGACCCTGACCGACGATCCCTCTATTCACCAGCTCAACCGCGACTACCGCGGCATGGACGCTCCCACCGACGTACTGGCCTTCTCCCAGGAGTGCTCGCCCGGCCCCACCCGGGTCCTGGGAGACGTCATCGTCTCGCTGGAAACCGCCCGACGTCAGGCCGCCCACCAGGGCTGCACCCTGCGCCGGGAGGTGGCCTGGCTGATCAGCCACGGCGTTCTGCACCTGCTTGGCTATGACCACCGTGACAATACCGAGCTTACCACTATGCGCGAGCGCGAGCGGGCCGTGCTCGAGCGTCTGGCCCTGGGTCCACTTCCATGAGCGAAATCGGCGAGCAGGTCGAAGCGGATCTCCCTCTGCCGCGTCGACAGGTCTTTTCGCCCCCCCCCGTGGGACAGCGCAAGAATCCTTCCCTGATGAGCAGCCTCGACCATGCCGCCGATGGTCTGGTCTACGCCGTGCGCCGCGAGCGCAACCTCAAGATCCACTTTGTCATGGCGGTGACTGCGCTCTTACTCTGTCTGGGGCTCGATCTGAATGCCCTTCAGCTTCTCTGTGTTGCCTTCGCCATCGTCCTGGTCATCATTACCGAGCTCATCAACACGGCTATCGAGACCATGATCAACTTGATGACCACGGCCCACCACCCGCTCGCCAAAGTGACCAAGGATGTCAGTGCGGGGGCGGTTCTGGTCGCCTCGATCAATGCCCTGGTGGTGGCCTACCTGGTCTTGCTGCCCCCGCTCATGCAGATGCTCAACCGCTCCGAAAGCGTCGTTCTCCGAGTGCAAAAGCACCCGGGCCACGCGGTGGCCCTGGCCATCGCCCTGATCCTGGTGGCCGTGCTCGTCGGCAAAGCCGTAGGCCACCGCGGGACCTTCACCAAGGGCGGTCTCGTCAGCGGTCACGCGGCCCTGGCCTTCGGGGCGGCCACCGCCATCGTGCTGATCACCCGCCAACCTCTGGTCGCCGGGCTGGCCTTGCTCATGTCGGCCCTGGTGGCCCACAGCCGGGTGGAGGCGGGCATCCACCACTGGCGAGAAGTCGCTCTGGGAGCGTTGTGTGGCACCACCCTGAGCCTGGTCGTCTTCTACCTCTTCCAGGTCCTTGGCTACTGATAGCGTACTGCCTGAATTCTGAGTTTCCAGGAACTTTTCAGACATATCCAGTATGCTGACGGCATGAACGTCCAGGTCACAGCAATGCAACCAGCCGCCACCCGCCCCATCAGGGAGGGCTGGGAAGTCAAGGGCCAGCGCTACGGCTCAACCGCCGAGCTGGTGGACAGGGTGCAGCTCGGTGGCCCCGAGCTGGGCATTTATCGTCGCACCGAGCTGGCCCCGCCCAACCGGGTGAAGGGTGGCCTGATCGGCGCGGGTGTCGGTCTGGTGGCCAGCGCTCTGGTCGGCCTGGCCTCGAGCCCCGGCCTGCTGGTAGGCCTGTTGGCGGGCGCAGCCGTGGGCGCTGCCGTGGCACGTCCCCGAGAGATCGAGAAGGCGATCATCGGAACCCTGCAGCGCAATGGTCAGGACTTGACCTTCACTCCGAACAACGACGCCACGCGCACCCTCACGCTGCAACCAGGCACTTCCCTGCCCGGAGCCCTGCAACCCCAAGATCCCAACGGCTTGAGCCTGGACCAGATCCGCCAGTTACCCGAGCTCGGCTGGGCCGTACCCACTCGCGAGGCCCAGATCGAGCGGCTGAAGAAGGAAGAGTTCGACGTTATCGTCATCGGCGGTGGCGCCACCGGCACCGGGACCGCGATGGAGGCCGCTCGCCGCGGCCTCAAGGTGGCCATGCTGGAGGCCTGGGACTTCTCCACCGGCACTTCCAGCCGCAGCACCAAATTGATCCATGGCGGCGTGCGCTACCTTGAGAAAGCTGTCAAGAAGCTTGACAAGGAGCAATACGACCTGGTCCAGGAGGGCCTTCAAGAACGTTCCAGCTTCCTGGAGATGGCCCCCCACCTCACCGACGAGCTGCGCCTCGTAACTCCCTGCTACAAATACTATGAGGTTCCCTATTACTTCGCCGGCCTGTGGCTGTACGACCGCATCGCCGGACAGGCCGGCCTGTCCGCCACCGAGGTGCTATCTGCCAAAGAGGCTGCCAAACAGTTCCCCATGCTCAAAACCGAGGGGTTGAAGGGGGCTATTGCTTACTCTGACGGCGAGTTCAACGATTCACGAATGAACGTGGGTCTGGCTCTCACAGCCGCAGCCCACGGAGCGGCCGTGGCCAACTACACCGAGGTGGTCTCGCTGACCAAGGACTCCAGCGGCAGGGTGGCGGGCCTGGAAGCGCGCGACCAGCGCACGGGCGAGACTTTCTCCATCAAAGGAAAATCCGTGATCAACGCCACCGGTCCCTTCATCGACAAGATCCGCCAGATGGACGACCCCCAGACGCCCGAGCTGGTCGTTCCCAGCGCCGGCACCCATATCTTCGTGCAGAACCTGAAGGTGCCCGAGGGGCTGCTCATCCCCTCGGCCCCCAACGGCTCGGTGGCCTTCTTCAAGCCCTTCGAAGGGGGCACGGTGGTAGGTACTACCGAGGAAAAGACCTCCCTCACCATCGAGCCCAACACCACCCAGCAAGAAGTCGACTATCTGCGCGACCTGGCCAACAGCTATCTGGGCCCCAACCACCAGATTCAGCCCCACGACGTGACCTCGGTCTGGACCGGCATCCGCCCGCTGGTCAAGGACCCGGCCAAGACAAACACCGCAGAGCTTTGCCGCAACCACCTGGTGGACGTCTCCGAGTCGGGGCTGGTCACCATCGGAGGCGGCAAGTGGACCAGCTTTGCCCGCATGGCCCAGGACGTGGTGGACGCCACCATCAAGAGCGCCGGCCTGCCCGACCTGCCCACCCAGCGCGAAGGGGCCCGCATCATCGGAGCCCACGGCTACTCCGAAGGGCTGGCCGCCCGTCTGGCCCAGCACTACGGCCTGGACGCCGAAGTCTCGCTACACCTGGCCAAGAACTACGGCGACCGGGCGATCCAGGTGGCCGACCTGGGTCTCAACCAGCGCCTGCACCCCGACCATCCTTACCTGGAGGGCGAAGTTGTCCACGCGGTGCGCCACGAGATGGCGGTGACTCCGGTGGACGTGCTCTCACGCCGCACCCGCCTCTCCTTCCTGGATGAGGCCGCGGTGAGAACGGTACTCCCGCGCGTGGTCCAGCTGATGGCCAGCGAGGCCGGCTGGGATCAAACTCAGGCCGCCCGGGAGCTCAAGGACTCGGAGGACTACTTCGCTCGCAACGGCCTGGCCGCACTGCAGGCCCCCGTCAAACAGCCTTAGCCGCGTGATGCAAGGTCATTCATCAGCCTGTCAGGCTTTGCCGGCTCGAGCCCAGAGCCTATGGATGTAATGATTCATCTGGATGTACCACCACTCCCAGTCGTGGGCCACGTCATGACCCCACAGGTCGTAGTTGTGCGGGACGTCGATTTGCTCGAGCACGTCGTGGATTCGCTTGGACCAGTGCACGCGCTCCCAGGGACCCTGACCACAGATGACATTGATGGAGCATTTTCTAAGGGCCGCGCGGTGGTCGCGAGAAGCATTGGGCAGGTAAGTGGTGGGGTTCTGCCAGTAACAATTGTCGTCGAAGTAGTTCTCGAAGTACTGGCTCATATCATAAATGCCGCTCATGAAAATGCCCCAGCGGAAGGCATCCGGGTGGCGAAAGAGCGTGTTGGAGGCGTGGAAGGCACCCAGGCTGGCGCCGGCGGTGGCCACCGGTAGCTTCCCGTGGCAGTCCTCATAGATGATCTCCACGAGCTCGCTGGCAATGTAAGCATCGTAGGCTGCCTGGCGAGTCAGACGCTCCTTAACGCTGACCTCGTAGTTGAACCAGCTCTGCCGGTTGATGGAGTCGATGCTGAATACCTTGACGTGACCGGCCTGGATGGGGCCGCTCAGAGCGTCGATCATTCCGTGGCGCTCTAGCTCTTCGAAATCGGCCGAGGCCGTGGGGAAGAATAACAGGGGCACGCCAAAGTGCCCATAAATCGAGACAGGCATCGTCTGGCCCAGAATGCGGCTGTGGGGGAAGAGTTTCTTGACGCGCATGGTTTAGCTCCTCAATGCGAGAGTGGTGGGGAGTGGTCGTTCTTGGCGCTCCTGCCAGCGTTTGCCGGTTGGCAGGTCGTGGTAGGCCTGACGCAGGACGCTCAGCGCCTCGCGTTCGGCCAATGACAGGCACGGGTGCCAGAAGTTCAAAAAGAGCACCAACCGTAACCGGTCGCTGCGGTTCCAGACCTCGTGCACGAATGAATCGTCGAAGACCAGCACCTTGCCTTCCTGCCAGGTGGTCTCCTGGTCGCCCACCCGCAGGCCGCACCCGTCCGGGATCACCATGGCCAGGTGACCGCGCAGGATGCCATTGAGGGGGCCGACGTGAGGAGGGATGACGCTCTGCGGATTGAGAGCCGAGAACAGGATCCACTCCCCGGTCTCAAAGCCGGGCAGTTTCTCGAGGAGAGCCAGAGTTCGCGGGCATCGGGCGGCGTTCACTTCATGACGCTGACCGTAGAGCCACAAAGGGTAGGTGTTCCAGCCGGCCACTGCAGTATCGTATTCGGTCTGGTAAGTTCCAAAGCCGGATCGATCAGCGAGCAGCCCTTCGAGCTCCTCGAGGATAACCGGATAACTCTCCTCCAGCGGGCGGGCCCAATCGAACTGCTCCTTGGGATAGAACCGATGAGCTGGAATGCCAGGCACCAGGTAATACGGACGCTGGTGGGGGTCGCTGGTCTCGGTTCGGGGGAGGGGGGCGGGCTCAAAGAAGACATCCAGGCAGGCGCTGCGCAAGAACATCGAATCCAAGCAGTTGCGAGCCCCGTGGGCGCGCGCTCCAAGGGCAAAGGTAGGGTGGCGGTCCAGAGCCGCGATGGCGTCGGCCAGCTGGCCAGCCTGCCGGAGAGTGAGCTGGCGGGCCATCTCGCACCAGTCGCGGGCCAACCGGTTGGGGTGATTGCTGCCCGAGCGTCCCCAGATCTGGCTCAGGCCCCAAAAAATCAGGGCGAACAGGGCGGGATGGTAGGAGGCCAGCCGGGCCGCAATTCGGCGCAGCCTGAGAGGCAATCGAAAGGGAGAGCGCTCGATGCCCACCGTGTCGTAACTCGTGCGCATGAGCTCGTCAAAGGTCTTCTCCATAGCGTTCCGGCTGTTCTTGACCAGAGGGGTGCTCCCTTCTCGAGCGCAGCCGCCGCTCGCTCACGAAGACGAGAAGCCCGCCCATTAAGGCGCCCAGGACGGCGAACAGGGGGGCGACGTTGTCTAGCAATCATCACCGGGGGATCGTGCTCCGAGAGAACCTCACAGCACGCGGATTTCAGAGCCTCGCGAGAATCCGGTGCCAGAATCGCGACGGGTAGCACCGACCAGCAAAAAAAACCCCGCCGTTGCGGGGTTCTCGGTGGTGGGCGAAAAGGGACTCGAACCCCTGACCCCCTGCTTGTAAGGCAGGTGCTCTAACCAACTGAGCTACTCGCCCATGGGCTATCTCGGGAGAGCGAGACAGCGAGGAAAACACTGGTGACCCCAGCGGGGCTCGAACCCGCGATCTTCGGCTTGAAAGGCCGACGTCCTAACCACTAGACCATGGGGCCACGACATCCGACAGGACGAAACCCTCGGAGCCAACCTGGTGGGCCCACCTGGGTTCGAACCAGGGACCAACCGGTTATGAGCCGGCCGCTCTCACCGCTGAGCTATGGGCCCAGGTTCGCCCTATTATAGCGACTGCAGCCCGGACGGTCAATCCTAAGCCGTTGCGGCCACGGCGTTGCGGGCCACCTCCAGCACCCGAGCGTTGAGTGCTTCGGTGGGCAGCGTCACAAGCTCCGACACCGACAACTCCTCGAGGTAGCTGTCGTGCCACTCCATGTCGGTCTCGGTGACAAAGCTCTTCAGGTCGTCGTAGCGCTGGGCCATGTCGCGCAGCAAGGCGACCTTGCGAGCCAGGGACAGCTCCTGAAACTCAAGATGAAACAGGACCAGAGTCTCCACCTTGCCACGCGGAATCACCGGCAGAATGACGATCGGCTTGAGATCCTTGCCGCCCCGGCCAATGTAGCCGGCCCGGGTGCGCACCACCTTCTCCTTAGTGCCCATCAGATGATGCGGATGGTCAGCCCGCGAGCGCAGGTTCCTGGCCGCCCCCAGCTTGGTCAACACCTGCAGGCTGGAGGTGGCCGTGGGCTCGCCCATGGGGCCCAGGCCGCTGACGCGATACTCGGTCACCCCCACGACCTCGCAGATGGCCGGGCTGATGGCCCGCAGCAGCATCAGGTCGCGATAAGGGATGGACTCGAGGGCGACCTTCAGATCGCGCAGTCCGTCGAAGAGCGGACCGACCATCGTCTCCTCCGAACGCGAGATTCCTACGGTAATCGTCTTGGCCTGATGCTTGATGGCATCGATGGGCCGGGCCAGCTCATTGATCGCCGTCGTCAGGTTGGCGATGAGGGTGGCGGCCATCCCCTCGGAGGTCCCCGGGGCATCGAATTCGGCCCGAAACTGGCGCAGCGGTTGGGCCCCGGTAAAGTAGCGAAAGAGCAAGGAGAGTCGAGCCCCTACGTCCACCGAGAGCGAGCTGTTGAAGGCCCCGCGAGCGAGCCGTTCCTGGAACTGACGCCCCAGCGTGATCACCTGGCGCCAGACAGCCGAGCCGGGCGAGCTATCCGGGCGAATGGTCATGTACTTCACCGCCAGGGCCCGAGCAGGACGCAGTTGGGCGGCCCCCTGATCGATGGCCAGCGCGCAATAGTAGCCCCACAGATGCCCTACCAGAGTATTGAGAAGCACGGAAGCGTTCTCGGAGGCCTTGGGCACATAGATCACCCCGGCCGCGTACGACTCGAAAGCATCGAAGCCCTCCGAGCAAATCACGACGGGCACTGACTTATGCGATTTGAAAATAGCTACCTCTTTGACCGCATCCTTGAGGGCCACCAGCGGCAGCCCGGCGGCGCAGATCAGCGTCAGTGGCTCGCTGGAGAGATCGATGTGCTTCTTGTCCTCGATATAGTCTGTGGCGATGGATTTATAGCACAGCTCGCTTAGCTTGATGCGGATCTCGTCGGCGGCGGCCCGAGTTGACCCGCTGCCAACCACCGCCCAGTCGCGCCGGGTGGGGGCCCAGATTTCCGCCAGCCGGCTGACCACTGAATGGTCGGCCAGCACGGACTTCATCAGGTCGGGAAGCTGCAAAAGTGACTCCAGCTCGTGAAAGGCCTCCTCCTGGGCCAACGTGCCCATCAACAGGCCCATCTGGTAGGCCAGCAAGTAGCCGGCAACGACCTGACTGTAGAAGGCCTTGGTGGAGGCTACCGACATCTCGATGTCGCGTCCATCGGAGGTGTAGAGCACCCCGTCCACCTTGTAGACCAGATCGGAGTTACGTCGGTTCACGATGGCCAGCACCGAGGCACCCTTGCCTTTGACCAGATCCACCGTCCGATTCGTATCGGTGGTTGTACCCGACTGCGAGATGGCGATCACCAGGCAACTCGTCATATCTGCCAGCATGGAATAGCCCGAGAGCTCGGTGGCCTTCATGGCCCGTACGTCCACCGAGCCGCCCACCACTCGCTGCATCATCGAGGCCACCGCCTGGCCGGCCACGGCGGCTGTGCCCTGGCCGATCAAGAGAACGTGCTTGAGATCACTTTGCTTGAGCCGCTCGGCCAGCGCTGCCGGGAAGACGTCCTCGCCCAGCCGCATGGTCACGGCCGGGGGGTTCTCTTCCAGAACGAACTTGCCACGCAGGGTCTTGCGTACCGACTCGGGCGACTCGGAGATCTCCTTGAGCAGGAAGTGCTCGAAGGGCCCCCGGTTGATGTCGCGGGTGGTGATCTCGGCCTGCCTGACCTGCTCAGAGGTCAGCTCGAGCTGGTGACCATCGAACGACCAGGCCTCGATGCCCTCGAGATCGTGCAACTTTCTCGCGTCCAACACGAGAACCTGTCCGGCCGTCTCGGGACGGCCGGCTTCACGCTCGGTGGTGCCGTCCATCCGCAAGAAGCGCGAAGTCTGCTCCACCACCCCGTAGAGCTCGGAAGCAAAGGTGTAGCCGTGGGGCCCGATGCCCACGAACAGACTCTGGCCACTCCCCCGCAGGGCCAGGTAGGTGCGATCAGGCTCGTGAGTGGAATGCATCACGACCGCAATGGAGCCCTGGCACTCTTGCATGGCCCGGCAGAAGGCCTGGCGCATGTCGCCCGTCTCGCGAAAATAGGACTCCACAAGCACCGGGATGATCTTGGTATCGGTGGTGATGAGGGGCGAAATGATGCGGCCACTCTCTCGGGCCAGTCGAGCCTGCAGCTCGATATGATTGTCGACGTCCCCGTTGAGGGCGGCCAGAATGCGGGGGGAGCCCTCGCGTGCCTGCTCGCGGTCGCTGCCCGAAGGAACAGTCAACTCATTGACCGGGTGACAGTTGGGCTCACTGATGATCCCGTTGGATGCCCAGCGGGTGTGGCTGAAGAGGTTTGTGCGCACGTCCGGATCGCTCAGTGCCCTCCAGAAGCAGCTGTCTTCTAGAATGGAGTGGGCCAGGGCGGCCACGTTGTCGCCCAGGGCCCCCACCTCCTGG
>QWHO01000655.1 GCA_021404945.1 bacterium CPR1
ATGGCGACGATCCCGAGGCCGTTTGCATGGTCGCGCAACTCGCCGTGGATTTCCGCGTGCAGTTCAAGCGCGACGTGTTCGTCGACATGTACTGCTACCGGAAGCACGGGCACAACGAGACCGACGAGCCCTCCTTCACCCAGCCGATGCTTTACCGGAAGATCGCCGCCCACAAGCAGGTGTCGGCGATCTACACCCGCCAGCTCGCGACCATGATTGGCTCGGGCATCTCCATTCATCGCGCCGTTCGATTCCTGGGCAAAGGTGACTGCAAGCCCCTGAATACGATTCTGGCCCGCGTCTCCATCGCCATCGAGGGTGGCAAACCCCTTTCGCGCGCCCTCAGCGAGCATCCCAAGATTTTCGGCGAGATTTACGTCGCCCTGGTCAAGGCCGGCGAGACCTCGGGCCGCCTCGAGGTGGCTCTGGGCAAGCTTTCGACCTTGCTGGAGAAGTCGGTGCGCATCCGCAAGCGGGTGCAATCCACCTTTGCCTACCCCAGCGTGCTGGCGATCTGTTGTCTGGCCATCATCTGCCTGTTCGTTTTCTACGTCGTGCCGATGATGCGCCCCATTTTCGAAACCGCCGGCGTCACCCTGCCGGCGGTCACGAAGCTACTGATCTGGCTGGTGGACACGGCCCAGAACCCGTGGGTGATGGGAGCGCTGATCCTGTCGATCCTGGGGGGCTCGGTTGGTTTTCGCTTCATTTTGAACTCGATGGGAGATCAATCTCCTTTCAAGATCTGGTTCGATGAGAACATCTTGAAGATTCCGCTGATCGGCTCGGTGATCCGCATCAGCACGCACGCCCGCGTGCTCTACACGATGGCGACCATGATGGACGCTGGCATTTCGATCGCCGAGTCACTCGAGTCCTGCGAGCGAGTGGCCGGCAACACCTCCATCCGACAGAAGCTCAAGCGCGCCCGTTATTCCTTGATGGACGGCATGAGCCTGGCCGCCAGCCTGGAGAAGCACGAAACCTTTGGTCGAGCCGCGATCCAGATGATCAAAGTGGGCGAGGAGTCCGGTAAGGTTGCCGACATGATGTCGCGCGTGGCCAAGCTTTACGAAGACGAAGCCGAGATGATGATGGACACCATGGCTTCTGCCATCGAGCCGCTCATGTTGGCGATCATGGGCTGCATCGTGGGTTTTATCACCCTGGCTTGCTTCATGCCGATGGTCCAGTTCGTCAGCGAAATGTGAGCCGCGCTTCTGAGCTGGGAACGGTAACTTGGCAGAGAGCCTGAAAGGTCAGGTCGCACCGAAGAGCCCACCAGGGGCTCCGGCGCACGTACAGCACCTGCTGAGCAAGCTGTCCGAGTCGCTCGACCTGGACGCCCCGCGCACGGCTTTCCTGGCTCTGCGCGAGAACCTGATCTACCTGCTGGAGATCTTCGCGGGCGCCTCGGCCGCGGCAGCCTCTGAGACCGGCTCCCTGGACGCCAGGACGAAGGCTCTCTGGAAGAGCGACGCCAGCTTGACTGACGTGGAGAACCTCCTCTGCCAGGCGCTGACGGCCCTGGAGGCTTCCCGATCCAATCCGGTGATCGGCAATTTGCGCTCGGTCTTTTTCGTGGGGGACACCACCAGCAAACCTTCGCCCCGCCGTCACTCGCGGCTCTTGCGCATGGCCGGGGCGCCCTTTCGGGGCTACGTCTTCCTGTCCGAGTTCGCCGAGCTCAAGCCCGCCTCGCGCGATGCTTTCGCGGCTGAGGTCAAGCGCTATCTACCGATCCTGAAGGAATGGCTCACCGCGGCCCAGCCTTTCTTCAAGGACCTGCGCATCAGCGAAGAGGGTATTACTGCAGACGGACATGCCCAGATCGTGCTGGAGGCGGGTAGTTCCAGGCTGGATCTCGGGCCCGCCATTCGGGTTTCCGAGTGCGCCCTCTGCCCGACGGTGACAGCCCGGGCGGCCGAGCCGGCCAAAGCGCCCGCCGCTGCAGCCAGGGCCACCACGGCTACCAAATCCGGTTCGGCCAGGACGGCCGTGGCCAGGAAGCCCGAAGGTGAAGCTGCGACTCCGGTCAAGAGCGGCGTGGTCAAGAAGGTGCTGGTCGTCAAGCGGCCCGACGGCACCATCGTGCGCAAAGTCGTGCAGACCGTGGCGGCTTCCGATGCTGCCAAAACGGCTGCCAAAGCCGACCCTGCCAAAAAGGTCGAGCCGGCCAGGGCAGGCGAGCCTCCCGCCCCTCGACCCGAGTTGATTGCGCCGGAGGCGGCGGGTAAGGCCACGGCCAAAGTCCCCGTCAAACCGGTCGCGAAGAGGCCCGAGTCCGATAGCAGGGGCAAGCCACTGGCGGCCGAGCCCGAGAAGGCCGCAGAGAAGGCCGAGCCGGTGGCGGCCGAGCCCGAGAAGGCCGCAGCGAAGGCCGAGCCGGTGGCGGCCGAGCCCGAGCAGGCCGAGCAAAAGGCCGAGCCGGTGGCGGCCGAGCCCGAGAAGACCGCAGAGAAGGCTGAGCCGGTGGCGGCCGAGCCCGAGCAGGCCGCAGAGAAGGCTGAGCCACTGGCGGCCGAGTCCGAGAAGACCGAGCAGAAGGTTGAGCCGGTGGCGGCCGAGCCCGAGAAGGCCGAGCAGAAGCCTGAGC
>QWHO01000656.1 GCA_021404945.1 bacterium CPR1
ATTACTTCGTGTGCAAGAGCTGGAAGTAATTCAACCTGCCCACAGGCACGGGAGCCTCGAGATGGCGATGGTTGATAAGCAGCGGGGAAGTAGGCCCGGCTACGCGGGAGTCTCAAATGGGCGAGACCTCACGTCAGCAACTTTGAAGAATATTTTTTGTTGAGGAGCCAGATTTGGGTCAGCGCACGAAGACGAACAGAACTAATGTTTGCTCCTCTGGCCTGGGTCCGGAGGAGCGGCCTTGGGAAAGTCATCGTCATTCCGGACCAACTGCTCAATGTACGCCCTGGAGCCTTCAGGCCTGGCCTGAATAAACAGGTAGACGTCCGGGTTAAGCCGCACGCTTAGAACTGGCGCGCCGTCGTTCGCCAGATCCTTAGGATACTTCCGCGGTCTTCCGCGGCCCCGTTTCTCCTCGCTCACTGCCCCATAGTAGCAGCCCACAAAATATTTGTAAACGGATATTGACATGCATAACCGTTTACGGTATATTGTTTCCGTAAACAGTTTATCGGAGGTAGCAAGCATGTCGACTCGTGAAACCGTCCCCGAGAAAGCCACCCGCCTCAAGAGGAACTACCGCGTCATCCAGGTCACCGAGCGCGCCTTCATGGTCATCGGCGATCACTCGACCTACGAAGTCCGCCGCTTCAATGGCGGCTGGTACTGCAACTGCCGCTGGACCAAGTTCAACGGCACCCTCAAGCCCTGCTCGCATATCCGGGCCGCCGAGCAAGCGATGCTCGACCCGGCCTGCCAAGAGGTCGTCAAACCCCTGGCCCAGTTGCTGGCCAGCACCCTGAACTAGAACCGGAGGAAACCCACCATGCCCGACCCCGCCACTCGCAAAACCATCACTGTCGACGAGGCCGCCGCATACCTGGGCGTCTCGCGCTACTCCGCCTACCAGGCTGTCCGGGAGGGGTCCATCCCCTCGATCCGGATCGGCCGACGCATCCTCGTCCCCGTGCAGCCCTTCGAAGCCCTGCTCGGCGCCCCCATCTTTTCCAACAACTAGACACACCGCCCGCCCACCCGACCCCGCAAAGCCAGTGGGGCCCGTCACCCCACTGGCTTTGCTCATGAAAACGAAGGAGGAACCCCAACAATGAGAGGCCACATCACAAAACGCGGAGACACCTACCGAGTCGAGATTCACCTGGGCTACGACAAAGAGGGGAAGCGTATGCGCCACCGCAAGACCCTGTCCACCAAGAAGGCCGCCCAGAAGTATCTGCGCGACAAGCTGGACGAGTTCGAGACCGAGGGCGGCATCCGGGAGCGCAACCTGCAGACCCTGGGCGCCTTCTTGAAGCGCTGGCTTGAGGGCGCCAAGCTGCGCGTGCGCCAGCGCACCCATGAGGAATACTGCGCCAACGTCGAGCGCTACGTCGGCAAGCACGACATCGGCAAGAAGCTGCTGACCACCGTCAACCCGATCGACATCCAGGAGCTCTACACGGAGATCACCGCCCGGGGCACCGGCCCGTACGCGATCCGGAAGCTGCACTCGATCTTGCGCCAGGCGCTGCAGCAGGCGGTGAAGTGGCGCGAGCTGCACCAGAACCCGGCGCTGTTCGTCGACCTTCCCAGGATCACCCGGAAGCGCGAGCTGAGGGTGCTGCACTCGAGCGACCTGGCGAAGTTCGTGCAGGCCGCGCTGCAGGAGCTGCGGCTGGGCGCAATGTGGGTGCTGGCCCTGGCCACCGGGATGCGGCCGGAGGAGTACCTGGGCCTCTTCTGGAGCGACTTCAGCCTGGACTTCCGGAAGGTCACCGTGAACCGCGCCCTCGTGCGCTTCGTCCGGAAGGTCGAGGGTCTGCCCAAGTGGCGCTTCGAGCCGCCGAAGACGGACAAGAGCCGCCGCACGCTCGCGCTGGAACCGGAGATGGCCGAACTCCTGCGCCAGCACCGCGACCAGCAGAACATCGAGAAGGAGTATGCCGGGTCGGCCTATGAAGACCTCGGCCTGGTCTTCGCCAACGAGTTGGGCGGCCCGCTTTACCTCGACAACTTGCGCGCCAGGAATTTCAAGCGGGTGTTGCAGCGCGCCGGCCTGCCCAGCAATTTGACAGTTTATTCATTACGTCATTCTGCGGCGACGGCCCTGTTGAAGGACCGCGAATCACTGAAGGTTGTTAGCGAATTACTTGGCCACAGCACAATACGATTAACTGGAGACGTCTACTCGCATGTCTCCGACGACATGCTCGAGGAGGCCTCGGCCAAGCTGGGCAAGCGGATGTTTCAGTAACCCAACTGGCTACCTCTTCGTCCCCCCCCGGACCCTTCTACATATCTAAAAATGGTCCTGACGGAGGTTTCGCCAAGTCGAGACTACCGCGTAGCCGATGTAACGCCCCCGCGGTAAAGCCCAAATGCCGCGCCAAGACGAGGCCCCCGTGCCTGTGGTAAAGTGGGAGACTCGCCCGACCTTTCACCACGCGAGTCTTCCACTTTTCCATAGGCCGCCTACGGCAAAGCCTACCCCTATCCGCCCCGGACCCAGCATCGTCCCCCGCGGTGGTCCCCCAGACGAGATGTCTGGCTACTTCGACCTGGCCCCCTCCGGGCCCTAAAACCCATATCTAAATT
>QWHO01000128.1 GCA_021404945.1 bacterium CPR1
GGGGGCCCGCGGCGTCGACCGCGAGGCCATGCAGGCCGCCTTCGAGGCAGGGGGAGGCGTGGTCGGGGTGCTGGCCGACTCTCTGCGCAAGGAAGCGCTGTCGCGAAAATACCGGGAGATGATCGCCACCGGACGGGTGGCCCTGGTGTCTCCTTTCGGGCCCGACTCGCGCTTCTCGGTGGGCAACGCCATGGGCCGCAATCGGCTGATCGATGCGCTCAGCGATGCGGTGGTGATCGCCGACAGCGCCGAGAGCGGCGGCACCTGGTCAGGAGGGCTGGAGAACTTCAAAGTCCTGCGTGTGCCCACCTACGTGCGAACCGGGCCAGCGGAAGCTCCGGGCAACGCGCCGCTTCGCGCGGCGGGGGGAATCTCGCTTACCCTGCAAGAGCTGGAGGCGAGCTGGGATGGACGCTTTCCCGCCACCGCAGCGGAACAGAGCCAGCAACTCGACCTCTTCGCCCCGAAACCGTGATCAGTCCGGGCCGCGCAAGCGCCGAAGCTCCTGCTCGAGCGCCTCGGCCCGGGCCTCGGCCTCCTGACGGGCTTGCTGCTCCTCCAGACGGGCCCTGTGCTCCTCCAGGTAGGTGGCGTAAGTCTCACCGGTGGAAGGGATTGCCAATCGGAGCAAGCTCCCATCGACGGCCAGTTCGAGCCCCAGCCGGGGGCTGACGAGGGGCGAGCCCAGGCGTGGAATCAGAACGTCACCCTGCCGCTCGAAGGCGCGCAGTTTGCCCGGCAGATATTCTCCCAGCGGGTCGAAAAGGTAGTATTCCTCCACCCCCAGCATCTCGGAGCGGGCCCGCTGGTCACCCTGGTCGATCAGGCGCGAGCTCTCGGAGGTGACCTCGAAGACGACCGCGGGCGAAGGGCCGTCCACCCAGGTGCGATAGACCTTGCGAGCGCGCGGCTCGGCCCCGAAGCACACGAACACGTCCGGAGAAACCTTGGTGTCCGGTGAGCCCTGCAGGTAGTAAACAAACAGGTTGCCCGCCACGTAGACGTCAGAGCGATCCGCAAAGTGCAGCCTCAGAGACTCGATGAGGTAGCGGGCCGCGGCGCCATGGAGGTCCGACTCGGTCACCGGCTCGGCAGAGAACGATTGGTAGTCTTCTTCGCGGTCGGGAGCAATCGGATCGAGCATGCAATCACCTCCCCGCCTGTTTCGGTCTCGCGCCGGGCACGCCCTTCACCGAGGGGCTCACGCGCAACTGGGAACCGAGCAGAAATCGCCATATCCGCCCTGCGAGGTGCCAACCCGCGGGGCGACCTGCCTGCCCGCATCTGATCTCTGGGCGAAAGGATCGAGGCACATCGTCGCCAACCTGAGCAGCCCACCAGGCAGGCAGCCAGCACCAGCAGTGAGGTCTTCGCGGCGTGCAAGGGTTTCATCGGTTTTCCTTCTCATCCATTCCAGCAAGGGATCACGCAGCTACAACCTCAGCGTGCTGCTCAAGAGCGGGGCCAAAGAGAGACTCCTGACCGGCCTGTCTGACGCCCGGTCGGCACTGTTCTTCGAGCAGCAGCTCGAGCAGTGGTTCGGCATCGGCGACCGTCCGGTGGAAGGCGAGCTGCAGCGCTGATCAACTTCGTCGCATGGACCGTGCAGGTGAGAAACTTGTTTCGAACCGCGGCGATGCGACGAAGCTCAACCCGCTGAGTCTATGCGAGCGAAGATAGGGGCTTTCAGCGGCCTTTGAGCATCGCCGACTAGACTCGGTGGGATGAAGCCCTCCACGCTGTTTCGCCTCGGAGAGCCGGTCGCGCGCCTGCCAGGACGGGTCTGCAGGGCCAGCGTAGCCCTGCCCGATGGGGACACGCTGGTGATGACCGATGCCTCCCTCCAATGCCTCGAGCCGGATGGACGTGTCAAGTGGACGAAGGGCGGAGAGTACGTCAGCGATTGCCCGCCGGTGGTCGGCCCTCAGGGGGACGTCTACGTGGCCGAGGTGGACAAGGTCAGCCGGCTGGATGGGGAGACCGGCCAGCCCCGATGGTCCTACGTCAATCCCACGAAGGGCAATTTCAGCGTCCGCCTCGATCTGGCCCTGGGGCCGAACGGTGAGTTGTATACCTCCACCGACCGAAGTCGGGCCCTGCGACTCGACCCCGAGACCGGCCAGCCCGAAGCAGAGTTCTGCGTAGCCCGCACCTGGCTCGGACAGCGATTCGGGGTCGGCTACGGAGTGGACGTGAGCGCAGCCCCGGACGGAGCGGTGGTGGTGCAGGAAGCCTTCCGAGTCGTCTGCCGCGAGCCAGACGGTCGCCATCGATGGAGCTACAGGTTCTCCGAGGCGGTCAATCGACCGATCTACTGCCGCGACCGCTGGCTGTTCTCGGACAACCACGGCCAACTGACGGCACTCTGCCCCAGGACAGGCCGGGAGCAGTGGAGCACCTGGAGCTTCGTCGACAACGGAGGCAACATCAACGTCGACTCGGTCACCCCCGGAACGGAGGGTATCGTCTACTTTCACCCGCGAGCCAACCAGCTCATGGCCCTGGATGAAAACACGGGTCGGGTTCTGGCCAGCTTCGGCGGCAGCTTCGATAACCCGGATCACAACTGGAGCTCGTACAAGCCCGTTCTGGGTCAGGACGGCAAGCTCTATGTCAGCCGCTCGGACTCGAACGAACTCATGACACTCGACCCGCGCACCCTGGAGCCGCTGGGGTCTCCGCTGGAGACGGCGGGAAAGGCTCCGCAACTGGTCTCGGGATCGGACTGGCTGATCAGCAGCGAGCCCTCTGGCACCTTGCGCCTGGACAACTTGCATCCGCCCTCTCCCACCACCGTGCAGGCCGAGCCCGGCCACAGTCAGGTCGAGGAACGGGATGGACAGGTGATCGTCGGAGGGGTGACTCTGCCCAGGCGCTGACCCGCGGCGCCTGAGCAGAGACATGACACTTCAGAACTACACCTTCTGAATCTCGCTGGCAGACTTGGCGCCGTGGGTCAGAAGCAGGGCCGCAAACTCGGTTCTACGGTACTGGTTGGCCATGTCCAGAATCGTCATTTCTTGCACCGGGGCGCCTCGCCGGAGGATCGCGTTCAAGTCTGCTCCGGCCGCTATCTGCCCCTCCGGACCCGGGGTTGCTCGCTGCTTGCCACCTGGGGCGTCGAGCAGAGAGTGCCAGCTCTGGGCCAGGCACAAATTGTGCCACCTCCACAAGTGGCACAAACGGTCCCGCCCGACGGCAACAAGACATGGGACTTCATGTCCAACCGCAGAAGGATCTTTTCAGACAGTGTCCAAAGATGTCCATCAATGGGCACTACTGAGAAACCATGCGCCTGACCGTCCAGGACGCGGCCGAGCTGCTGAAGGTCTCGGAAAAGTCGATCTACCGCTGGATCAAGCAGGGCAGCCTGCCGGTCTACAAGGTCAGCGAGCAGTACCGCTTTAATCGCGCCGAGCTGCTGGCCTGGGCCACCTCCAGACGACTGAACGTGCCCCCCGAGGTGCTCTCGGAGCACCCGCCCGCCTCCCCCATCCCCACCCTGCGCCAGGCCATCGAAGCCGGTGGCATCGTCTACCGCCTGGAGGGACGCAACCCGGACCAGGTCTTGCAGCACGTGGCCGATTCGATCCGGCTGCCCGAAGAGGTCGACCGGGGCTACCTCGGCTCGCTGCTGCAGGCGCGCGAGGGGCTGGCCTCGACCGCCCTCGGGCTGGGGGTGGGCGCGCCCCAGCTGGTCTTTCCCAACGTGCTGGAGATCACCCGGCCGGTGGCGGGGCTGTTCTTTCTCGAGCGACCGGTCGACTTCGGGGCCCTCGATAGCCAGCCGGTGCGGTGCCTGGTCGCCCTGATCAGCCCCGCCCAGCGGGCCTCGCTGCAGCTCTTGAATCGGGTGCTGTTTACCCTGCGCTCCTCGCGCTGGCACAAAGCGCTGCTGCGTCAGGCCAGCCGCGAGCAGCTGATGCAGGCACTCAAGGCAGCGGAGGACCAGCTGGCCACGTGAACGAGGTGCTGACGGGTCTGGTCATCCTGGTGGTGGGGGGGCTGGCCACGCTATTTCTCAACCACCGCTGGGTGGCCCTGGTGACAGCCGCGGCGGGCTTTCTTACGATCTTACAGGGCTGCGGTCTGGTGCTGGCGCTGCAGACCCCCCAGAGCCTGGAGCTCCCCTGGGCCGTTCCGGGCGGCTCCTTCTCGCTGGTGCTCGATCCCCTGGCGGCCTTCTTCCTGGCCCCCGCCGCCCTGCTGGGGATCCTGGCCTCGATCTACGCCGTGGGCTACTTCCCCCGCCCCGGCCGGCGCTCGACCTGGTTCTTCCTCCACCTGATGATGGCCGCCCTGGGTCTGGTCTTGCTGGCCCGCAACGGGGTGCTCTTCCTGGTGGCCTGGGAAGTGATGGCTCTGGCCTCCTTTTTCCTGGTCACCAGTGAGGACGAGCAGCGCCAGGTGCGCCAGGCCGGCTGGATCTACCTGGTGGCCACCCACCTGGGCAGCTTCTTCCTGATCGCCTTCTTCGCGATCGCGCCTGACTTCGGCCAATCTGGCGTGGGACCGGTGGCCTTCGTTCTGGCCCTGATCGGATTTGGCTCCAAGGCGGGACTGGTGCCGCTCCACATCTGGCTGCCCGAGGCCCACCCGGTGGCCCCCTCGCCCGTCTCGGCCCTGCTCAGCGGGGTCGTGATCAACACCGGCATCTACGGATTGATGCGAGTGCTCTCCCATCCCCCCGAGCACGCCCGGGCCATCGGCTGGACCCTCCTGCTGGTGGGCGCCATCACGGCCCTGACGGGGGTGCTGTTCGCTCTGGCCCAGCGCGACCTCAAGGGATTGCTGGCTTACTCGAGCGTGGAGAACATGGGGCTGGTCTGCCTGGGGCTCGGCCTGGGCCTTCTGGGCCAACCGCTGGCCACGGCCGCGGCCATGCTCCACCTGCTCAGCCACGGGCTGCTCAAGAGCCTGCTCTTTCTGGCCGCCGGCAGCGTGCTGCACCAGACCCACACCCGCGACCTGGAGGAGATGGGGGGGCTTCTGCGCCGCATGCCCCTCACCGGCCTTGCTTTCCTGGTGGGCGCGGCCGGACTGGCCGGGCTACCTCCGCTGGGGGGCTTCATCACCGAGCTACTCTTGTTGCTCTGCGCCGTGCAGGCCATGCAACACAACCTGCTGGCCGGACTGGTCACGCTGCTCACAGTGGCGCTGGTGGCCGGTCTGGCCCTGGCCGCCTTCACCAAGGCCTTCGGCATCGCGTTCCTGGGCGAGCCGCGCAGCCAGCGCGCGGCCAGGGCCCATGACCCGGGGCCGCTCATGCTCACTCCCATGGCGCTGCTGGCGCTGGGAGCGCTGGGGCTGGCCGCGGGCACCCCCTGGCTGCTCTCGCGCACCTACCCCGAGCAGTCAGCCGTGCTTGCCAGCCTGCTCAGCTTCACCGGCCTGGTGGTGGCCCTGGCGGCAGCGCTCTACGCCCTCAGAAGCCAGCTGCTCAAGACCCGCCCCGTAGGGGCGGCGCCCACCTGGGGCTGCGGTTACCTGGCCCCCAGCACCCGCATGGAATATACCGGGCTTTCCTTCAGTCAGCCCCTGACCGACCTCTTCGCTTCGGTGCTGCATCACCGGGTGCATCAGCCGCGCATGGAGCCGATCTTTCCGGCCGAGGAGACTTTCTCGGATGAGACCCCGGACCTGTTCGAAGACGAGGTCTATCGCCCCATGCTCGAGGGGCTGGTGCGCCTCTCGGGCTTGCTGCGACGACTGCAGCACGGTCGCGTGCAATTCTACGTGTTGTATGTGCTGGTCACCCTGGTGGGCCTGCTGGCCTGGGGGCAATTGTGAGCCTGGTGCTGGCGGCGCTCTTGTCCCCTCTCTTGCTGGGCATCATCACCCGGGTCAAGGCCTGGTTTGCCGGCCGCCGCGGAGCGCCCCTGCTGCAGCCTTATCACGACCTTCTGCGCCTGGTCCAGAAGGGGGCGGTCTACAGCCACACCACCACCTGGGTCTTCAAGCTGGCTCCCAGCGTCTGCCTGGCCTGCTCGCTGGGAGCGGCCGCGCTGCTGCCTTCCCGGGCCCTGCCCACCCTGCTGCTGGCCTGCTCCCTGCTGGCCCTGCAGCGTTTCTGGATGGTGCTGGCGGCCCTGGACACAGGCTCCAGCTTCGAAGGCATGGGAGCCAGCCGCGAGGTGCATTTCTCGGCCCTGGCTGAGCTGGGTCTGCTCTTTTCGCTGGCCGTCAGCCTGTCGCAGCAACAGCCCTCCCTGCTGGTGGGGCTGGCCCTGTTCATCGTGGTGCTGGCCGAGTCGGCCCGGGTGCCGGTGGACGACCCCAACACGCACCTGGAGCTGACCATGGTCCACGAGGTGATGATCCTCGATCACAGCGGGCCCGATCTGGCCTACATGACCTGGGCGGCGGCCATCAAGCTGTGGGTCCTGGGGGCCCTGGCGGCCAGCCTGCTCTCTCCCGGCCTGAGCCTGCTCGAGCTGATGGGCGTGCAGATCGGCCTGGCCCTGGCCATCGGGGTGGTGGAGTCGAGCGTGGCCCGACTGCGACTTCTGCGCATCAGTGAGCTCCTGGCGACGGCCTCGGCCCTGGCCGCTCTGGCCCTGCTCCTGCAAACGAGGGGCAGTTGATGGATACCGCGCTGGTGCTGTTGATCCTCAGCCTGTTCTGGCTGCTCGGCTCAAGCTCGATCCCCTCCCTCATTCGGGTGGTCGGCTACCAGGGGGTGCTGCTGGGCGTGCTGCCCATCCTGGCCTACGGCTTCGAGCGCGAGGTGCTGCTGGTGGGTCTGTCGGGTCTGGCCGTCAAGGGGCTCATCTTCCCCTGGCTGATGCAGCGAGCCCTGCGCGAGGCCAGGGTGACGCGCGAGGTGGAGCCTCTGGTGAGCTATAACCTGTCGCTCCTCCTGGGTGTGCTGGTGCTGGGGGCGTCACTGGTCTTCACGGCTGAGATCCCCCTGCCCGCCGCACCTCCCTCCCACCTGCTGGTAC
Organism: bacterium CPR1; assembly: GCA_021404945.1. Classification (GTDB taxonomy): domain Bacteria; phylum Vulcanimicrobiota; class Xenobia; order Xenobiales; family QWHO01; genus QWHO01. The sequence goes on from QWHO01000128.1 coordinate 6,945, forward strand.
CGGTGGCCTTCACAGCCGTGGCCGTGGGGCTGTTCCTGGTGGTGGCGCGCAAGAAGGCCCTGGTGCAGGCGCTGGGCTACCTGGTCTTCGAGAACGGGATCTACGCTTTCGGGTTGGCCGTTCTGCCCCACGCCCCGCTGGTGATCGAAGCCGGCATCCTGCTCGACGCGCTGGTAGCCGTGCTGGTCATGGGCATCACGCTGTTTCACATCAATCGCACCTTCGACTCGCTCAGCACCGAGCGGCTCGTGCAGCTGAAAGACTAACCCGTGGATAGCCTGATCGCCTTGCCCGCCATCACCGCCGCGCTCGCCTTCCTGACGCGTCGCCCGGGCCTGCTCTACAGCCTGCTGGTGGGCACGGCCCTGATCCACTTCGGCCTGACCTGCTGGCTGCTGGGCCAGCCGCTGCCCCCCCCGAGTGCGGAGTGGATCCAAATCGACGCCACCGGAGCGATGTTTCTGCTCATCACCAGCGTGCTTTTTTTGATGGGCTCGATCTACGCCGTGGGCTACCTCAAGCGTGAGGAGGCCGGATCGCGCACCGACCTGATCGAGGGCCTGCTCTTTAAGAACGCTCCCCTGTCGACCTTCGTGGGCTGCCTGCTGGCCTTTCTGGCCAGCATGACCCTGGTTTGCCTGAGCCACCACCTCAACCTGCTCTGGATCGCGGTGGAGGCCACCACCCTGGCCAGCGCTCCCCTGATCTACTTTCACCGCCACCACCGTTCGCTGGAGGCCACCTGGAAGTATCTGCTGGTGTGCTCGGTGGGCATCGGGCTGGCTTTGCTGGGCAACCTGTTCCTGGTGGTGGCCGGCTCGACCGTGAGCGAGCTGGCTTCCTCCCCCCTGCAGCTCTCGGCCCTGGTGGCCCGGGCCAAACAGCTGGACCTCCCCTGGCTCAAGCTGGCCTTCGTGCTCCAGCTGGTGGGCTACGGCACAAAAATGGGGCTGGCGCCCCTGCACACCTGGCTGCCCGATACCCACAGCGAATCGCCCAGCGTGGTCAGCGCCCTGCTTTCGGGCACGCTTCTCAACTGTGCCTTCCTGGCCATCCTGCGCAGCTGCGAGATCACCGAGGCCGCCGGCATCGGAGCCTACTCGGGCGGGATGCTGGTCGCGCTGGGTCTGGTCAGCCTCGGCGTGGCCGCCCTGTTCATCCTCAACACACGAGACTTCAAGCGCATGCTGGCCTACTCCAGCGTCGAGCACATGGGCATCCTGGCCCTGGGCACCGGGCTGGGCGGAGTGGCCCGATTCGGAAGTCTCTTCCACGCCCTCAACCACTCCCTGGTCAAAGCCACCCTGTTCCTGGTGGCCGGCAACCTGATGCACTCCTACCACACCCGCACCATCGCCCGGGTCCGCGGCCTGATGCGCTGGCTGCCAGCCACGGGGGCTCTCTGGCTGGGAGGCTTTCTGGCCCTGGCGGGCTCGCCTCCTTTCGGACCGTTCATGAGCGAGCTGATCATCTTCCGGGGAGCTCTCCAGGACGGGCGGTTCGTGGTGGCGGGACTGTTCGCCGCCACCCTGGCCCTGGTCTTCATCGGCATGTCCCGGGCCGTGCTGGGAATGGCCCAGGGGGCGCCGCCTGAGCGTCCCCCTCAAAGCGAGCCAGGCTGGTCGGTGCTGCCACCGCTGCTGCTCCTGGCCCTGTCCCTGGTGCTGGGGGTCTATCTGCCCGAGCCGCTGGCCCGGCTCCTGCGCGAGGCCTCGGCCCCGTGATCGTCAAGCTGAGCGAGATCCCCCGTCTGGACATGCACGAATGGAGAGGCACGTGCAGGCACGGCCGACTGGCCGCCCTCACCCTCTGGCAGGGCGAGCTGCTGGCCGTGCTCGTCCGCCCCGAGGGGCTGGTCGTGCGGGCCACCCGGGTGGAAGAGGAGTATCCCTCGCTGACCCCCGACCTGCCCTCGGCCCAGGCCCTGGAGCGGGCCCTTTTCGAAGAGCACGGCCTGCGACCGGTAGGCCATCCCTGGCTCAAGCCGCTGCGCCGGCTACGCGATGGGGGGCAGTTCTACCGGGTGCGCGGCCCCCAGGTGCACGAGGTGGCCGTGGGACCGGTGCACGCCGGCGTCATCGAGCCGGGCCACTTTCGCTTTCAGTGCAACGGAGAGCACGTGCTGCACCTGGAGATCGCGCTGGGCTACCAGCACCGCGGGGTGGAGCGGGCCCTGGTGGGAGGGCCGTCTCGGCGCAGCATTCACTACGCTGAGACGGCCGCTGGGGACTCGAGCATCGCCCACGCCACCTGCTACAGCGAGCTGTGTGAGGAGCTGGCCGGGGTGCAGGCGTCCCGGCGGGCCCGGGCGGTGCGCATGGTGGCCCTTGAGCTCGAGCGCCTGGCCAACCACGTGGGTGACCTGGGGGCGCTGGCCGGGGACGTGGCCTTTTTGCCCACCGCCTCCTGGTGCGGGCGCTTGCGTGGAGCCTACCTGAACCTGACGGCCGAGCTGTGCGGCAACCGCTTCGGGCGCGGGCTGGTGCGGTCAGGCGGGGTCAGCGTTGATCTGGAGCGCATCCCTGCGCTCGATACCATCCGGCGCGACACGCAGGGAGCGGTGGAGGTCTTGTTGGCCAACTCCTGGGTGCGAGCCCGCTTCGAGGACACCGGCCGGTTGAGTCTCGAAACGGCCCGGGAGCTGGGCCTGGTGGGACCGGCGGCGCGAGCCTGCGGGCTGCCGCTGGACGTTCGCCACGAGCTGCCCCAGGAGGATCTGCCCCGACCGGCCCTGTGCACCGCCGAGGGCGGGGACGTGATGGCCCGGGCCCTGGTGCGCTGGCAGGAGGTGCAGGCCTCACTGGATTTCCTGCAACAGCTGGAGCTGCCCTCCGGGGAGCTTTCCCGGGAGGTCGGAGCGCTGGCCCCCGCGCACCTGGCGGTCTGCCTGGTGGAGGGCTGGCGCGGGGCCGTCTGCCACCTGGCCGTGACCGATGACGAGGGGCGCTTCGGGCGCTACCAGATCGTCGATCCCAGCATGTTCAACTGGCCCGGGCTGGCACTGGCCATGCGCGGCCAGGAGATCTCCGACTTTCCGCTCTGCAACAAGAGCTTCAATCTGAGCTACTGTGGGCACGATCTCTGATGCTGAAGATTTTGACCGAACGATTCCGACAGGGACACCGGACCCTGAGCGACCAGGCCCCGCCCTCGCTGCCCTCGGGCTATCAGGGCCTGCCGGTGCTTTCCTCCGAGCGCTGTGAGGAAGGCTGCACGTCGTGCGCCGAGGTGTGCCCCACCGGGGCGGTCAGCCCCGGGCCGCTGCTCGACCTGGGCGCCTGCCTCTTCTGCGGCGAGTGCGCCCGGGCCTGTCCCGAGGGGGCCATCAGCTTCGGAAAAGACCACCGCATGGCGGTGCGCTCTCGATCCGACCTCGTGCTCACCGGCCAGGAGCTCAAGCTGGCCGAGGCCCTGGAGGCCCGCTCGCGCCAGCTGTTCGGCCGCTCGCTCAAGCTGCGCCAGGTGAGCGCGGGGGGCTGCAACGCCTGCGAGGCCGAGATCAACGTGCTCTCCACGGTGGTCTTCGACCTGGGCCGCTTCGGGGTGCAGGTGGTGGCCTCGCCGCGCCACGCCGACGGGCTGATCGTGACCGGCCCGGTCAGTCAGAACATGCGCGAGGCCCTGCTCAAGACCTACCAGGCGGTGCCCGAGCCCCGCCTGGTGATCGCGGTGGGAGCCTGCGCCACTGCGGGCGGGCCCTATCGCGATCACCCCGAGGTGGAGAGCGGCGTGGGCGGGATCCTCCCGGTGGACCTCTTCATCCCCGGCTGTCCTCCCCACCCGCTGACCATTCTGGACGGATTGCTGCGGCTGCTGGGCCGGCGAGGGGTCGGGTAAGCTCAGGTTCGCTTGCGAACGCGGAGCTTGACGGCCCCCACCTGGACGTTGTCGTCCTGCACCCGCACCGTCGTGGAGCCCGGCGAAAAATAGGCCTGGTGGGCGTCCATCATCTCGAACGAGGGAGCAAGCGCTCTACTACACGCTGGTGCGGGCTCAAAAGAGCGGCTCTGGCGGCGGGGGAGAGCGGGATGAAATCTCGATCTAGGGAGAGTTATCGGCTGCGAGCGACTCCTGCGCCAGAATCTCCTTGAGCCAGTTTCCGGCCCTCACCCATCCTCGAGCATCGCCAGGGTCGAGCATCCCCGCGGCTCGGGAGAATTCCCGATGGCTCACCTGGCAGGCCCAGCCGCGTGGAGTTGGCGGATTCTCCAGCTACCTCAAGTTCGTCGGGCCTCGGATAACGCTCCTTCACTGCATCTGTGAGTTCGATTTGCAGGAATCGTAAGGATGCTCGCCTTGTCGGGTGCGTCTAAAGTGCAAGGCCTTTGGTCTTGCACTTTACAACGCGCTGGAACACAGTTCCGGCGCGTTCGTCAGATTGTGCTAATGTGCCAAACCAAAGTGCGAGCACATTAGCGCTGGAGCATCTCGTGGGCGACCAGGCCGATCACGCCGGTCGCGATGCCGAAGCCGAATCCGAGCAGAGCGCCCTGGACGACGGTGTTGGGGAAGCCCACGGTGTGGTGGGCTACCTGCTCGTGCCCGATGACCCTGTCGGTCCGGTAGGTGGTGTAGACCGGATCTTCCCAGTAGCAACCGGGCTGGTAGATCGTCATATCTCCGACCTGCATCGGAATCGTGCAATGGGAGTTCCAACTGGTGCCGGTCTGGACCCGGTAGGTCTCGAAGATGGGCTGCTGGCTATAGGTGACGATGTCTTGTCCCTGGCGGGCGGCTCCGACCGCGGCTCCCACGCCTGTGGTCAGGGCCGCCCAGCCGCCCACCAGGGCGGCCTTCTTGCCGGTCGAGGCGCCCTGATAGTCCGAGCTGGAACCGATGTGGGTGCTAACGAAATTGCGCAAGCTGGTCAACATGGCCGGAGCCTAGCGCAGGTGTGCCCGGGCCGGGTTAACCGGCTGTTGCCAGTTGTTTCCCGGATGTTGCATAAAGCCCGGAACGCCAGGAGAAGGCCCTCAGCCGCCTGCTCCGCCCGTAAAGAGATGAATCATCTTAATGCGAAATCACGTCCGGACGGGGAGGAATGCTCAATCGATTCCGGAAGCTTTTGAAATGAAACGTAGAACAATTCGAAGGAGTCGGTTGCGGCCCTGATGCTCGCCACTGTGGCGGCCGACGGGGTCATCACCGAAGACGAGCTCACCGGCTTCATCAATGCAGTCAACCGCATGAGCATGTTCCGTTCGATGGGCCAGGCCGGCTTCAGCAAGCTCGAGTCAAACTCAAACCTCGGGACCCCGGATCGACATCCTACGTACTACGGTCAGGGTGGTCGGGAGGCCGGCGCGCTGCAGTCGTTGGCGGCGTAGCCCGACCAGCTCTCTAAGAGAGAAGTCGGCGAGCCTGGGCGGGGGCTCCCGAGTCCTGCGGCCTGCAGGGACCTGGCCGTCAGCCGTCCAATGGAGCAACGGTATGCTGCGCGATGTCGTGAGCCTGAATGCCTTCCATCTGCGCCCGGGCCGTCCGCAAGCAGCCTCGGGTGATGGCGATCCGGTCGACTCGGTGGGCGCCTCGCGCGAGCCGGCGCCGCCCCGCCCCAACCTTCCGCCCGTCGCTCGCGGCCGGCTCTGGAATGAGTTGCACGGGCTGGCTCGGTGAGGAACGCGGACCAGCGTCGCTGACCTCCCAACAGCGAGAAGCTCTCCAGTCGGTGCTCGAGGAGCTGGCAGGTCAGGGGGTCACCTACAGGGGATACCCCCCCGCGGGCACCGCGCATGAGGTCAGTCCCGCCAGGATCGTGGAGCTGGTCGAGGCCGACCCGCCCTGGAAACTGCTCAAGCTCGAGCAGCCTGATGACCCGCAGAACGCCGGATTGGGAAGCATCCAGGGCTTTCGACGCGTGCATGAAGCCGCCGTCTTCCTGCTCGGCGACTCCCCCGAATCGCTTGCCCATCCCGGTGCAGCCCGGGCTCTGCAGCATCTTCACGAGCAGGGATGGGGTCTCGGGGTCGGCTCCGGGGCCGAGCAGGCTCCCACCCGGCCTCTGGCTTCCTATCAGTGGCTGGACAACTTCTACTTCATTTACAAGCTTCGCTCTCCCGTCCAGTCGACCGCGCCCGACCAGAGCTCCTGGCGACTGATCGCCCCGGATGACGCCACCGTGCTGGATGTCTGGAAGGGGGGCGCGGATGTTCGCTCTACCGGCAAGCCCGACGTGGCCAGGGCCCTGAAGGGCTTTCTGGACTCCTGCGAGCTCGAGCCCAACGTCGCGCTGCGCATCGGAGCCTGTGCTTTCCGGGAAGTCCAGCACGCCGGTCCGCTCGGGGCAGCGGAGGCCGTCCAGGCGGCCGGCACCTTCCAGAAGGTTTACCAGGAGTTGCTCGCGCCCCAGGCTCAGGCCGGGCGCCTCTCCCCGGAGCAGGCCGACTACGCCCTCACTGCCATCAGCGAACCTGTGGAGGGCACCACCTTTCAGGAGCGAGCTCAACTCTACGTGGGTATGCTCGAGGCCGCCCACCAGGCGCCCGACGCTTCCAGGCCCGACCGGTTGGCGCTGGATGCCTATATCCAGGCCCTGGCCTACGGCCCTGATGCCGCGAGTTTCCGCCACGAGGCCAGCCGTCTCACCGAGTTCGTTGGCCAGGTGCAGACCAGCGATGCGCGCGACACCTTCGATGCTTTCGACACGGTCCTGGCTCGCCAGATCGAGGATCGCTCGAAGCTCTTGCCGGCCCGCGAGATGCTCCAGGGGCTGGTCCAGCGGGGAGTCGAGCTGGGCGAGGCCTGGCAGACGGTGCGCGGCAGCATGCTGACTGCAGGTGGTGGCTCCAGCGTGGGTGTGACCGACAGCCTGGTCCTGGTGGGACCGGCCCGCCTCGCTCGCAGACGCTCCCGCCCGGCCTGAT
>QWHO01000657.1 GCA_021404945.1 bacterium CPR1
CAACCTTCTCGCCGGGCTCTACTCCGGGCAACTCGTCGTCCTGAACGTCGCGGCGGCGGAGAGGCCTCCCGCGCCCACGGACGAACTCCCCGAGGACCATTGGCTCAAGAAGGCGCGGAAGAAGAAATGACCGCCCGAACGATCACCTGGCGGGGCTCCCTCCAGGGGTTCCCGGTCGAGGTCCTCTGGCTGGAGGGCCGCTTCGTCGGGAGCGGGCCGGCGATGGAAGCCCTGGCCCGATGGTGCGACGGTCGAACGCGCTCCGTCCATCCCCCGTGCCTGCCCAGCGCGGACCTGCTCGGATGGGGCAGCCACCACATGCTCGCGATGGAAGCAGTACATGGTGTTTTGGATGTTGGATACACGCACGAGATGAACTTCGAGCCCGAAGCCGACCCGTTCCCGGAGGTCTCCACCGACGAGAACGGGACAACCTGGCTCCACCGCTACTAGCCTCGGGCGCCTTTCCGGGATTCCTTCAGGGGGTCGATGACATCGAGCTGAACGCCCTGCTCTGCGAGGCGAGCCTTCATTGCCTCGGGCTCGACAGGCTTCTTGTTCAGGCCCAGGCCGGCCATGCGAGCCTTCAGCCGCGCGATGGCTTCCTGTTCCTCTTCCTTCGTCAGCTTACGCTGAGCCGGGGCGGGCTTCTCGGGCGGCTTGAAGCCGTGAAGGCTCAGCCGGAAACAGCTCTCGTCCCATTGCGCCTCCCGGATGGGGACCAGGACGGCCTGGAGCTGGCGTAGCGTCCACCCTCTCCAGACATGGAGGGGGTCCAGGCCATAGGCCACCGCGACGGGGTGAATGATCGTGGCCCACCCGGGGCCCTCGTTCTCGGTCGGAGTAGCTGGCTGGAGGTCGTGCAGCTCGGCCACGAGAGCCTGCAGGGCCCGTAGCTCGGACGGCGAGAGGCTATCCCTGACCCAGGCCGGGGACGGCGGCGAGCCCTCCAGCGGGCGACGGAGGAGCCAGGCGAAGGCCTCCTCAACCGACCCCTGGATCATCTCCAGGTAGCGCTCGAGCTGGGCCAGGGTGAACTCTCGGATGCTAAACCTCCGCCCGGCGACCTCCACGACGACGGCCCGGCGGGTCAGATCACTCACGGAATGATTGGCCCGGGGCCGGGCCGGTGCGGCGCTTCTGCTCGATTCTCCGACCCAGCTTGCCCACCACGGCGTCCACCAGGCGGTTCACCTCGGGGTCGCTCAGGCGCCCGAACTGCCCGTCCACGCTGATGGTGGTGTTGTAGATCTTCGAGCCATCCGGCCTGACTCGAGACCCGGGGCCGTCGGCGAGCTGGGCCTGACCTGGCTTCTGGGAGGCGGCCACCCGTTGACGGACCTGCTCGGGGGTCTCGAGGCGAGGGACCTTCGGGGCCGTGGGTCGGAGGGCGCTTCGGCCGAAGCTCGACTGCTCCACCCCGGTGAAGTTGAACCCGTTCCCCGCCCCGAACGCCTCCTCGAAGGACTGTAGCGGCGACTGAGGGCCACCGGCCCGGTTGGCCAGGCCACGGCGGCGATCCAGGGACCTGGCATAGTCCTGGTCCTGCTGCTCGAGCTGAGCCCTGGCGTCCCGGGTGCCGGCCTGCGTTCGCTGGAACTGCTCGAGGGAGAAGGCTCGGAGCAGGGCGGTCTTCTTGAGCTCGGCCTTCGAGACGGCTTCCTCTTTGAGCCCGGTAGCCTCGATTTCAGCCTGGGTCTCGGCGTCGATGGCTTCCAGGGCGAGGTTCAGGCGGTCGAGCCGGGCTTGCTGGAGCTTTTTTTCCACGTCTTCGCCAGCGGCAGCCCGGGCCTCCAGCTCCTGGATCATCTGATCCTGGGCTGACAGCTCGAGCCCGCGTAGCTCCTGGGCGGCTTGCTGGCGAGCCTGGGCGATGCGCTGCTCCACCTGCAGGCGTTGCTGACCGAGCTGGGTCAGCAGCTTGGTGGTGCTGGCCTCGTCCAGGTTGGCGGCCCCGAGCCTACGCCTGGCCTGCTCGACCAGGCGGATCTGGGCATCCACCTGCCGCAGTTCGTCGAGCGTGTTCTTCGTTGGCCCGGCCCCGATTTCAGTCACCGAATCGTTCAGGGCCTTGAAGTTCTCTTTGGGGACCAGGGCCAGGGCCTGGTCGCGGCCAGCCTTCGCGCTCTTGATCTGCTCGTTCACGAACTTGGTCAGCTCGGGGGAGGTGTTCTTGTAGGCCTCGCCCAGCCGCTCGAGGCGGGTGATGACCACCTCATAGGCATCGGCGGCTTCCTGCGAGGAGGCGCCGCTCTGGCTCTTCACCAGGTCGAGCGTATCCAGGATGCTCTGGGCCTGCGAGCGGGCGGCTTCCTCCACGCGCTTCGTGCCTTTCTCCCGGAGCTGGCGCTCGAGGTCGGCCCTGCGCTCGAGGATGGCCAGCTCCTCGTTCGAACCGGCCTGGACCACGTTCAGCTTCTCGGTCTCGACGGCGATCATCTCCCGCAGGGAGGCCTCTCTCGCGAGGTGCTCACGGCGGAACCCATCGTCGATGGCCTGAACACGTTCCTGGACACGCTTCTCGTCCAGGGCCTTCTGTGCGTCGGCGAAGTCCTCGGCGGCTCGCTGCTTGTTGAGGAGCTCTTCGGCGAAG
>QWHO01000658.1 GCA_021404945.1 bacterium CPR1
GAGCGCACCCTCACCCACGTCATCCACTGCGCCGCCAGCGTGGCCTTCGACGACCCCTACCTCGAGTCGTATCGGGCCAACGTGCTGGGCAGCCTGAACGCCCTCAACTTCTCGCTGGGCTTGCAGTGCGCCAAAGACAGCCCTTTCGTGGCCCACCTCTCTATCGAGACCGCCTACATCCACGGGCGCCAGGTGCGCCAGGAGGCGCGCGAGGAGGACGTGGTCTTCCCCCGTAACTTCTACAACAATTTCTACGAGCTCACCAAGGCCTTCGGCTCCATCGAGACCGAGCGCTTCATGCTCGACGAGGGCCTGCGGGTCGTTCAGCTCTGCCCCGCCATCGTGATCGGAGACAGCCGCACCGGCAACAACCGGGGAGACCAGAAGGTGGTCAACGCTCCCGTCAACGCTTTCGGGCGAGCCAAGGAGGCGCTGCGCGAGAGTCAGGGCGATTTCCTCAAGTTCGGCAAGACCTGGGTGCTCTACAAGATGGCCAGCATCTTCCCGGGTGACCCCTCAGCCCAGCTCAACCTGATCCCGGTAGACTGGGTGGCCCGGGGCATCGTGGCCGCCTTGAAACGCCCCGAGGCCGTGGGCGAGCGCATCCACCTGGCCACCGATAACCGCATCACCGCCCAGGACATGCAAGACATCCTGCGCGACGAGTTGCGCGTGGACGTCAAGCTGACCGAGCCCACCATGCACCGGGCCGTGCAGTTGCCCATGTTCGCCAAGTTCCTGGAGACCATTCGCCAGCGCAACCTGGCCCGAGCTCTGAGAAAGCTGGGCACTATTTTCGGGGGCTACTCCGAGTGGGGCCAGCCCATCCACGCCGTGGGTCACGATGTCAAAGTGCTGGGGTTGCCCGAGCAGCGCCCCAACACCGAGGCCGCCTTCCGCATGCTGTGCCGGCACAACAAGTACGTCCAGCAGTTCGGCAGGCAGCGCGACCCTCTCGAGCTTGCCCGCCGCGAGAAGCTGTGGAGCGAGTTCATCCAGGACCTGGAAGAGCGCACCGGCCAGCCGGCCAGCTCGCTCTCCTCCAACGAGTTTCGCAAGGCGCTCAAGGCCGAGCTCGATCTGGAGCTGTTCCAGCCCCGGACCAGGGAGAGCCCGGCCGGGTGTTGAATTTTTCCCGAGTATGCTGACGCGCCGGGTGAGCCCCCAGTGCACCATGATGAGCTTTGTCATCCGCCGGCTGGTGAAAGCCCGCTCGCGCGGCCATATTGACGTCCCCTACGTGCGCCGCTGGATCAACTTCCTCATGGGAGTGCACAACCTCAGCCTGTTTAACGTCAGCTTCGCTCCCGTGCAAGAGCAGGACGTGCGGGGCGAGTGGGCCCTGCCACCCAAAGGCTCCTCCTGCCGGGCCATCCTCTACTTTCACGGTGGGGGATACTTCTTCTGCTCGCCCGAGACCCACCGCCCCATCACGGCCGGACTGGCCCACTTCAGCGGGGCCCAGACGCTGGCCGTGCGCTACCGGTTGGCGCCCGAGCACCCCTATCCGGCCGCCCTGGAGGACGGCCTGTCGGCTTACCGCTGGCTGCGCCAGAAGGGCTTTCGGCCCGATCAGATCGCCCTGGCCGGCGATTCGGCCGGGGGCGGCCTGGCTCTGGCCATTCTGATCGCCTTGCGCGACCAGGGCGAGCCCCTGCCTGCCGCGGCCACCGTCTTCTCGCCCTGGACCGATCTGGCTTGCACCGGTCATTCGCTCGACCACAACGACCGAAATTGCATCATGTTCAGCGGCGAAGGCATCCGCCGCGCTGTCAGCCTCTACGTCGGCTACGAAGACCCCCGTCATCCCACCCTGTCGCCTCTTTACGCCGATCTGTCCGGGCTCCCCCCGCTCTTGCTGCACGTGAGCGACAACGAGGTGCTGCTCGACGACTCCACCCGCTTTGCCCGCAAGGCCCAGCAGCACGGGGTGACCACTCGGCTCAAGGTGTGGCAGGGCCAGCCTCACGTCTGGCAGCTCTTTGCTCCCGTCATGCCCGAGGGGCGCCAGTCGCTGGCCGAGGCCGGCGAGTTCATCCGGCGCTTCGTGTAGGCTCGAGGTGCCCAGCAAGCCGCGCACCATTCCGCTGACCAACGCCGACGCCGCCTGGCTGCACATGGAAGAGCCCAACAACCCCATGATGGTCACGGGCATGTTCTTGTTCGACCAGCCGGTCGACCACGAGTGGTTGCGCTTCACGCTGGAGAGGCGCCTGCTGCGCTACGAGCGCTTCCGCATGAAGGTCGAGTTCCCCGTGCTCGGTCGTCCCCGCTGGACGCTGGACAAAGAGTTCGACATCGACCGCCACCTGGTCTCCTGGCGATTGCCCCCCCAATCCAAGGAGAGCGACCTGCTCGAGTTCGTCAGCGACCTGATGAGCTGCCCGCTGGATCAGAGCATTCCTCTCTGGCAGTTGCACCTGGTGCAAGACTTTCAGGGTGGCTCGGCCCTGATCGCCCGCCTGCATCACTGTATCGCTGACGGCATCGCCCTGATGCGGGTCCTGCTCGATCTGACCGACCCCGAGCCCTCCCCTCCGGCCGAGCGCGACGAGCAGCCCGAGGTGCGCGAGTCCCCTCGCCGTCGCAAGG
>QWHO01000659.1 GCA_021404945.1 bacterium CPR1
AGTTTCTGTTGAAAGGCGAGCACGTCCCTGGCAGCTTTGGTGCCGATGGCGTGGATGGCTCGAATCTGGGCCGCAGGCAGGGCCAAGAGGTCACCAACCGTGTGGACCTGGCTGCGGGCCAGGGCTCGGACGGCTCGACTCGACAGACCGGTCGCCCGAAGAGGGGTGGTGACGTCGAGCTGCTCGGCTGCCACCGGCCCGTCAGGCAACTCGACTTCTTCCCCCAGCGCCACCAGCAAAGCCTCGCGCATGGCGCGGGCCGAAGGGAAGCGTTTCTCAGGAACGGGGTCCAGCGCCTTGCGAAAAAACTCGGCCAGGCCCGGCGGGTCGATGTCGTCTGCGCGCACGCCCGGAGACTCGCCGGGCTCAGGGACCCGCCCTTCGAAGGCATGGCGGCCGGCGTAGAGCTCGAAGAGACAGAGCGCGGCCGCGAACCGGTCCGTGCCGTGCGTCCAGCGGGCACTGGCGGGATCCCGGTACAGCGCGGTTCCTCCGTAGGCTGCGTCGGCCGGCATGGTGGCCAGGCTGAAGTCGATGATTGTCAGTCGGCCGTCATCCACCAACAGGTTGTCTGGCTTGAGGTCCTTGTGGGTGATCCCCTTCTGCTCGAGGTAATCCAGCCCGGCCAACAGCTCCTCGGCCAGACGGCGCTGCACGCTGGCCTCGGGGGCCTGATGCACGCCCAGCCACTGACGCAGATTCTGGCCGCCCACCCGCTCCATCACCAGCGTGAGCCGCCCTTCGACCATCTTGCTCAAGTCCACCACGCGCACGATATTGCTGTGATCGAGCCCGGAGAGCACCTGATACTCTCCCCGCAGAGCCTCCTCGGCCACGTCCTCGCTGCGGGCGATCTTCAGCGCCCGCGTACGGCCGCTTACCAGGTGGCGGGCGGCGTACACGATCGCCATTCCCCCTTGCCCCAGGCGGCCCACTACCTCGTAGTCGGTGCCGATCCGGGTACCCGCTTCCAGATTGTCAGGGTCCAGCGCGGCCTTGCGCTCGGGCGGCATTCCGGGCAATTGGGGCCGCTCAGGTTGGCGAGCCTTCCAAACGGCAGACACGGCGTCTCCCAGAGAGCCGTAACGATCGGTGGGACGGATCTGGACCATTCGGGTGACCACTTCATCCAGACTGAGCGGAATGCGCTGGTCGAGGTCGCGCACTCGCCGCATCAGCCTGCGCTCGGCCATCAGCTGCCTGGTGCTCTCGAACAAGGGCCGCCCGGTCAAGAGCATGGCCAGCAGTACCCCAAGGCTGAACTGGTCCGAGGCCGGCTCCGCGCTGCTGAAGGCCTGGATGACCTCCGGGGCGGCGTAGATCAGGCGCTCATCGCTCAGGGTCGTGAGCCAGGCGGTCTTGTCCACGGCGCTGAGTTGCTTGGCCAGGTCGAAACCGGTGATGCGGATCTGCTTGGGCTTCGGGGCGTCCTCCACCAGCACCACCTCGGGTCGGAGCAGGCGGTGGACCACCCCCTGCTGGTGCGCGTCGTCCAGGGTCTCGGTGATGCGCAGCCAGAGGTCGGTGCGGGCCTGCAGATCTGGTTTCACCTTGCGCGTCGATTGAGGCCCATAGCGCTCGAGCCAGGTCGTCAGCGTGATTCCTCGGAAGTATTCCAGGGGCAAAACGATGCCGGCTTCGTCGTTGAAAGGCGGGTCGGCGCTCAGAATGCCGTCGCACCGACCCAGCCGTCCCATGACCTGAGCTTCCCAGCGAGCGCGGTCAAGAGCGCGTTCCCGCTGCTCCTCCAGGGCCAACGCAGGGACGGTGTAGATTCGCAGCACCCTCTCGACTCCTGAGAGACTGTTCTTCCCAAGAAGCTCCGTGAAGGTCTCGTGGTGCGAAATGCGATCGACGATCTCATACTCACGCACGCGGCGCACTGGTTGCGGACCGCCTTTGACGCCCTGCAAGAGACGCATCAAGTCAGCTTCGCCATCGCGGGTAGGGTGCAGGGAACGATGCCCGGTCAGATTCTCGATGAGACTATGGTCTTGCAGCGCCGCCAGGATGGTCTTGCGAGAGTGTACGCGGTGCCGGCTGGCGCTGCCGGAAATGTCGAAGTCCGTGGTGGCCGACAGAAAGACGAGGCCTTCCACCCAGAGTTGACCGGCGTGCCAGCTCTCTCGCTTGAGCTGCGTCTTCAGAACCTGTGCCGTGAGGCGATTGAGTTTCAACGGGCTCGGGATCGGGTTCGGCACGTACCAGTCGTGGTCGGTGCCGTCGATACGACCCCGATAGGCCTTGGTCTCCACGACGAAGATGGCATACGGTGCGACGACGACCGCGTCCAACTCATAGATGACCCCACCGCGCTCCACCAGCCAGGGATTGCCGTAGACGGTGTAATGGCTCGGCAGCCCGTCGACCAGGAAGCGCAACGCCTGACGCTCGGCGTCATGGGCGGGCTTTCCGATGGGGATGAACTTGGCCGGCATCGCTAAACCAGCAAGACTTTCGCCGTGGGGAACCAGATGGCGAGTTGATCCTCGATGCGAAACAATCCGCCCTTGTCAGGATGTAGACCAAGGACGAAGTCGAAACTGCGGCGCCGAAGCGGATGCTCGGCGTCGCGAAGCTCGGCGAGG
>QWHO01000129.1 GCA_021404945.1 bacterium CPR1
CCCCTCTTCCTGAAGGCGGCATACTGCATCCGGTCGCGGTGTGTGACGAAGTAATTGAGAAGCGCCGCGGTCTTCTTGGCGTCGCGGCCCACACCTGCCTCCGGTGAGCCGTCGCCCTCGTAGAGCGGCCCAGCACGGTTCGCGAGCTTGACCGTCGCATTCTGTACGAGCCGCGAGGCTACCTCGGGAGCCACCGGAACCCAGATGTCCATGTCGCCCGTAGCTCGGGGTAACCGTAGCAACGTGTATGCCGGCCCGGTCGTCCAGGGTGAGGACCGGGACCGGCTGCGCGGCCTGGTGCGCTAGCGGGCTATCGACCCTGCCGCCCACCACGCAGGCGCCACTGTCGAATCTACCAGGATCTCTTGCGGAACCGCCTGCCCACGAGAGGCTGGTGCTCCGCGACCCCGCCAGACTCGAGACCCTCTTGGATGCGGCGCTGACCGAGCCTCTGGAGGACTGGGTGCAGTCCTGACGCCTGGAAAGCGCGTGGCAATTCACTTCCTCCACAGAGCCTGTCGTCGGCGACTGCGCAACGGGTGATTCTAACAAAGAGAGCGAAATTGGGGAGTATGCTGCTGCGGCCGGATACTCTGGAAAGGATGGTGCACGCTGTGGAAAGGGTCCGTCAGCGTCTCATGCGCGTCGCCTCGGTGCTGGAGAGCGCCGACCTGCCCTACGCCGTAGTAGGCGGCAACGCGGTCGCCGCCTGGGTATCCCAGGTCGATGAAGGGGCGGTACGCAACACTCAAGACGTCGACATTCTGCTACGGCGCAGCGATCTCGAGACCGCCAAGTCGATTCTGGGCGAAGCCGGCTTTCATTACCGTCATGCCAAGGGCTTGGACATGTTCCTGGAGACCCCCGAGTCCAAGGCGAGAGACGGCGTGCACATCCTCTTTGCGGAAGAGAGAGTCTATCCAGGTGATCCGACGCCTGCTCCGTCGGTCAACGAGTCGGTGAAGATGGCTGCCTTTACGACAGTGAGCCTCGAAGGGCTCGTGCGGATGAAGTTGAATTCTTTCCGTTTGAAAGACCGGGTCCACCTGCTCGACCTGATCGAAGTCGGGTTGGTAGACTCAAGCTGGCCCGAGAAACTACCGGCCGAGCTTGCCGCTCGTCTGGTCAGTTTGCTCGAGAATCCGAACCAATGAGTGCCGAGAGAGGGCCTCTCCCGCGCAGGCTCCCTTTCTGATTCGTCTCAAGAAAGCCGGGTTACCCCTACTCTAGGGACACCCCTGTTACGGACCCCTGGGAGCCGGGCCGCGCCCCCGCCCCCCGAGAGCTGCACCCGTGTCCAACGTCCGGCTCCCCCGCCTGCGCCCGAGAGCCGAACGACAGGCCTGTGAGGGCGGCTTCGGTCAGCCAGTGGCTGTCGGGCACTTTGCCCTTGCGCACTTGCGCACCATTGGGTGACTTGACGCGGCGGTCTCCATCGAAGCGTCGGGCCAGGGCGATCCCCTTCTGGCAGCCCATTCACAGACGAAAGCCTGCCGCGAGGCAAAGGGCTGTAACATCCATCGGGATCGTCGATGGCTCAGTCTAATAGGGACGCAAGACGCGGATGTCGTCCATCGGAAAATCACGCGTGCTCAATGTTGCCAGTGTTTTGTCGTAGGTGCGAGCGGTCGCGGCGATGAGAGCGTCCGGCAAGAGCAGGCCATGGCTCTTCAGGAAGTGCCGACGATAACTCCCGGCCAGGTCGGCGACCCGGCTGTCTACCTCGAGCGTTGGCAAACGCTGAAGGAGTGCCCAGGTCGCTTGCTCTTCTCCTGCCCTCAAGCCTCCGAGAATTTCGGCCCGAGCGATCACTGAAATGCTCAGCCCATCGGTCTGATGATTCTCGAGCCATTCCCTGGCTTCCGGTCGACCCCGAAGATGGTCAATCAGAATGGTTGTATCGACCACGAAGCTCACGCTCGCTCCACTCCTGACGCATATTCTTCACCAGGTCCTCGGTGGCCTCGGATCGGCCGCCCCAGGCACCGAACGACGTTTCCAACGCCTGGCTCAATGCATCCGCATGGGTCTGCCGGAGATAGATTTGTACGGCGCGACGAATCGACTCAGCCAGCGTGATCCCTTGCCGCTGGCTTAGTTCTACCAAACTCTCGTAGGCCTCTTGGGGCAAGTATATCTGGGTTCGATGCATGCTGTATGTGTTCTACATCATTGCGGCCAGGCCTCCAGAAACCGTGAACTTCGTCGCATTGACCGTGCCACGTAACCTGCGGTGAGAAATTTGTTTCGAACCGCTCCCGAATCTACAGATCACCCTGGTGCTCCTCTCCGACCGCTACCGGGCGCACAGTGCTTGAAGACTTCCGTTTAAGGCTGGGAAACGGAGGTGCCGACCACCACAATGGCGTCGCGAAAGCTCGCAAGCACCTGTCCGACGTCGATCAGGACACGGCGTGCACGGACTTCCTGAAGCGATTGCTCGAGGTGAACGCCAACCGCGTGATCGGAGACCTCGACGATCGCATCCTGGAAAGCCGCCGGGGGGCGGAGGGGACTCTGCGGCGGCGCCTGGCGGGCCTGGTGGCCACCGCCAGCGAGGCACTGGAACGCTCCGAGCGACTCCGCGAGCAGGGTGAAGGGTGCGGGCCCGCCTCGAGCAACTCGACGGGTGGGGCCGTGAGCTTGAAAGCCTGCTCGAGGGGCAGGGTTAAGCCCCGCTCGCGATGGGCGTTTTCAGCAAGCGCTCGCAGGTCTCGACGTCTTCGCCCGGACTACCCGATTGTGGAAATCCGCTCTTGCGACGGCCAGGCGAGCCTGGCCGTCAGCCGTGCGAGTGCTCCATTACGAGCCCTGACTGTTCCTCGGCTTTGAAGGCTTGTCGTCCGGCAAAGCGCGCCTATCCGCCCAGCTCGCGCTCGATTCGCCCGTCCGCAGTCACGCGCCCAGTGCATTGCCGCGAGCTCGCCCCCAACGCCATATGCGGCCCTACTCGGATACCCGGTAGCGTAGCAGCGTCCAGTACTGGTCGTTGCCTGGGAACCGGGCGCTGACCTTGGCCTCGCCCGTCTCCAGGGCCGCCTGTCCCCGGAACCACTGTCCCTGGCGCGACAGAGGATGCCACTTCCCGCCATTGATGATCTGAACCTCGCTGGCTGCGGGCACGTAGACCGAGAAGGCCGATTTCTTGCCCGGCGGAAGGGCCAGGGTGCGAGGATAATCGAGCATGGCCTTGCGCTCGAGGAAGGTCGAGGAGATCTCGGGAAACTGCTGAGTGGTGCCGCGCCGCGCCTCGACCCGGTACTCCATGACATAGTTGAAGCGCTCGGCGAACGGGTCGTCCTTGCCAAAGATGGCCACCTTGTAGCGGCCGGGCGCTGGAAAGAGCACGTCCACCGCCCAGCCGTCCTTGTCTACCTGGGCCAGGCAGTGGGAGTCGGGCAACTCCTTTCCGTTGCGATAAAGGCCCGCCATGAGGCTGACGCCGCTGGCGGCTCGGAACTTGAGCTTGAGGCCCTGGTCGGTCTTTAGAGTGCCGCGCGACTCGCGCGGTCGGATGTCGAAACGAAAGCAGGCCGACCCCACGCGAGGCAGGGAATCAACCTGGGCCCGGCTCCTGGGAGGAGAGAGCAATTGCCAGGTCTTCTCCTCGGGAAAGTGGCTGTAGATGAGCTGATCGGGCGGCACCAAAAAGTAGTAGGGATTGAACTTGCGGGTGAAGCGCCGCGACTGGTAGTCGACGTAGCCGCTGCCCCAGGTCGAGTCCAGCAGATACCAGCGCCCCTGAATCTTGACGGCGTTCCAGGCGTGTCCGAGTGGCAGGTTGGTGGTATCCTCCGGATCGCGTCGCACCTCCCCGCTGACGACCACCGTCTCCACTGCGCAGCGTGAAGCCAGCGCCTCATAGAGATTGGCATACCCCGCGCAGACCCCGGTGCGGCGCTTGAGCACCGCTTCGGCGCTCTGATCGGTGTACTGTCCGGAGAAGTAGCTCACGGTATCGTAGGCGATGCGCTCGGTGATCCAGCGATAAACCGCACGAGAGCGGTCTTCCGAACTCTGGCCGGCCTTCTTCAGGTAGGCCCCCAGAGCATCCAGGCTGCGCTCAGCGGAGGCCGGGGCAGCGATCGCGTGGCGGTCGACCTCCAGATAGGCCGAGGGCTTCCTCCCCAGGGCCTCGGGAGCTGCCATCAAGAGAGCCAGGGCTACCACCGCCAGAATGCGCCGCACAGGAGAGACATTTTGGCCGCCCACTCGGGCTCTCCTTCACTGCGCCAGCTCGGCTGCGGCGCTGTCCATGTCGCGCCACAGATCCCCCCGCGCCACTACCCGCGCGGGGGCGCTGGCCAGGGTGAACTCGGCCGGGTAGACCGAGTCGAGCTCGTCCCAGGCCAGAGGGACCGAGACCCCGGCCCAGGATACGGGACGGGGCGAGTAGATCCAGGCCAGGCTCTTGCCGTAGCTGTTCTGGTTAACGTCCACGAAGACTTTTCCGGCGCGCCGGGCGGTGGACCACTCCAGGGTAACCTCCTGAGGCCGCTTCCGGGCCAGGAACTGAGCCAGGGTCCGGCAGGCGGCTCGGACTGCCTCGAACGGGTAACGCCGGACGAGTGGCACCATGACATGAAGCCCGGTCTTCCCCGAGGTCTTGACGAAAGGGGTCAGCCCGATTCCCAGCAGCATTTCCCGAAGATCGCGAGCCAGCGAGCAGGCGTTGCGAAAGCCGGCCTGACTCAGCTCCGGCTCGGCCCCCTCAGCCTCCCGGCCGGAATCGATGAACGGATCGAGATCAAACAAGAGCCGGTCGGGAAACAGCAAGGGATCGTCACGATCCTCCAGGGGGGAGGCTCGCGAGAGCCAGGCGTGCAGCTCGAGGTTGGCCAGTTGGGCCAGCCACACCATGGTGGCCAGGTTGTGGCACAACAGCCAGGGCTCGCGAGGGTCCTCGCGGTTCTCGGCCGTCTCCACGAACTCGGGCAACTCGCTCCGGGTCCAGTGCTTCTGGTAGAACGACTTGCCCTGGATGCCGTCCGGGTAGCGCGTGAGGGTGATGGGGCGGTCGAGCAGGTGGGGCAGGGCAGAGGATCCGACGCTGAGCACGTAGGCGATCAGGTCGCGCTTGGTGTAGTCGGGCCAGAGAGGCTTGTCCAGGTTGGTCAGGGCCAGCTGGTGGCCTTCCACCTCCAGCGTCCCCTGCGCCCCCATCACGCGCAAGCGCTCGAGCGTCTCATTCTCGGCCAGGCCCAGAAAGACGGGGGCGCGCAGCTTGCCCTGCGAGGTCCGGTCCTGATAGCGAACCTCGACCCGCAGGGAAGGCTCCACCCAGGTGATGGGGCCGTCCCGTGGAGGGTCGACGAGGGCGCTCTCCCTCCCTCTGAGCGCCTGCAGTCGCTGGTGCCACTGAGCCAGCCCGGCTTCGTCGAAGCCGCTGCCCACATCGCCCACGTAGCGCAGACGGCCGTCCTCACCGCGAGAGCCGAGCACCAGTGAGCCGAAGGTGTCGGCCCGGCTGCCCTCCCCGGGCCGGAAGCCGACCACCACAAAGACCTCTTCGCGAGTGCTCTTGACCTTGAGCCAGCTGGCGCTGCGCCGCCCGGGCTCGTAGCGAGAGCCCCGTCGCTTGGCCATCAGGCCCTCCATGCCCAGGTTGGTCATGGCCTGAAAGGCGGCCAGGCCATCCTGAAAGCGGGCCACCGGCTGGAAGGGGGGGACCAGCACGGTTTCCAGTAAGCGCTGACGTTGCTCGAGCGGGCAGGCGATCAGCTCGAACCCGTCCAGATGGAGCAGATCGAAGGGATAGAAGACCACCGGAATCTCTCGCTCGGCGCGGGCGATGTCGGCCGGGCGCTCGAGGTTGATGCGCCCTTGCAGGCGCTCGAAGCTCGGTCTCCCCTGCTCATCCGGGGCCACGACCTCGCCGTCGAGCCAGGCCTCGGCCACGGGGAGGGTTGTCAGAGCCTGACTTAGCTCCGGGTACTGGTCGCTGTGGTCGCGGCCCTGACGGCTCCACAGCCCCACCGAGCCCTGCTGCAGACGAACCAGCAAACGAACCCCATCCAGTTTAGGCTCGAAGACGAAGGCCGGGTCGTGAAAGGGCTGGCGGGCGCTCTGAGCCAGCATGGGCTGAACCAGCGAGGGCAGCGGGCGTGGGCGCGAACCGGCCGCCAGCTGGGGCACGGGCCAGGAGGAGGGCCCGAGTGGAGGGCCGGTCACCTCCTCGACCCGTCGGCCGGTCAGAACCGAGAGCTCATCCACCGTTCGGCCCTCCAGGCCATCGCGGGACTTGGTGAAGAGCCAGCCCTGCTCGGTTCGAATCAGGCTGAACCGGCCTTTGAGCTTCTGCCCGCGCAGGTAGATCACCACCCGTCCGCTCTCGAGGTCGGATCGCATCCTGGTACTGGCCTCCCGGGCGTCGAGCCAGCTATGAGCATGCTCGTGGGCGGGCGAGTAGGTGCCGGCATCCCAAACGATCACCTCTCCCCCACCGTACTCGCCGGCCGGGATCACGCCTTCGAAGGTGCCGTACTCGAAGGGATGATCCTCCACGGCCACGGCCAGGCGTTTATCGCTCGGATCCAGGCTGGGACCTTTCGGGATGGCCCAGGAAATGAGCACCCCCTCTACCTCGAGGCGCAGATCGTAATGGAGCCGCCGAGCCCGATGCAACTGCACCACGAAAGCCAGCGGGCCAAGACGCTCCATGGCCTGGCCAGGAGCTGGCTCGGGGGTGACGTCAAAGTCGCGTTTGCGCTGGTATTCCTGCAACCCTCAGGGCTTTGCGCTGTAGACCGCCCCGGCCTGCATGCCGGGAGTGATGCCTTCCACCGCTCGACCGTAGACGGCGCCCGCCTGCATCCCGGGCGGGGGGGCGATGACGTTGCTGTTCCAGAGGGCCGGCTCCCAGACGGGGGCCTGAACCAGGGCGCCGTTCTGGGCATCAGGGCTGAGCTCGACGGCGTCGGCGGCAGGTCGATCCGGATGCCAGATGCCCTGGCTACCTTCGACCCGAGCGCCGGCCTGGCCGAGCAGCGCGCCGTTGCCGACCACACCCTCGGAGCTGCGAGCGGAGTTGACGGCGGCCAGGCTTTCCACGGTTCGGTGACTCATCCTGAGCACCTTATCCCACGCCGGCAGGTTTCGACTAGGCAAACGATGTTAGCAATTCGTTAACCGCCAACCGAGCGGCCGGGCAGGTCTGCCAGCACCGCGACGAAAAGGACCCAGCGTGAGATGGCGTGCGGTTCTGGCCAGCTCGACGAGCGCGCTGGCCCTGCTGGCGGTGGCGGTATTGGGCACCCAAGAGATGACCTTCGAGCACTTTTGGGCCGATCCCCTGCGGGCGCATCGCTCGGCGGGCCTCACCACGGCCATGAGCCTGTTTACCCTGCTGGGGGACAACCGCCTGCTGGCAGTGCTGGTGATGGCGGTCTCCCTGCGCCTGGCAGCTCTCTGGGAAAAAGGTGGCCTGGTAGCCGTCTATCTGCTCAATCTGGTCGCCAATCCCCTGCTCAAGGCGCTCTTTCGGCGAGGTCGACCCGATGCCGCCTTCGATCCGCTGGTGCAGGAGCCTTTCTACAGTTTTCCCTCCGGCCACACCATGGCCTCCGCCGCCGTGTATGGCTTTCTGGCCTCCTTGCTGTGGCGCCACGGCCATCCCCGGCTGGCGGCCGTGACCTTGCTCCCCATTGCGCTGGTGGGTCTTAGCCGCGTCTACCTCGGGGCTCACTTCCCCACCGACGTGGTGGGAGGCATTCTGGCGGGCACCGTCGTAATCGCGCTGGTCTATTCGACCAGGAAATGAGGGTTCCATGGCCATCGTCACCGGTCTCTCGGGCAACGAGATCTACTGCATGCACCTCAAGGGCTACCAGCCCGGGGATCTCGTGATCGGCAACAGCGTCTTCAGCATGGGGCTGGTGGGTAGCCTGGGGTCGGCTGTGCGAACCCTGGCGGGCGGCGAGGTGACCCAGGTCACCAGCGTGATCCGCGATGGCCGCACCATGGCTCTCGAGCGCATGATGAAGGAGGCCCGCCAACGAGGGGGGGCCGGCATCACCAGCGTGACCAGCGAGCTGGTGCAGCACTCGGGCATGATCGAGTTCTTGTCGGTGGGCAGTACCGTTCGCAAGCAAGCCGGTGGCCAGCAGGCCGAGCTCGAGTTCTCCACCTCGGCCGACGGACAGGAGCTCTACTGTCAACTCGACTGTGGCTTTCATCCCCTGCGTTTCGTGTTCGGCAACGTGGCCTACTCGGTGGGCATCGGGGGCGGACTGGCAGGCATGCTCAAGAGCCTGGTGCGGGGCGAGGTCACTCAGTATTCCGATGTCTTCAACCGGACCCGCCGCCTGGCTCTCGACCGCATCGCCCACGAGGCCCACGAGGCAGGGGGGAACGCCGTGGTGGGCATCCGCACCTCCATCATCAACTTCGCCGGCACGCAGGAGATGATGATGATCGGCACCGCCTCGCGTCACGATCTGCTGCCTCCCGAGTATGACCAGAGCCCGGTCACCAGCGACCTGACCAATGAAGAGATGTGGAATCTGATCCACCTGGGCTACATGCCCATCCAACTGGTGCTGGGGGTCTCTGTCTACTCGCTGGGCCTGGCCGGCGGGATCATGGCCGCCTTCAAGTCTCTGGTACGCGGAGAGATCTCCGAGCTCACCACCATGATCTACGATGCTCGCGAGAACGCCGTGGCCCGGGTGGCCCGGGATGCCGCCGCCTGCGGGGCCGACGACGTGGTGGGCTTGAAGACCTACGTCTACCAACTGGGGGGCGGGATCATCGAGTTGATGGTGCTGGGCACGGCCGTCAAGAAGATGGAGGGGATCAAGACCCTCAATGACTCCCTGCCCCCTCAGGCCATCATCAAGGACAAGGACACCTTCTTCAACGCCTCGGTCTTGAGCACGGCCAACAATCTCAATCAGGGCACCGGCTGATCATTCGTACATCCACAGGCAGCCCTGCTTGAGCAGAGCGAGCACGCGGCGATAAAGCTCGTCGTGGACCACCTCGAAGCCGCTCACGTCCAGGTTGAGGTCTTGAGCACTGACCACGGCGATCAGGCCGTTTCGCTCCAGGACGTTGCGCTCGGTCGAGATCACCACGCCGTGGCGCACCCAACGCAGCTCTGAATGGGACTTGCCGGTCATGGTCAAGATGGCGTGGCAGGCCAGCAAAGGCTCTCCCTGAGCGGTCCAGGGAGTGAGGTGGAGAGGGGGGTCGCCCGGCTCGGCTGGAGGATCGGTCAGCAGGCCCTCCATCACCTGGTAGCGCCGCAGTCGGCAACGGCTGCGACGGGGCACGGCCAGCAGGCCAGGAGCGGCCTGAGGGGCCACCAGATACCACTCTGCCCGGCCTAAAGGTGCCGGACAAGCACCCAGATCCCAGTAGCCCGGGCGGAAGTCGGCGCCTTGCGAGCGCCCGAAGTAGGGACGGTTAACCAGGTTACCGTTGAGCGTGATGGGAATGCCTGCGAAGGCCAGCCGACTCACGTCCAGCCCGGCCAGCGCTCCCGGTCCCAGGTCGATGCGGGTCAAGGGCTCCAGGTTGTCCATGGACTGAGTATCGGCCAGCAACTGGCCGTTCTCGATGCGAAGGCGCAAACCCTCAGGAGATCGGCCCGACAAGACCTCCAGGCTGCGACCGGTCTCTGCCACGGCGTTGAAACCCATGGAGAAGCGCCGCAGGTAGGGCTCGGAAGACTCGGGCGGGTGCATCAGCACCCGGGCCAGGCGATCAGGCTCGACCTCGCTGAGCGGAGTGCCGTCGTGGGTAAGCTGATACGAGGTTCGGAACAGCTTGCGCCGCTGGCGCAGCTCGACCCGGGTGGCCCCTCCCACGACTCCGGATTGCACCAGGCAGAGCATGCTCTGGGAGGGGTCGCTCAGAGCAAACCGGGCCAGCTTGTGGCGCGCGCTCAGGAAGTCAAGACTGAACTTGCCGTGAGAGTCCAGACTCCCTTCCTGACGCAGATTGGCCAGCAGATCCTGTAACTCGGTCTCCACCGGCCACATTTTCGCCGAGGCTCTCGCTTTCCCCGGTCAAACCGCAAGTCTTTATAAAACTGTTGCCGGTGTAAATAGATTGTTAACTTCCATGCCCCCCTTGACCACAATCGGGAGGTTCGTGATACACGCCATAGAAAGTTGCGCCTGATAACTGGAGGAGGATTCGAAAATGCCACTGCCCGCAATCGCTGGAGGACTTCTTATCGGTGGGCTCGTCGCCCTGTTCAGCGGCAAGGATAAGAGCCAGGAATCACAGTACTGTCAAAATGCGGGTCAGGGGTCGAACCACCTGCTGGGAACCCTCGGGGGTGGCGCTGCCGGCGCGGTCACAGGCTTCGCTATCGGCTCGGCCATCTGCCCTGGCCTGGGGAGCGGAATCGGCACCATCCTGGGCGGCGTCCTGGGCGCTCTGTTCGGCCGCGAGGTCTCCAAGCAGTTCTCGCAGGACCAGTGCCCCCCGCAGCCTCAGCACGCCTGCTATCCGCCTCCCAGCAATGGGTGCTGGGGTCCGCAGGTTCCTCAGGGAAACTGGTGCAACCCGGGCTATCCCCAGTACGGCGGTATGCCCCAGAATGGTAGCTGGGCGTTCGCCGGCGCTTACAGTTGCCCCCAGCAACCTCAGTACTATCAGCCGCAAGAGTGCTGCCCGCCCCAGCATTGCTGCCCACCCCAGTGCTGCCCCGGTCAGGGCCAGCAGGATATCAACTGGGGCGGAACGCTCCAGCAAGACGGCAAAGGCAAGCCGGCCACCTACACCACCAGTGGCGGCTACAACATCACCATGAACGGTGACCGCGTCTCGATCACCGACTCTGAGGGCAACAAAGTCGAGCACTGGGGCGACCCCCACGAGAACGTCAACGGCAAGCACGTGAAAGACTGGAACGAGAAGACCCGCACCCTGATCCTGTCCGATGGCACCAAAGTGACCATGAACGCGACCGGCCCGCAGGGGGTCACCGAGAGCACCAGTATCTACGATGGTGCCCAGAACATCCAGTTCAACAACAAGACCAACACCGTCGAGCACCGCTCCTTCGACCCGTGGGATACGGCCGGCCGTGAGCGCACCCAGGCCGACGGCGAGACTTCCTATATGGGTTACGCCCGCAACGGCGACTTCATCTACCGCAACATTTACACCCAGAAGGATAATCTCCAGGTGGTTCCGAGCTTCCAGGACCTCGCTCGGGTGCACAACGGGCAGGTGACGGACCTCTTCGACGATCCGCGCCTCGGCCACACGTAAACAGGTTCCGGAGCCTCCTCGAGCCGCCCGCGAGGGCGGCTCTTTTGCTTGTACGCCAGGCCTGGCGGTGGGAAGAGGAATCTGTCGTCCTACCCGCTCCCCAACAAAGGAACAAGCCAGGGGCTCTTGAAAGTGTGGGGCAAATTTTCCGTCTTTGGAGTGGTAATGGCACAAGGAACCCAACAAAAAGCGCTGGTCATGCTGGTCTCCGAGGTCATTGGGGGCAAGGCCAGTCTGGCCGAGCTCGAGGTGGCCCTGGTCATCGCACGGCAGGGCCTGGAGTCGATGCAGGAAGAGTGGGAGGAAACCGTCGACAACCTCGCTGCCGAGGCCCAGGAGAAGTGTGAGGACATCATCGAGCAGATCCAGACCACCTTCGGACTGTTCAGGCACGGGCTCGATCTTCTGGGAATCGCCGTGGAGAACCGCCGCACGGAGGAGCTTTTTCAGGGCGGAGAGCTGGTGCGCCGCTGCTCCTATCAGCTCGACGTGCTGTTCTCGATGTACCGCAACGTAGCCCTCCTGGCCCAGGGTCCCACCGACATCCCCGGCTTGAATCTGCTGATCAGAACCCTGGAGGCGGTCCGCTCCAACCAGACCCCGATGCAGACGTTCCTGAGCGTGGTCAACGCAGAACGCTTGACGACGCTCAAATCCCTCGACGACCTGGCCGAGGCTCCCGAAGAGGGCGAGTACGGTGCCGTGCGAAGAGCCTTCGACGACCACCTTCGCTGCATGAACCGGCTGGCCAGGGCGATCGAGGCGAACGACGACTCTCTGGTGGACGAGGAGATGAAGAAAGCGGACAAAACCTTCCGTTACCTCCAGGAGTTGCTCCCGCTGGCCAGCTTGAGAGCCCGAACCTCCGGTCCCACCAAATCCCAACTGGTTAACCTGGTTATCCACATGGCCTACGACGTGGCCCAGGGCGCCTGTCACCAGGACCTGCTTTTAGAGCACCTGGAGACACTCAAAAAGGACATTCTTCCCCTGGCCACGGCGGTCAAAGCGGCCGCCCCGGTGGCCTCGGTCATGATGCAGCAGGAAGCGAGCCGGGCCGTGGCGGCCCTGAAGGGCTACGAGGAGGCCATTCAGGGTTTCGAGCAATTCTTTGAGACCCGCGATGTGCTGCTCTTGCAGGCAGCCTCGAACCGGCTGCACGAGTCGGCCGACGAGTTGCACGCCTGCTGGGAGACGCTCCAGAACCTGGCCGACCGGGAAGGCAAGGTCTGCTGCTTGCGCTGCAATTTCTACAATTCCCCCGATCGGCGCAACTGCGCCAAGTGCGGTGGAGCCCTCCCCGTCCTGGTGGAGAAATCCACCTCCACCTCCACCTTCTCGGTGGAATCCGAGGGAGTGCAGCCGGCGGCCGAGGAGCCCGTTTCCAGCTCCAATCTCGAGCGGATGTATAAAGCGGTCGATGCCATCCGAGCCAGGACCCTCTCCAGGGAAGAGTTCGAAGCCGAGCTGACCTGGTTCGAAGGCCTGATCGATCTGCAGGAAAAGTCCGTGGGCAAGGCCCCGGAGACGAGCCTGGATGGTCTCTCCGACGAGGAGCGCGAAGAGGCCGTCAAGCGGGCCGAGCTGGTGCGTGAAACCGAGCAGGCCTTCCAGGGCGGAATCCAAGACTGGCGGGAGGCCATCCAGGAATGGCGCAATTACCTGGACACGGGACAGCGCGAGCTGCGCTTGCTCGAGCATGGCAAAGAGCTCTGTGACCAGGGAGCCCGCAAGTTGCTGAGCCTGGCCCTGGCTTCTCAGGCCGCTGCCAGCGCCGGAGAATCGGAATGAAACGCTGGCTGCACCGAGTGCTGACGGTGGTCAATTCTGAGGACCCTGGCTCCTGGCCTTCCGACTTCGAGCTGCAGGCCGCTCTCAATCACGCCGGCGATGAAGGTTTTGGCATCGACTCGGTGGAGTACCTGCAACTGAGCGAGGAGACGGTCGGGGTCCAGGTCGTGATGTCTCGGATCGCCAAAAAGTGAAGCTGCGCCTGCTGCTCTTCTTCTCTCTGACCGCGCTTGTCGTGGCCCAGAGCGCTCTGGACGGGATTTTAGTCCAGATGCTGAATGCCAAAAGCGAGCAGTGGGATGTCATCCTCAGCCGCAACACGGCGGCCCTCCATCGCGAGGAGGTTGTACCGGCAATCCGGCAGGCCATGCAGCTTGCAGCCAGGGGTCGCGACAAGGAAGCCGGTGATCTGCTTCGAGCCATCGACCACGCCGACTGGTTCATGACCGAGAAGAAGGAGTATCGAGCCCTGGGCCAACTGACGCTGGCCACCTACTACATTCAGCAGGGCGTCCCGGCCAAAGCGGGCCCGGTGGTTGACTGGCTGATCGAGACTCATCCCGACCTTTCCGACGCCTTCATCTTGCAGGGCCACCTCTATATGGAGAGCGATCCCAACCGGGCCATCGCCATGTTCATGAAGGCTGCCGAGCTAACTCCCACCTCGGAAGGAGCCTACCTGGGGCTGGGCCAGGCTTACTTTCTGGTGACCCGCAAGGCTGATGCCATCAAGGCCTACAAGA
>QWHO01000660.1 GCA_021404945.1 bacterium CPR1
GCTTTTCAACCAGGCTCTGGCGTCATCCCAGGACTTCTCTTGGACCACGCCCTCGTGGGCTCGTCCTCCATGGGTCTTGGCTCGGTAACGGTATTCAGGCATCAGGGGGCTCCAGGACATGGTAGCACAACATTTACGCCCGGCCGCGTGCGCCTCTCCGGCGCTGCCCCGACCGTTTTCAGTTTTTTTTCAGGGTTGCCGCATTACAGTGCCGGCAACGTGCGGGGGGCTACAGGAGGTGCTTGGTGCGGATCAACCAGGTTTCCCCTCAGCAGTGGCGGCGTCTCGAGGAGTATGCCGAGGCCGCCATCCATATCACGCGGGCCGGCGTGCGGCCAGGCCTGGAGTTTCTCGAGTCCCACGGCAAGAGCCTGGGGCACACCCTGGATCTGACCGAGACGCTGAGCGGCACCGACCGGGGCTTTGCTGCCGGCCTGGGCCTGGCGAATCTGGTTCTGGGCATGGCCGAGCTTTCCCAGTCGTATCAAGCCCTGTGCGCAGGCGACCGGGTGCGCGGCTACCTGAACGCCGCTGGCGGCACCAGCTCGCTGGTGGGCGGCTCGGCGCTGGTTTACGCGGCCTGGACCGGCAGCGCGGCCCTGGGCCCGCTGGGGCTGACCAATCTGGGGGCCGCTTCCACCGGCATCGCCGCCGCGGCCGACGGCCTGGAGGACGTGGTGGTCGCTTGCCGGACCGACCAGGGCAAGCTGGCCACCGGGCTGGGTGCCCTCAAAGTGGCCTCGGGGGGCGTGCTGGTGGCCGGGGCGATGTCCGCCCATCCCACCCTGCAGGCGGCCGGCTCGTTGCTCTACCTGGTAGCGGCGGGCGGCCAGCATCTGCGAACTCACCTGGCTTAAGACGCCGAGCGACACCTGTTCAGAATTCGAGAGGGTAGACGCAATCTATTGAACGGCGCCGTCCTGATTCCCGGGCTCGCACCCTGGTCTGAGCCATGATGGTCGGCACCTTGGCAGCCCGGGCATGATTGCTCCACCGTCACGGGTGCAGGCCTTAGAGCGCATCTGGAAAGTCACGCTTGCTTTTTCAGCCAGGCCCCGGAAGTCGTCCGGCCCCGGAAAGAACGTGGCTCAGAAGCGGAACCAGATCAGGTGGGGCACGGAGGCGTCGGGATTGGTAAAAAAGTAGATCATCCCGGTCCAGAGCAGGAAAAAGCCGGTCATCACGATGGCGATGACGGGGTGCAGCTCAGTGTTGTGGCCCGGATTGGCTTCGTCGGACATGGCTTGCTCCAGAACTTTCAGGTTGCCGCTCAGCTTTTCCGGCCAGGCCCCTCGATCCTTCCGGGAAACCCCCGACCCGGTCAACTCGCCCTTCACGGACCCGCCCGAAACGGTGCCCTGTTCAGGAAACAGTCCACGGACATGCCCGAAGCGGGCGCCCGATTCAGGACAATCCATAAACGAAGTCAGGGGTGGAACCAGAAGACCACCGCAAAGAACAAATAGACGGCCAGGAACATGGCCCCTTCCAGCCAGTTGCACTCACCGTCCGAGAGCGAGGCCCAGGCGATGAAGACGGCTGCTCCCAGGGAGGCCAGCTCGAAGATGTTGAAGACCAGCGTCATCGGGTTGGCCGGGTTGAAGTAGAAGGAGGCCAGCACCAGCACGGGGGCCACCAGCAGGCCCACCTGCAGGCACGAGCCCATAGCGATCTGGTAGCTCAGCTCCATCTTGTTCTCGCGGGCTACCCAGACGGCCACCATGCCCTCGCTGGCGTTGCCCACCACAGCCACCACCACCACGCCCACGAAGAGGTGGCTGACATTCATCTTCTGCACTTCTAGAATGTGGTTGATCGATTCCACGAAAGCGTCCGAGAGGAAGGCCACCAGCAGGGTGGTGCCCAGCAGCACGCCCACCGCCATGGCCTTGCTCCAGGCCGGCTCCTCCGGGTCGTGGCTGTGGGCCCCGTCGGGCATCAGCAGCGAGCGGTGAGTTCGCAGAGAGAAGACCAGGCTGAGAAAGTAGATGCCCAGCAGCACCAGTGCGCCGGCAAACGAGGTCTTGACGGCGATGGCCTCGGCCAGCCCCTCGTTGGCGCTGAGCGAGGGGTCGGCCGAGTAGGCGTAGTGGGCCATCGATGGCACCACCAGGATGATCAGCGTGACGATCAGCATGGCCACGTTGACCGAGGCCCCGGTGCGGGTGAAGCTCTGCTGTCGGTATTTGGTGCCCCCGTAGACCATTGCCGCGCCCAGCACCAGCAGCAGGTTGCCCAGGATCGAGCCGGTGATCGAGCTGCGCACGATCTCGTAGAGGCCCTGCTTGAGGGCGGTGAGAGCGATGATGAGCTCGGTCACGTTGGCGAAAGTGGCGTTGATCAGTCCGCCCCAGAGCGGCCCGACGTAGATGGATACTTCCTCCACGCCCTTGCCGATCAGCGTCACGCAGCCCAGAATGGCCAGTGCCGAGGCCACGAACAACGGCACCCCGTGGATCTTGGTGAGCCACATGTAGAGGGAGGCCGGGGCGAACAAGACGATCAGAATGCTGAGCTTGGGGAGGGTTTTCAGGAAGGTGCCCATGGCCGGGGGCAATTAGAGCCCGG
>QWHO01000130.1 GCA_021404945.1 bacterium CPR1
CCTCGCGGTCGTGCTCGGGCTGGTGGTGCATCCCTCCACCCCACTCGTGGAAGACCTTGAGCTGACAGCGCACCCGGCCGAGCAGGTCCCCGTGCTTGTCGGACAGGGTCTGCCAGCTGGATGCCTCGACATGCCAGTAGCAGTAAAGCCACTCCTCCGAGTTTGGCATCAACACCACCCGATTGGGTCGCCGGGGCAAGGTCAGAGGGCGGGACACCAGCACCGTCTTCTTGCGAGCCACCAGGCGTGCCACGTAGCGGCCGGGCTCCAGGCCCCAGAAGAACCAGTCGCCCGAGGCCTCCACGGGGCGATCTTCATGGTCTCGATAGGTCTGGCCGTCCTTCTCCAGTTGGAGCTTGAGCCCCCTGGGAGCCTCAGGCAGCGACCACGCCGCCTTCAGCTGCAGGGTATCCGTCTCCACGATCTGCCGAATCAGGCTGAGCGAAGGCGCCGGGGGGCCGACGGAAAAGTCCACCGCGGCCAGCACCTCGAGCGGCTCGACCGGGGGACGTCGAGCCAGGAAAAGCGTCTTGAGCGGCACCGTCTCGTCGGGCCGGCGAACGCACAGCTCGACGTGGCGGATACGCCCCTCGAGGTAGAGATGGTCGCGCTCGGGAACCTCGAACCAGGTGACGGTGTCGTCCACCCAGGTCACCCGCAGGGCCACCTGGGCCTGAGTGTCCCAGTGCAGGTGGTGGAGCGAGGAGACCTCGTGCTCGATGGCGGCCCAATCCAGCCCGGGCCATAAGATCACCTGGCTGCCGGGACTGTCCTGCAGCCAGACCACACCGGGCACCTGGTCATGGGTGGTGCGCACCTCGACCTCGGGACGGAACGTCCGAGCCAGCTCGATTCGAAAGGAGCCTGGCTCCAGAAATAGATCTTTCTGGGTCAGGTAGTTGACCCGGAAGGCGTGCTTGAGCTGGCTCGGGTCCAGAACTCGGAGGACCAGGTCCTCATCGGCGTAGTTGACGCGTTGAAGATAGCTGGGGTCCCAACTGGCGGCCACGTGGCCGGCGGCCACCTCGACCTGCATGTGATTGGCCTGGTAAACGGACATGCCGCTCTGTGCGCCCGGAGTCGAAAGGAATCCTGCCCTGCCGAGGCGATAGCCTGACAGGCTATGCTAGACTTTCCAGACCCCCTGGTGGCCCGCTACCTCGAGCCAGAGAAGTTGCTCGAGCCCGCCCGCCGCCTGCTCTCCGACCAGGCCCTCTATCTCGACTACTGCGTCCGTCTGGAGCTGAACTGGCTGCGCGTGCTCGCTCGCCACGGCCGCTTTGCCGAGAGCCTGGTGGATGAGGCCCAGGAGCGCTGCGCCGACATCGACATTCAAGAGATCGCCGAGGAGGAGGCCCGCGTCCACCACGATCTGAAAGCCGTGGTCAACGTGATGACCCGTTACTGCCCCGAAGAGCTGCGACCCTACGTGCACCTGGGCGCCACCTCCTATGACATTCTCAGCAACGCCCATCTTCTGAGACTGCGAGACGGCTGCCGCGAGATCGCCCTGCCGGCCCTGGAGGCGGTCGCTCGTGAGCTGATCCGGCTGGCCCGCCAGGAATCGGAAACCCACCAGGTGGGTCGCACCCACGGCCAGCATGCCGAGCCCGTGACCTTCGGACACGCCATGGCGGTCTACCTGGATCGTATGGGCTTCTGCATCCAGTCACTCAAGCGCTCGCTGACCGAGCTGAGGGGTAAGTTCAGCGGAGCGGTGGGAGCTTACAACACGCTGGGACTGCTCTTTGAAGACCCGCGCGCGGTGGAGCGAGAAGTGCTGGCCCTGGCCGGCCTTACGCCGGCCCGAAACTCCACCCAGATCACCCACCCTGAGCCGGCGCTGGCGGTCTTCCATCATCTCACGGCGGCCTTCGGGGTGCTGGCCAACCTGGCCGACGACCTGCGCCATTTGCAGCGAACCGAGCTGGCCGAGGTTGCCGAGGCCTACCGCGAAGGCTCCCAGGTGGGCTCCTCGGCCATGCCCCACAAGCGCAATCCGATCACCTGGGAGAACGTCAAGAGCCTCTGGAAGGTCTTCATGCTCCAACTCGGCCTCGGCTCGCTTCCTCCCTCGCCTGGTGCTGGGGCTTTCGGTTGCCGCCCGGCGCTCGGCCCGAGGGCTTTCGGGCCTCTACGTCGACCGCCAGCAGATGCAGCACAACCTGGGACTGACCGGCCAGATCATCTCGGGACCCGCCCAGACTCTGTTCAGCTGGTTGGGAATCGCCGACGCCCACGAGCAGATGCGCCAGCTCAGTTTGCAGGCCCAGAAGGAGCGCTTGCCGTTGCTGCGCTTGCTGGGGCCCGAGCTACTCGAGCCTCTGAGCCAGGCCCAGCGCCAGGCTCTGGAAGATCCTCTCCGGCTCACCCGGCATGCCGCTCAGGCCGCTCGCGAGGTCGCCGACTTTTGGGAGAGGGATCTTGGGTGCTGAAGAGAATTCAATCTCTGGCACATTCTTGAGCCCTGTGCTATAGTGGGCCCGCCCCCGGGGCGAGCAGTTTGAGGCAGGTTTTGCGCGATGTCGAGGAGAGAGCGTTCACAAGACGGATTCTGGCCCAAGGTGATGGTGGCCACCATCGTCGTCATCTGGGTCTCGCTGGTGGCCGGCAACTGGCTGGGGAGCTATGCCATCGGCATGCTGTCTGGCAAAGAGACCGAGCCTACCGAGTTCAAGCAAGACTTGATGCGTGGCGCCCGCCCTCGCCCCTGGCAGAAGGTCGATCCCAAGCTGCAGGAAGAGGTTGAGCGCCAGCGGGCCCGCCTCAGCGGCGAGAAACCCCGCCCGCAACCCCAGGAGGTCGTGACCGCCTCACCCGTCCCGCCAGACGCCAGGGCCACTGCAACCTCCACCCCCACTCCCCGGCCGGCCGCCACCTCCGAGCCTCCGGCTCCCGAGGCCACCCCGGCGGATGTCTCGGTGGCGCCCACGCCCGAGCAGAGCGAGACCCCGCCCGAGCCCACTCCCACCCCGGCGGCCCCTGCTTCGGACGCCGTCGAGCTGCAGTTTGGCTCCTTCTCGAGCGAAGAGAATGCCAGGCAGCTGATCGAAGAACTGTCCAAGCAGGGCCAGAACGCCCGCCTGGAAGCCGTTCCTACCGATAACGGCACGGTCTACCGCGTGCGCGGAGGTGGCTTCACGGGCGAGGACGAGGCCAAGTCTCGGCTCGAAAAGCTGCGTGAGCAGGGAATCGACGCCTTCGTCGTCAACCCCTGAGGATCGTGTCCCTGAGCTCCGAACTTCCCGAGACCGAACGCAGCTGGGCTCGCTCGGTCAAAATTCTAGTGGTGGATGACGATCCCAGCCTGCTGCGGATGGTCAAAACGCTGCTGACTTGCTCCAACCGCGAGTATGAGGTGCTCACCGCTGGCTCGGGCGCTGAAGCCCTCGAGGTCGCACGAGCCGAGGTGCCCGATCTGATCCTGCTCGACCTGATGATGCCCGAGATGGACGGCATCGAGGTATGCCGCCGCCTGCGCCAGAACCGCCTCACCTACCTCATTCCGGTGGTGATGCTGACCGCTTCGGGCCAGGGGCACCGACTTGACGCCCTGCGCACGGGGGTGGACGACTACCTCCAGAAACCGTTCGACCCGGTCGAGCTCGAGGCCCGCATCGAAGGCCTGGTGCTGCGCTTCCGCCAGACCCGCGCTTCCAACCCCCTGACCGGCCTTCCGGGCAACTTCTCGATCGAGCAGGAGATCACGCGGCGCATCCTGCGCAACGAGCGCATGGCTTGCTGCTACGTCGATCTGGACAACTTCAAGGCTTACAACGACAAGTACGGTTTCGAAAAGGGGGACGAGTGCATCCAACTGGTGGCCCGGGTGCTGGTGGGAGCCGCTGAGGAAGTGGGCCGCTCGGATGACTTCGTGGGCCACATCGGAGGTGACGACTTCATCTATATCACCAACCCCGACCAGGTCGACGCCATCTGCACGCAGGTGATCGAGCGCTTCGACGGCCTGGTCCCTTCCCAGTATTCCGAGGAGGACCGCCAGGCCGGATTCATCGAGGTCATCAACCGCCAGAACCAGGTCCAGAAGTTCCCTTTGATGTCTCTCTCCATCGGAGTGGCCACCAACGTGCGGCGCACCTTCACCAGCGCCCTGCAGGTATCCGAGATTGCGGCCGAGATGAAGCACGCCGCCAAGAGCCGTAACGCGGGCCGGAGCACCTTCATCGTCGACCGCCGCTCGTCGTGATCGAGCTGGGGCAGTTCCGGCCCACCGGCCCGACTTCGGTGGCGCTGGGGTTCTTCGATGGGGTCCACCGGGG
Organism: bacterium CPR1; assembly: GCA_021404945.1. Taxonomy (GTDB): domain Bacteria; phylum Vulcanimicrobiota; class Xenobia; order Xenobiales; family QWHO01; genus QWHO01. The sequence goes on from QWHO01000130.1 coordinate 4,281, forward strand.
GCACCAGGCCCTGCTCTCGCGGGCCGAGGTGGCCTTCACCTTCTGCAACCACCCCGAGACGGTGCTCCGACCTGATTGCGCCCCGGCACTGCTGACCACCTTTGCCGAGCGCGGCCAGATCATCGAATCCATGGGTCGTACGGTGGTCTATCGCGAGTTCGACCGAGATTTTGCCTCCATGGCTCCCGAGAGTTTTGCCCGCGAGGTGCTGCGAGGGCAGTTGCAGGCCGAGCGACTGGTGATGGGCCCCAACTATCGTTTCGGTCATCGCGCCGCCGGCACACCCGAGCTGCTCCGCGAGCTCGGGTTCGAGATCACCCTGGTAGATCCGGTGGAGCTGTGGGGGAGGGTGATCTCCAGCACAGGAATTCGCCAGCTTCTCACGCGGGGGCGCGCCTCCGAGGCAGCCAGCTGCATGGGGCGCCCCTACAGCTGGCGCCAGACGGTGGCCCGCGGCCAGCGACGGGGACGAGAGCTGGGCACCCCCACGGCCAACCTTCCCCTGCCCGAGGGGAAGGTGGTGCCGGCCATGGGCGTCTACGTGATGCAGGCCGAGCTGGAGGGGACCGTCTACAACGCGGTGGCCAACCTGGGGCTGCGCCCTACCTTCGGCCAGGCGACCGCTCCCGTGCTGGAAGTGCACCTGCTGCATTTCGAGGGCGACCTCTACGACCGCGAGCTAACCGTGCGCTTCCTGGGCCGGCTTCGCGAGGAACGCCGCTTCGACGGCCTGGACTCGCTGCGAGAGCAGATCGCCCGCGACCGAGAGCAGGCTCTGCAGTTCTTTGGTGTCTGAGGAGAGCTGCCCCGACCCGCCTCGCAAAGGCGGATGTCGCTTTGACCCCGATTGCATCCTGACCGACCCGACCCGGCTCGAGCCACCGGTAGAGGGTCTGACGATCGTCCTGCGCCGGCGACCGGCTGCCGAGGTGCAGGCCTGGCTCGGGCTGGTCCGCCAGGTCGAGCTGAGCTGGCGAGCTCCCTGGGAGGATTTCGAGCTACTCAGACCCTGGACGCTGCGCCTGGAGGACCTGGTGGTGGGTCAGGAAGACGACCTTTTCGAGCTCGAGAGCCTGATTCGTCGGGCCCGGGAACGAGGGGCCACCCACCTGCTGGCTTCGCTCTCGTGGCAGGATACCGAGCCCTGCGAAGAGTATCAGCACCGGCTGCTGGGACTGATTCGCAACCTCTGCGACCAGGCCGGCCTCACCTTCGCCGCTCAGATACCGGGCGCGAAGGTCAATCAGTACCTGGCCTCGGCGAACTGCTGCCGCTGGCCCGAGAAAGGCTGAATCGATGTCGACCGCCACGCTCCGCACGCCCCTTTGCGAGGTTCACCGCCAGGAGGGCGCCAAGATGGTCGATTTTGCTGGCTGGGAGATGCCCATCGAATACACCGGCATCAAGCAAGAGCATCTCTCGGTGCGCCAGGACGCAGGCCTGTTCGACCTCTCCCACATGGGCGAGATCGAGGTCGTCGGGTCCGGCGCGCTGGACTTTATCCAGGGGCTCATCACCAACGACGTGACACGCTGCGCCGCCACGCAGTGCCAGTACAGCACGATGTGCAACGAGGGCGGCCGGGTGCTCGACGACCTGATCACCTACCGCTTCTCGGACGAGCGCTTCATCCTGGTGGTCAACGCCTCCAACCGCGAGAAGATCTTCGCCTGGATGCAGGGGCGGCGCCCCGCCCAGGGAGTAGAGCTGAAGGACCAATCCATGGCGACGGCTCTGATCGCCATCCAGGGCCCCAACGCCCAGGCAAAGCTGCAGCCCTTCTGCTCGCTCGATCTGGAGGCGATCCGCTACTACCACTTCCACCAGGGCGAAGCGGCCGTGGCCGGCAAGCTGGCTCTGGTATCGCGTACCGGCTACACAGGCGACGACGGTTTCGAGATCTACTGCCAGGCCGGCGACGCCGAAGCCATCTGGAAGGCCCTGCGAGGAGCCGGCGTCCCCCCCATCGGCCTGGGAGCGCGCGACACTCTGCGCCTGGAGTCGGGCTACTCGCTCTACGGCCACGAAATCGACGAGCAGACCAGCCCCCTGGAGGCCGGGTTGGGCTGGGTGGTCAAGCTGGAAAAGTCGGGGTTCGTGGGACGCCAGGCCCTGGTCGAGCAAAAGCAATCGGGCCTCAAGCGCACCGTAGTAGGCCTTTTGATGGAGGGACGGGCCATCCCCCGGGAGGGATATCGAGTTCTGCGCGACGGACAGGACGTGGGTCGCATCACCAGTGGAACCTACTCCCCCTCGCTGAGCAAAGGGATCGCCCTGGCATCCGTGGAAAGCACCTGCCGCCCTGAGGGCACGAATCTTCAGGTGGACGTGCGAGGGAGAGCTGAAAACGCTCGCGTCGTCAAGCCTCCCTTCGTGGCCGGGAGCGTTCGCCGAAACTGAGCGCAGGTACAAGGGGGGAAGAGGTTAATAAGGAGAGGGCATCCGCAATGATTCCAGAGGATCTTCGCTACACCAAAGAGCACGAGTGGGTTCGGCTGTCCAACGGGGTGGGTGAAGTCGGAATCACACACTTTGCCCAGGACCAGCTCGGCGATATCGTATTCGTCGAGCTGCCCCCCGTGGGCACCCGGCTCGAGGCCAACAAGCGCTTCGGCACGGTGGAGTCGGTGAAGACCGTCTCCGACCTGTTTGCCCCCTGCAACGGCGAGGTGGTGGCCATCAACACCCGCCTCAACTCCGATGGCGACGATTTTCAGCCCGAGCTGATCAACCAGGACCCTTACGGGGGCGGCTGGATGATCAAGGTCAAGGTGGACAACCCCGACGAGGTCACTGCCCTGCTCGACGCCCGAGCTTACGGCGAGCTCGCCAAGAGCTGAGTCGATGAACTACATTCCGCACACCGCCCGGGATCAGCAGAAGATGCTGCAGGCTGTCGGCCTCTCGACGCCGGCCGACCTGTTCGGCTACCTGCCGGACGCGGTCAAACTGGGGCGCCCCCTGGCGCTGTCTCCCGGTCTCAGCGAGCATGATTTGCTCCGCCACCTCGAGAGCCTGGCCTCCAAGAACAAGCTGGCGACCCGAGGCTCGTTCCTGGGGGCCGGGGCCTACCATCATTACAGCCCCTCGGTGGTGGATACGGTCCTCTCGCGGTCGGAGTTCCTCACCGCATACACTCCCTATCAGCCCGAGGTCAGCCAGGGCACGCTGCAGGCCATCTTCGAGTTCCAGACCATGATCTGCGAGCTGACCGGGATGGAGGCAGCCAACGCCTCGGTCTACGACGGCTCCAACGCCACCGTGGAATCGGTTCTGATGGCCCTCAACACCACCAACCGCAGCCGCGTGCTGGTTTCCCGGGGTGTCCACCCGCACACCCGCGAGGTGCTCAAGACCTACCTGGCGGCCCACGCCGTCACCGTGGAGGAGCTGCCCCTGGAAGATGGCCGCACCGTGCTGGCGAAGGTGGGGGAGGATGCGGCCGCGGTGCTGATCCAGAACCCCAACTTCCTGGGCCTGGTGGAAGACACCCCGGCCCTGATGGAGAAGGCCCGGGCTGCCGGGGCGCTGGGCATCGTGAGCGTGGCCGATCCAGTCAGCCTGGCCCTGCTCAAGCCTCCGGGCGCCTGCGGAGCCGACATCGCGGCTGGCGAGGCGGCTCCCCTGGGATTGCCCCCCTCTTACGGAGGGCCCTACGTCGGATTCATGGCCTGCAAGAAGCAGTACCTGCGCCGTTTGCCAGGTCGACTGGCGGGTATGACGGTGGACAGCGCCGGTCGGCGCACCTTCTGCCTCACCCTACAGGCCCGCGAGCAGCACATCCGGCGCGAGAAGGCCGCTTCCAACATCTGCACCAATCAGGGGCTGTGCGCCCTGGCAGTGACCTGCTACCTGGCCCTGGTGGGTCCCCAGGGCCTGCGCGAGGCAGCCCTGACCTGCCTGAGCCTGGCCGAGAGCTTCAAGAAGCGGGTGGCCGAGATCCCTGGCTACAGGGTGCTGTTCAGCTCTCCCAGCTTCCACGAGGTGGCGGTGGCTTGCCCGGTGAGCCCGGTCGAGCTCAATCGCAAGCTGGCCGAGAGGGGCATTCTCGGAGGCTACCCGCTGGTGTGCGAGTTCCCTGAGATCGAGAACGGCATGCTGTTCTGCTTCACCGAGGTCAACGGAGCCGCCGAGCTTGACAACCTGCTCTGCGATCTGGCCGCGCTGGGCCGCACCCTGGAGGCCGCCCGTGGATAGACTCGAAGCCACTTTGTTCGAAAAAAGCTCGCCCGGTCGGCGCGGTTGTCACCCCCCTTCGGGCGGCGTGGCCCTGGTCGACCCGGTGGCCGTGCTGGGCGCGGAGCTGGTGCGCGAAACCCCTCCGGCCCTGCCCGAGCTGGGCGAGCTGCAGGTGCTACGCCACTTCATGCGCTTGTCGCAGCTGAACTTCTCCATCGACACCAACTTCTATCCGCTCGGCTCCTGCACGATGAAGTACAACCCGCGCGTGAACGAGGTCACCGCCCGGATGCCCGGCTTTGCTCGCCTCCACCCCATGCAACCGATGGAAGCAGCGCAGGGCGCCCTGGAGCTGATGCACAACCTGCAAAACGACCTTCAGGAGATCACCGGCATGGACGGCTTCACTTTGCAGCCGGCCGCCGGAGCCCACGGTGAGTTGACAGCCCTCTTCATGGCCGCGGCCTATTTCCGCGACCGCGGGGAGAAGCGCACCCGGGTGGTGGTGCCCGACTCTTCTCACGGCACCAACCCGGCCAGCGCAGCCCTGGCAGGCTTCGAAGTCATCACCATCCCCACCAATGCGGCAGGCGACGTGGACCTCGAGCAGCTCAAGCAGCACCTCAACAACGAGGTAGCCTGCCTGATGCTGACAAATCCCAGCACCCTGGGCCTCTTTGAGCAGCATATCGTGGAGGTGGCCAGGCTGGTGCACGAGGCCGGCGGCCTGCTCTATTATGACGGTGCCAATATGAACGCGCTGCTGGGGGTAGCCCGGCCGGGCGACATGGGCTTTGACCTGGTGCACCTCAACCTGCACAAGACCATGAGCACCCCTCACGGGGGCGGCGGCCCGGGGGCCGGTCCGGTGGGCGCGCGCGGAGCCCTGGTGGACTATCTACCCGGGCCGCGCTCAGCGCGACAGGGCGAAGGCTTCACCTTCGAGACCCCCTCCAAGAGCATCGGCCGGGTGCGCATGTTCTGGGGCAATTTCCTGGTGCTGGTGCGGGCCTACACCTACATCCGCCATCATGGCCCCGAGGGGCTGCGGGAGGTGGCCGAGGGGGCGGTCATGGCCGCCAACTACCTGCGCGCGCGCGTCAAGGACGCCTTCGACATGCCCTACGACCGGCTCTGCATGCACGAGTTCGTGCTCTCGGCCAGAACCATGAAAGAGAAGAAGGGCGTGCGGGCCATGGACGTGGCCAAGCGCCTTCTTGACTATGGCTTCCACGCTCCCACGGTCTACTTCCCGCTGTGCGTGGAAGAGGCTTTGATGATCGAGCCCACCGAAACCGAGACCCTGGAAACCCTCGACTCCTTTGCCGAGGCACTGCTCAAGATCGCTCAGGAAGATGTGGCCCTGGTCACCACCGCGCCCCACACTACGCCGGTAGGCCGGGCCGATGAAGCCCGGGCTGCCCGCAAGCCGATTCTGCGCTGGGAGGGGGAAGCACCGTAAGTAGCGAGGTCGACACGGGGACCATCTTCAGCCAGGCTGCCGCCGTTCTCGAGGAGAACCTGCAGAGCCTGGCCGAACGGGTTTCCGACCGATGCTTTGCCGAGCTTCCTTCCTACAAGCCTGACGTGATGGCCCGCGAGGAGTCGCGGCGCACGGTCGAGCGACTGGTCAGCTTCATGATCGGACATCTACGCCAGATCAGCACCGCCTCTACCTCCGACGAAGCGGGCCGCTGGCATAACGAGCTGGTCAGCTTCGAAGAAGGCATCGCGGCCCGCCGGGTCAAGATGCAGATCGACTTCACCGACTTGATGTCTGGTCTCTACTTTCTCAATGAGGAGACCTGGCGCACGCTGGCCCAGAAGCTCCCTCGCCCGGTGGTCTCGGAGGACCTCTTCCGACTCGAGCGTCGTCTCAACGGCCTGATGGACCAGTTTTTTGTGGAGGTCTCCTCGGCCTACGTTAAGAGTGCCCGGGATGTAATCGAAAGCCAGGAGAAGGCCCTCCTCAAGTGGGAGGAGGTGGTGCGCTCTGCCTCCGAGATCCGCCTCAAGATTCCCTGTGAGAACGAGTTCGCCGCCACCGTGCGGCTGCAGGCCGAGGCCATCGCTCGCCGCAGCGGGTTCATCGACGAAGAGATCTATGACATCGTGACGGCCGTGGGCGAGGTTTGCGACAACGCCATTGAGCACGGGGGATCAGAGCGGGGCATCGACGTGATCTATCGCTTCGCTCCCACCGAGATCTCGGTGGAGGTGCAGGATTTTGGGGTCGGCTTCGAGCCCGCCGGTCGGGGCGAGGAAGTCCCGGACCTTTTCTCCGAGCGCGGACGAGGGATCTTCTTGATGAAGAACCTGATGGACCGGGTCGAGATCGATTCCCGGCCCGGTCAGGGCACCCGCGTCTTCCTGGCCAAGTCGCGCGATTGACCTTCGCCGACTACCTGGCCACCCGGCCCGAGCGCTGGGGGCTGGTGCTGGACCCACCCCTACCAGCCCGGACCAACATGGAGCGCGATGAAGCCCTGCTGACCAGCCCGGTGCCAGTGCTCCGCCTCTATTCCTGGCAAGAGCCCACCCTGTCGCTGGGTTGCTTCCAGAAGGACGCCTTTCCTGGCTGGCCCTGCGTGCGCCGCCCCTCGGGCGGGCGCGCCCTCTGGCACGCCGACGAGATCACCTACGCCCTGGTCCTGCCCGAAAGCGGCCGGCTCTCGGTGCGGGAGGCCTTCTGCGGAGTGACCCGCGGGCTGGCGGCGGCCCTGCGAGCGCTGGGAGCAAGCGAGGTGGAAACCTGTGGAGCCGACCACATCCCGCCCGGGCGTGACAATCCCTCCTGCATGGCCGTCACCCGCCTGGGAGAGCTCTCGGCGCGAGGCTGCAAGCTGGCCGGCAGCGCCCAGGTGCGGCGGGGGAACGCACTGCTCCAGCATGGCTCCCTGCCTCGCCGACTGGACCGGGAAAACTTGCGGCGACTGTGGGGCGACGGCCAGCAGGTCATCGATCTTCAGGCGCTGGGACTTGTCGATCTCCGACCCGAAAAGCTGGCCCGGGAACTGGGACGAGTCTGGGAGGTCATCTGGGAGGAGCCTGACCACGGCAGCGCAAACCCTGATTTAGCGACGACAGGAGCGGTCGATCCAATTTCATCGCCCGGGAGGTGTGACCCGTGACTTGGTTGGTCGAAGCCTCGATCTTCTGTCTACTCTGCCAGGTTGCCGTGCATGAAGGCTGCGCTTGCCCGGAGTGCGGGGCCGAGCTGATTGTTGTGCTGACTCGAGATGTCCCCGGCTCCCCGGCCTGAGATCGCCTTTCGGCTCCGTCCAGCCAGCGCCGACGATCTACCGGCCATCGTCGAGCTGGCGGTGCAGATGGTGGTCCACTCCCTTTCCCCCTATCGCGACTCCACGCCCGAAATGGTGCGCGTCTACCGCCGCGAGGACCTGCGCACCCTGCAGGACGCTCTCCAGCTCGACCGGGCCCGGGTGCTGGTCGCCGAAGCCCCGGACGGCTCCCTGCTAGGGCACATCGTGGTGCTGGCCGGCCAGATCGACTCCAGCACAGGAGAGGCCCAGGGGTGGATCTTCGACGTCTCCGTGCGCCACGACTGCTGGGGCAAAGGGGTGGGGCGCACACTGGTGGCCGCAGCAGAGCATTTCGTGGCCGAGCGCGGACTCAGCCGCATCGGTCTTGGGGTCACCAGCGCCAACCAGCGGGCCGTGCGCTTCTACGAGGAGCTTGGTTACCTGGAGGAGCGCAAACAAATGATCAAGAAGCTCTGACGCCCTCTATGACCACCGAAACCCGCTCTCGCCAGGTCGTCCTGGACGGACGCTCGCTCACCCTGACCGACCTGGAAGCCATGTCCCGGTCGCAAGTCGCGGTCCGCCTCGCTCCCGAGGTGGGCGAGCGGGTGCGCGCCTCGCGCGCCGTGGTGGACGACCTGGTGGCCCGGGGCGAGGTCGTCTATGGCCTGAATACAGGTTTTGGCCGCATGGTGAGCCAGCGGATCGACCGCTCCGACATCCAACAACTGCAGCGCAATCTGGTGCGCAGCCACAGCGCGGGGGTGGGAGAGCCCTTGCCCGAGGCGGTGGTGCGGGTGATGATCGGCCTGCGTGTCAACGCGCTTGCCCGGGGCTACAGCGGCGTGCGGTTGGTCGTGCTGGAGCGACTGCTCGACTGGCTGGCGGCCGGACTGACTCCCGAGGTGCCCTCGCGCGGGTCGGTGGGCTCCTCGGGCGACCTGGCACCCCTGTCTCACATCGCCCTGGGCTTGATGGGAGAAGGCTGGTGCCGATATCAGGGACGTCGCCTGCCCGCCGCCGATGGCCTGGGCGCGGCCGGTCTGGAACCGGTCTGCCTGGAGGCTAAAGAAGGCCTGGCGCTGATCAACGGAACCCAGATGATGACCGCGGTGGGCGGTCTGGCGTTGGCCCGGGCCGGAAGGCTGCTGCGCATCGCCGACATTCTGGGCGGCATGAGCCTGGAGGCGCTGATGGGCACCGACACCGCCTTCTCGCCGGACATCCATCAGGTTCGGCCCCACCCGGGACAGAGCCAGTCGGCTCAAACCCTGCGCCTGCTGCTGGCCGACTCGGCCCTGGTGGCCTCGCACAAGGATTGCACTCGGGTCCAGGATGCTTACTCCTTGCGTTGCATGCCTCAGGTTCATGGAGCGGCCCGCGACGGGCACGCCTTTGCAGTGGGTATTCTCGAGCGCGAGATCAACTCGGCCACTGACAACCCGCTGGTTTTCCCGGAGAGCGGCCAGGTGCTGAGCGGCGGCAACTTCCACGGCGCTCCAGTGGCCCTGGCCCTGGACTGCGCCAAAGTAGCACTGGCCTACCTGGGAACCATCTCCGAACGGCGCTCGGAACGGCTTCTCAACCCGGACACCAGCGGCTTGCCGCCCTTTTTGACCCGTCAGGGCGGCTTGCATTCGGGGCTGATGTTGGTGCAGTACGCGGCCGCTGCCCTGGCCAACGAGAACAAAGTCCTGGGCCACCCGGCCAGCCTTGACTCGATCCCCACTTCGGCGGGCCAGGAGGACCATAACAGCATGGGGCCCACTGCGGCCTTCGCTCTGGAGCGTCTGGTGGACAATCTCGAGCAGATCCTGGCCTGTGAGTGGATCTGCGCCGCCCAGGCGCTGGAGTTCCACCGACCTCTCACCTTTGGACCGGGCACCGAAGCCGCTTTAAGCTGTCTGCGCGAGCGCATTCCCGCGCTCGAGCACGATCGGGTGCTGGCTGAGGACCTGACCACCGCTCGCGACCTCATTCGCAGCGGCGAGCCGCTGGATCGGGTGGAGGCCCGGGTAGGTCGCTTACCCTGAAAGGAGTAGGAACCCGTTTATGACGCGCCGAAGAGCGCGCCAAATCAAGCCCTGGGATGTTTTTGCGCGGGCAGCGGACTGACGAAGGGGCCGACAAGGAGTGTCACGCATTTGGCCAGACGGCGCAGACGCACGAGGATCGGGGAAAGCCAGGAGAACCTCCTCGACGGTGGCGATGAGCTCGGATCCGACGAGGACGACGAGCTGGATAACGTGCTCTCCAGCCTGGAAGCACGCGTCCGCGAGGTGGAGCTGCTGGCCGAGGTCCAGTCCAAGGATACCCAGGGCATGCGGGCCCGCATGGAGCAGTTTCACCGCGAGCTGAAAGACCTGTCCCTGGAGACCCCGGAAGACGATGAGCTGGTCGAAGACGTCGAGAAGCTCGAGCGTCAGATGGCTGCTCTTTCTCAGACCCAGGCCCACGTTTCCCAGCAGCTGGGCCAGCTGGCTGTCCGCCTCGAGTCGGGCGAGTTCCTGGGGCAGGTGGGGGCGCAGGTCGAGTCAGCTCACCTGAAGGTCGAGGAGCTGCGAGCCGAAGCAGCCCTGGCCCTGGAGCAGCTGATGACTCGGGTGGGCGAAGAGCTTGACTCGCGTTTTAGCGCCTATGACGGCCGTCTGAGTGAGCTGATGGCCCATGCCGGAGCTATGCGCGACGAGCTTTCCTCGGGCCGCGTGGCACCCGAGATCAACGAGCTGATGGCCCGGTCGGTCAGCGGGATGGAGTCGCGCCTGGAGGGCGCGCGAGCCGAGCTGGGCGGGCGCTTCGACGAGATGCACGCGGCCGTGGCCCAGGAGTTTGAAGAACTGACGGAGCGGCTGGGCCAGGAGCTGGGGCAGATGGCCCGGCTGACCGATGTCGACCAGCGCCTGCAATCCCTGACGAGTGAGCTAGAGGTGGCCATCACCGACCTGCGCACCCTGGTTGAGGCAGGGCCATCCGAGGCGGTCGTCTCCGAGATGCGTCGTGCCCTGGAGCAAGAGCGCGAGCACACGGGCCGCAGCCTGGACGAGGTGCGTCGGGCCATGAGTGACCTGCAATCGAGCGTGGGCGATGCAGACGGGCTGGCCCAGCGAGCCCGCGCAGCCCTGGACGCGATCGGCAGCCTGGAGAATCGCTACAACGCTATCTCCGAACGGGTCGGCCAGGCCGCCTCGGTGGCCGAGAAGCAGATGCAGACCGTCAACCTGGCCATCCGCCTGGTGGAGGAGCTGGACCAGAAGGCCCGAGGCGCCCATGCCCGAGTCGGTGGCGGCGGCGAAGACGTCTATGACCCCACCGAGGCCGGTGGCACAGAAGACCTGGGCTTTGAGGTGGGGGACCTGCTCCAGGTCATGATCAAGCACAACGCCACCGACCTGCACCTCAAGGTGGGTATGCCTCCCATGGTGCGCCTTGACGGCGAGCTCATCCCCGTCGGAGAAAGGGTTCTCAACGAGGTCGACTGCCGACGCCTGGTCTACTCCAGCATGACCCAGAACCAGCGAAGCCGGATGGTCGAATCCCGCCAGATCGATTATCCCTTCTCGCTGTCCGGAATTCGCTTCCGCATCAACGCATTCTTTGAGCGCGGTAACGTGAGCGCCGCCCTGCGGGCCCTGCGAGGAGAGATGCCCAGCCTGGATGAGCTCGGCTTGCCGGCGGTAGCCAAGCGCCTGGCCACCCTCGCCAGCGGCCTGGGAACGCGTGCGGTCAGTGTTATCTCCCACGAGTTCTTCCACCTCTGGAACGTCAAGCGTATCCGATCGAAGCCGCTTGGACCGTTCGACTACACACAACTTCCCGAAACGGGGGCTTTGTGGTGGCTCGAGGGCGTGACCGACTACTACGCGCACTATCTGCTCCACACCTACGGCTGGGTTAGCCAGGATCAGCTCTTTGCTGATGTCGTCGACAACCTCGGTACGGTGCGAAGAAACCC
>QWHO01000661.1 GCA_021404945.1 bacterium CPR1
AAAGTTGCTTCCAGCACGCTTGTGAGCCGGCTGCCGGAGCCAACCTGGCTCTCAAGGCACTTGAGACCCCGGAAGGCCTGGCCCTGGTGGAGAGATACCTCCAGGCCGGCGGCGAGGATCCGATCAAGTCGGCCCACCACGGGTTGGAGCTCAGCCGCGAGCTCGGGCTCTCGCCCGGGCAAATGCCCTGGCTCTTCGAGGTCAGCGGAAACGGCTACGCTGGTGACCGGGCCATCCTCAAATTCCTGCTCGAAGCTCCCGAGGGCGAGCGCCGTCAGCGCGCTGGCCTGGTGAAGGACTTCCTGCGAGAGGACAGGTCCCGCGACAAGGCCGAGCGGGCGGTGAGCAACGCGCGGGACATCCTCTCCATGCAGTCCAAGCATTCGCCGCCCGACGAGCTTGGCAAGCTGTATCGCTCCTTCCTGGAAGGATGGCACACCCAGGACGACGGGCTTCCGATGAGCACCTTCCAACAATCCGGGCTGGACGAGCCCCAGAAGCGCAACGATTGGCAGCGCTACTTTGATTTGGGCTTATCCAGCAAGTCGGCCCTGGAGCTTGGTGAGTTCGATCGCAACCTGAGACGCGATGATCTGCGCCAGGCGCTGCGCCGGCTGGCCGCTACGGGCGAGTACCGCTCAGCCAGAGTCCTGCTGGCGGACTTCAAGCTGCTGGAGCGGGCAGACCGTCCCCCCGGCCAGAGCCTCGAAGACCGCCTCAGCCTGGTCGTCTGCCTGGCAAAGGCGGCCCGCGGGCGCCCGGAGGACGCGCGCGCCGGCCTTTTCAAAGTGCTGGAGCAGGCGTTCCCCCAGCACGAGGCACTGGCTGCTGAGTTGGAGGGGCTTCCCACCAGGGTCGGCCTGGGTCGGGTGGGGGGCGAGGTGGGAACCCTGACGACGGCCGCCGGATCGCGCTACCCCGGCGAAACGGTGGCTGCGGCCGGCCGGCGCCTGGCGGACCTGCACGATGCTCTGCCCATAAGCCTGGAAACTGGGGTCTTGCGGGCCGCCTTCCAGTGGCTCTCCGGACGGCCCCGCGAGCACTATCAGGCCTACCAGCAAGCGCTGACCACCCGGCTGGAGGCAGAATGCCCCCGGGAACAGGCCCAGGCAGAGCTGGGTCTGGTCCGGCAAGCCCCCGAGCCCGTTCCCCGGGCGTTGAAGACTCTGCTGACCCTGACAGAGGGCGGTCTGGCCGAGAAGGGCTTGCAGGAAGCCCTGAGCTGGGTTCACTCCCAGCCCCCGCAAGACTATGCCGATCTGGCCGGGCGGCTGCTGGCTCAATCCAAACTGACTGGCTCACTGGAGCGGGCCATGGAGGCCCTGGAGCGGCCTGTTTCGGGCGTGCGCGAGGAGGCCGGCGGTGTGACCTTCGGTGGCGTGCGGCTGAAACGGCGCAACCCCGCGGGCTGAGCTCAGCGGGCGCCCTGACGCTTGCGCACGGTGACGCCCCCGACCTGCACCCGCTCGACCGTCTCGATGACCCGATTTCCGGCCCCCGGGTCGACGGCCCCCTCGCCCTCGTAAACCCGGTCGCCTTCCCGGCGAGGGGGCTCGAGCACCAGGTGGGTGCCGTCTTCTGCTCCCACCACGAGACGTCCGTCCGAGAGAGCCATGTTCTTGATGGCCGAGTCCAGATTGACCTGAACCAGCGCCTCGCGCTCGTTCAGGTCAAAGAAGAAGACCTGCTTGCGATCGTTGGCGGCGCACAGGTAATAGCGCTCACCCACCTGCACCGGCTGGGCGTGGGTCCAGCTCTCCTCCCAGTGGGTCCCCCCGCCGAAGTCCTCCCACTCACATACCAGCGAGTAACTGCGGAACTTGCCGTCGTCGGTGGGCAGCTCGACCGTCAGCTCGTGGGCCGAGGTGCGCAAGAGCGCGCCGCCCGGACCGGGAAAGGGCACGACTCCTTCCTGGAGCGAATGGTCCTCGCTCGTGCTCAGCAGGCTCTTAACCACGGCCGCCTGGATCTGGCGCGAGAGGACGGGGCCCGGCAGACGCTCGACCGGGGCGCCCGGGAACTCGAGCGTGCTGCCCGGCACGCCTCCCTGGCCGCGGTAGAACCGATCCAGCCCGGCCTGAGGGCGGATGCGGATCAGATTGCGGAAGGCCACATCCAGATCGCTCGAGTTGGGGCTCAACAGATTGTCGCCCGTATGCAACCTGGCTCCCCGACCCAGGCGGGCCTCCAGGGCGGCCTGATCGCCCACCGGCCGGCCGTTCAAGAAGGCGCCCCGAGACTCCACCACGACCAGGTCGCCGGTTGGCAGCACCCCGGCCACCAGGCCTTCCTTCTCGGGCACCGAGTGCACCACGGTCTGCCCGTGCTCGTTGCCGAGCAGCTGGCCCAGACGGGTGCCCAGACCATCCTCCTCCAGGTCGAAACGCACCAGATCGGTGGAGGTGGTCTTGCGGTGCCAGCGGTCGATGGTGCCCAGCAAGAACTTGCCATCGGGGGTTGCCTGCAGATCTTCCATGCAGCCGTCCTTGATGGCGAAACGCTTCTTCTCGCTGCCATCGCCCTCGAGGATGATCAGGTCGGCCCGGGTGAGATCCGAGCGCACGTG
>QWHO01000131.1 GCA_021404945.1 bacterium CPR1
TGGGCTGGTCGGCCTTCCTGGCCTCGTCAGCGTTCTTGGGCGCGTCAGCCCTGCGTGCCCCATCGCCCTTCCTGGCCTCGTCGGCCTTCTTGGGCGCGTCAGCCCTGGCAACATCGAGCTTCTGAGTTGCACCCGTCTTCCCGGCGACCTTGCCTGGCGACTCGGTGACCCCCGATATCCTCTCGGCCTCGGGGGCTCTCGCGGGTGCTGCCGTCAGGCGCTGGGCCTGCGCGGCTGCTGATTGCTCGCGGAGGTTCTCGTCTCGCTCGGTGGCGCGGGCATCGCCTGAAGCTGTCCTGGTCGGTGCTTCGACCCCCCGTTGAGAAGCAGCCGGTCGCGCTGCGGGAGTCTGGGGCGCTTGAGCCACACCCTCGAGGCTGGCTGGTTTCTGGGGCTGAGGGGATTCTTGTCTTGCTCCGGTGAGCCCTGGTCGGGGTTGATCGGGCCCTTCTGTAACTGCTCGGGAGAGCCGCTCGGGGCTCGCTTCCCAGAGTTGCTGAGGTCGGAATGGATGCTCGAGCCCGGCTGGCGTCCCCAGGCCCGCGCTGGCCGGAGTTGGAGCCGGATCGACGGCCGTGTTGCCGATGTAAGGCTTCATGTCGATTTCACCCGGTCTGGCCGCCGGGTTGGGCTCGCTCCCGACGCTGGTCGGGCGCGATCCACCATTGGCAGTCGGACGTGGCCCGGCAGCAGCCTGGCGACTCCGAGTGGTATTGGACAGACTGGCTGAATCCGGATTAGTGACGCCGGCGGATCCGGTCTTGCTGCGTGTTGCGGTTATGGTTCGATTCGCCGTCAGAGCTTCAGAGCGAGTTTGCCCTTCGCCTGAAGCCAACCCTGGCGAGAGAGTGCGGGGGGCGAACTGGCCCATCGACTCGCGGACCAGGTTGTCACGAACGACCCCTTCTTCGGCGGGTGCCTGCCGGGTGGTCTGCGTTCCTGGAGCGGGGTGGGTGGTGCCGCCACCCTGCTGCGTTCCTGGAGCGGGCTGGGTGGTGCCCCCGCCCTGCTGCGTTCCCGGAGCAGGCTCGGTGGTGCCCCCGCCCTGCTGCGTTCCCGGAGCAGGCTGGGTGGTGCCCCCGCCCTGCTGCGTTCCTGGATCGGGCTGCGTGGTGCCCCCGCCCTGCCGGATTCCTGGAGCGGGCTGGGTGGTGCCGCCACCCTGCCGCGTTCCTGGAGCGGGCTGGGTGGTGCCCCCGCCCTGCGGCGTACCCGGAGCGGGCTGGGTGGTGCCCCCGCCCTGCTGCGTTCCTGGAGCGGGCTGCGTGGTGCCTCCACCCTGCTGCGTTCCCGGAGCGGGCTGCGTGCTTGGAGTGCCGTTCCCCTGCTCCGGCCGGGTGCCCTGCCCAGGCTCGGTCCTGCGAGCGTGCGCTCCCCTATCGGTGGCCTGACGAGGCTCGACCAGCCCGGGCCGAACTTCCTCAGTCTTGTTGGCTGTGCCCGGGGGCTCCAGGCCGGCCTGCTTGTGCAGCCAGTTCTGCAGCTTGTCCGCCTTGCCAGGGTCCTCCTCGAAGCCATGGAAACGTTTGAGCTGCCCAGGTTTGAGCCCTTGCTGCTTCTCCACTTTGCCCAGATCGAGGTTCTTCATGAAGTCCTCGTTTTTGGGCTGATAGCGAGTCATCAGGTCGGCCATCTGCGGATTGAGCGCCTTCATTCGCTCTTGATCCTCAGGGCTGGCCTTCAGGTAGCCGTCGCGGAAGTTGTTGTGGAAGGCTTCCCGGTTTTTCAGGGAGCCGTCCGCCCGCTCTTTGGCCTCATCGGGTTGGTAGCCGCGCTGCCGGTAGAGATCGTTGAGCAGCTCTTTGTGGGCCTCGGGCTTGGAGAGGGCGTCCCGGTAGCCGGCTCCGAGGTTCATCCCGTGGGCCAGCTCGCGTCCCTGACGGCCCTCCGTGTTGGCCGCCTGGGCGTGGTCAGCGCGCAGCTTGTCCATCTGGTTGGAAACGGCCTGGTTGCGCTCGCTGCGCGGCTTGTCCAGTATTGAAGTGTCCAACGACAGGCGATTCTTCATCGCGTCGTAGCCGTTGCCGCCCCTGTCGCTCAGGTCGATGCCCTGCAGATGGCGGGCCTGGCTGTCGTCGAGCTGCATCGCCTCGTCCAGGGCTGAGCGGCGGAGCCGTGAGCGCTCCTGAGGGTCGCTCACTCCGCCGTCATTGATCTTTGTGAAGGCGCGCAAGGCCTGGTCGCGGTCCTGGGGCTCGATGCCGTTGAGGTAGTTCTGGTACCAGTTGCGGTCGGGAGTGGTCAGGGCGTCTTGCCAGCTCTCGACCTTGTCGAGCTCGCTGCCCTTGAGCTTGCTCTGGCTGGTGAGACTGCCCGGCTCGCCGTAATTTTCGGTGAGACGCCTGCTGAAAGCATCCAGGCCCCGGGCCTTCTTGGACGCGTCCTCCTCGCGCAGCTCCGCGCTCTGCTCGAAGCTATCGTTGAGACGTCGCGGGGGAGCGCTGGAATCGCTCTCGCGCGCCGCCGTGGTTGACCGGGCGTCGGTGGTGGAGGTCGTGGAGCGGGCCTGGGTGGCCGACTTGGATGCACTGGACGGGCTCGCACCCGAGCTTGAAGAGGAGCTCGAGCTGGGGGACGAGCTCTTGGAGGGCGAGCTGGAGGAGGCAGGCTTGGGAGCCGGCGGCTTGGGCTTGGGCTTCGAGCTGGTGGTGCTCTTCTTGCTGCTGGAGACTTTGTCTACCATGTGGTCGCCCCTACCAGCAGCTCGTGCATGCCCTCAGAGAAGAATTCGCGCCAACGATCCAGCACGATCTGGAGGATCTCACGCTCGGGGTCGGTCAAATTGGCCAGTTCGGTGGACAGAGACTGCAGATCGGAGCTTGCCTGGGCCAGCGCCACCATCCCGAAGCCCTCGTCCAGATTACGGGCGACCCGACCGAGTTGGGCCAGCAGGCGGTAAGCACTGGCGTTGAGCCCGTCGGCTTCGCCGCGCTCAATCCGCCGTCCCCACAAGATGATCTTGTCGAGCGAGTCGGCATCGAAGGCCTGGATGGCAAGCCAGACCAGCCGCTTGAGCTGCCCGCCCGGGCCGTCACCGGTCTCCTCGGTCAGAATGCCGAGCATGCGCAGCAGCCTGCGGGCTGGCTCTTCCGTGCGGCTCGAAAAGAGGCCGTGCAGCGCCCGACAGAGCAAACGATTACTGATGTTACGGGCCATCTCGCCCAGCAGCGCAAGGGTTGCCAGCATTCCCGGCTTGGCCAGCAGCGGGCGCAAAGTTTCCAATGCCTGGTCAGGGTTTGCATCAAGTTTTGCTTCCAGGGCGGTGGCTGCCACCAGTCCCGGGTGGGGCTCAAGCAGAAGGTCGCCCAGGACTGGCTCCGGGCGAGGCAGGGGCTCGCCAGCCGGATTGTCAGTCAGCGCTGCCTCGCGCACCCGGGGCTCGGAGTCAGCCGCCAGGCTCCCGAGCAGGAACTGCACCTCGGGTCGGTTGCGGGGCAACTCGCGGGCAACCAGCTCGCGCAGGGGGGCTTCGGGAGCCGCAGCCAGCAGAGCCAGGGCCTGCACGGCTTCGTCCTGAGGAACGAATCGGGCCAGCACATGCACCAGGGATGCCCGCACAATGATGGAGGGATCGGTGACCAGACGCACCAGACTGGCCCAGGGCCAGCTCTGGAAGTGAATCAGCGCGCCCGCTGCGGCTGCGCGCACGGCGTCGCGGTCATCCTCGAGCGCCGCAGCCATCAACTCGATGCCCCGCCCCTCGGGCACTTGAGGCAACAGTGCCAGGATGCCCTCGAGCAGCACCGGGTCGGGATGCCAGGCCGCTTCCTCCAGCCGCTGCTCAAGAAAGGAGAGAACCTCTTCCGGTCGATTGGGGGCCAGCGCACCCAGCGCCACCAGCCCGCGCAGACGCATCTCCATCACCGGCGAGGTCAAAAGCTCGCCAAGCAACTGGGCTGCGGCCACCTCTCCGTGCGCCCGGCGGCCCACCGCCTGGCAGGCGGCATCCCAGACGTTACGGTGCACATCTCGCACCAGACGCTGGGCCTGCTCAAACTGATCCTCCGACCAGGGACCCGGGTATTGATCCAGGGAGAATGCCAGAGAAACCCGCTGCCACGGGCCGACTCCCGAAGTATGGGTCTCCTGGCGATGGGACAAGTCTTCCTCCTGTTCGGATCGCATCCTGATAGGTTCTTCCGCTACCGGGCCCGCCCCTGGTCATGACGACCCGGTCGGGGAGGTTGCACCCCTGTCAGCAGTGTAACAAACGCCCCGGGCAAGCGCTCCGGGACGTTTGTGAACGAGATGTTGCCGATGTTAAAATTGTGTGAACAATTTGGCGAAAAGTCGGTCGGCTGTGTTCGAGAGATCAGCCCAGTTGGCTGACGGCGTCTCGCATCTGCTGGTGGACGCCGCAGAGGACAGAGATGGCTTCATCGAGCAGTTGCTCGTCGCCGCTGGCCAGATACTCGTGCAGGCAATCGAGCGTTCCCTGCATCTGCTCGAGAATCACGTAAGTGGCTGCGAAAGCTTGCTCGGCCTGGGCCTCGAAGCCTTCCGGAATGGAAATCTGCTCCATCTTGGAGCGGACGTCCTCGAGGTGATGGCTCAGGCCGGAATAGTAGCCCTCGAGGATTTCTGGTCCGACCAGACCCTGGCGGACCTGTTTGAGAGCAGGGAGCAGGCTCGCGAACCCGGGGTTGGCGGCGTCGATCGGACTGGACTCAAAATCAGTCTGGTCTTCTAGAGTCTGGTGCAGGTAATCGCTGGACAACTCGAACTGGTCGGTCAGTGTTTCTACCTCCGGGCTGAATAAAACGGCAAACTAAGCTTCCCTTTCTAAGGGCTAGTTCCTGTCCGGATGGGGCCCGGAGGGGATCAGACGCCGAACTTTGCCCAGGGTTTGCCGGGGACCAGGTTGTTCATCACGTCGTCGGCATAGCGCTCGGCCATCGGGCCAGAGCCGTTGTAACGGCGAACGGCGGTGCGCCAATCGCCTGTCTGCTTGTAGAGGCCGGAAAGAAGCTTTGCGCTGTAGTCGATCTGGTAAGATACGTCCTGTTTGCCGCGGTTGACGTCGTAGTCGGGGTGGGCGGTGGTGTAGACCTGGCCGATGCCAAAGCTCTTGCCGCCATCGCCCACTGCACTGGGATTCCAGTTGGATTCTTTGTAGAAAATGGCTTTGAGGATGTCCGGGGGGATTCCGTATTTCTTGGCCGCCGCCTCGATCATCTCGTTGAGCTGCTGTTTGGAGGGATTCGCCCCATAATTGGGGATCTGCGCGCTGGGATCGGCCGGGGCGGCAGTCATTCCCGCACCGTTTCCAGCTCCGCCCACCGGATTGCCCCCGCCTCCCTCCATCCCGGGGGCACCACCCGTCCCCGGAGCACCACCCGTCCCCGGAGCGCCGCCCATTCCCAGGGCACCGTTCTTACCGCCCATGAGCTGCAAGAGCATGGTCAGCATCTGAATCAGGGTATTGTTCATCTGGATTTGCCCCATCAGCATCTGCTCAGCCATTCCCTGGGGCGAGCAGAGTCCTCCAGCCCGCATGGCCGCCATCGAGCTCTCCGGAGAGAATCCGAACGGGTAACTCCCCAGGTTGGCCCCGGCCAGGGGAGAAAAAACCTGGCCGAGACTGGGAATTCCGGCAGTGCTGAAGGGATCCATAAAAGAGCTCCTCGTCGAGTGGTGCCTTGATTGTAGTCCTCACCGAGACCTTCGTCAGCCCGGCCTGGTGAACAAGTTGTGTACGTTGTGAAGGGAATGTTGCTGGCTCCCATCGCACCGGTGACGACCTGACGCTCCTGGCAGGATTCCCTCGCTTCATCCCCAAACCCCGCCTTTCTATGCGTCGGCTTCTCTGGTTGCTCTGCCTGCTGGTTTTGCTCCTCCCGGCCGGAGCCCAGGACGGCTACCCTCCCATCGATAGTGAGCTGGTTTTCAGCGGGCGCATGTTTGATTCGTCCACCTCAGCCGTGCGCTTCCTGCGTCGCCTCAAAGCCCTGCCCTGGATGCGGGCCGGGCTGGCGGAGAGTGAGAAGGCCCTGGGCATCAAGCTGGAAGGAGATTTTCTCGACTGGATGGACGGTCGAGTGGTGCTCGCGGTCGTGCGCACCGATGATCGCTCTCCCCTGCACCATCTGTTCGCTGAGACGCCGGAAAGCGCCGAGCGCACCATCGCTTTCAATCTGCAGACTCTGCACAATGGGGTGGCGATGTATCAGCTCGAGAAGAGCAAGCTCCCTCCCGATCTCGAAAGCCTGGTTCCCGAATACATCGCTGGTCTTCCTGAAGAGCCCTCGGGGGTCATCTATCGTATCGAGCCAGGCGCCGAGGGAGCCTGGTCTATCCAGACCACCTACCAGGGAGCCCCCGGACCGAGCATCAACAGCGAGAACGAGCTGACGCCGGAGTTGGATGGGACTATGGGGGAGACCCCCCGCCTCAACCTGATTCTGGCTTTTCGCGTCGATGACTTCGAGCGGGCGCGTCTGGCGCTGTCTCGCTTGCTACCGCGTCTGGCCAACTTTCCCGGCATCAGCGTCGAGCAAGCGGGCAATTCCGGTTGGGACGTGGCCACGCCCCCGCTTTCTCTGGCCGCCCGTCTTTCGCCCCACTGGCTGGTGCTCACGGATAACTCCAGTCTTGCCGAGCCGGGTTTGCAGAGTCTGGAGGGCCAGGCCCCGTCCTTGACCTCCAATCCCCGCTTTGAGGAAGCTCTCAGTCACCTGCCGGAGCGATTTCGCAACTACTTTTTTGTGGACGTGGCCGGTATCCTGGGCCACTGGCCCGGCCTGAAGATGGACGATCCGGTCTTGCAGCAGGCTCTGGAGTCGGTGCAATCGGTGGCGGGAACGACCAGCTATCGAGCTGATCAGGTCGTCTCGGAATTCTTCGTCCGCCTGACGCCCCCGGCCGAGCACCCATTGGGACAGCTCTTGAGCGATCCCGGGCCCACCGAGCTGACTCTGCTCCGCCAGGCCCCCTGGTCCACCGCCTACATCTCCGTGATCGACCTGGGGAAGAGCTACGATCTGGTCAAGCGAGCCGCCTCGGTCAACTCTGACACGGAGAAGATCTTCAATGACGTGCTGGGCGCCGCCGAGACCTCGCTGGGCCTCTCTCTAGAGAAGGATCTGTTGCCCAACAGCACCGGTGAGATCGCCATCTGCTATGAGCAGTTGGACGTGTTGTTCGCGGCGATCGTGCGCGAATGGCGCGAGCTCACCGGCCCGCCTGAGGAGTTGGAGAGAGTGGATGGGCAGGAGCAGCCTTCCCCGTCCCCCTCGCCTGCCCCCGGTTGGATTCCCGAGGGTCCACCTCCACCCGAGGCAGGAGAGCGGGAAAAGCCTCCCAATGAGGTGGATCTCGACATGGCCTCGCTGCCCTACACCATCATTATCGGACTGCGGCCCGGCCCGGCCCGCCAGGATATCATGGTTCGGCTGCGCGAGAGACTCGGCTCCAAGGTCCGTCTCGAGCCTCACGCAGGCGTGGACGTTTTCTATACTGCAGACGATCAGGTGGCTTACGCCATCCAGGGCAACTATCTCATGGTCTCGACCGGAGGCTCTTATCGCCTGATGCTGGCCACGCTCGACTCCATGACGGGGAGGGTCTCCCCTCTCTCCCGACTCAGCAGCTACCAGACCTTTATCGAAGGGACCGAGGGGCGCGTGCTGGCGGCAGGTCATCAAAAAGTGGACGATGTCTACTCCCTGCTCAAGGGAATGATTTTGCTCTCGGGGGCCGAGTTCCGCGCCGAGGCGACCGCTCTGGGCCGCTGGCGCGACGCTTATTCCATCTTAACCATCGAGCCCGGTGGTATCCGGTTACGCTTCTCAGTATACGCCACGGAGCAGATCCCATGAGCCGAATTCTTTCCCTTTCTCCAGCCCACGCTGCCGAGATTGAGAGCCTGGCCCGGCGCCTTTATCCCGAGAGTTACCATCTCAGCGAGGAGGAGATTGCCGAGAACCTCGAGGGGGTCGAGGAGGAGGGCTGCAACTTCTGCCTGGGTATCCAGGACGACGACAAGCGATTGGTGGGCTATCTGCTTGCCTGGTTGGACAACACCTTGATCGAAGGACGAATCGAAGACGTCGTGCTGGTCGACGACCTGGCTCTGCTGCCTGCGGCCCGGCCCCATCTGGTGAGCCTGTTGCGCTCCCTGCTGCGGGCCATGGACGAGGCGGGCTGCTCGGGCTCACCCATCGAGGGAACGGTGCGCAAGAGCTTGGAGCAGAATTTCACCGCCCATCCCGAGGTGGTCGAGTCACTGGGCTATCAGCTGGTGGGCAGCCACGAGTATACCGACGAGTCGCTCGAGGAGGTGCTGGTCTGGATTCGCTTCGAGGCGATCGAGGGTAGGGCGCGGCAATACGACGACGAGGACGAGGAGGAGCCAGACGAGCTCGAAGACCTGGGTGACACGGCCCGCCTGGAGTTGGAAGATGACCTGGCCTGAGCTGGTCGTGTTTGACCTGGATGGAGTGCTGATCGACTCGCGCGAAGCCAATGTCGAGGCCTTCAGCCACGGAATCGAAAGCCTGGGGTCACCACGGCCCCGTCCCGAGGAGGTGGAGCGCCTGATCGGCCGGACCGCGGCAGAGATGCTAATCCAGCTCGGTTGTCCGACCCGGGATGTCAGTCGAGTTTATGACCGGGCCGTGCTGCCGCGCTATCTCGAGTGCCTGGTCGACCTGGCCCGCCCCATGCCTGGTGCCGGCGAGCTGCTCGACCGTCTGACGCGCGCCGGGATTCCCGTGGCGGCCTGCACCTCAGGTGGGTTGGCCCTGCAAGAGTCGGTTCTGCGCTCGTTGGGCTTGCGCCAGGCCTTCGCAGACATCCAGTCTCCCTGCCGCTCAGCTTTGAAGAAGCCAGACCCGGGCTTTCTGGGCGAGCTGGTGGCCCGTTTTCCCGGCTCTCCGCGCCGAGTGGTGCACGTCGAGGACCTGGAAGAGGGCTGTCTGATGGGGCGTCGGTGGGGAGCGGTGGCCGTGTTTGCCGAATACGGCTATGGCCGCTGGACTTCGTCAGAGGAGCCCGACCACCGGATCCACTGCCTGGCCGATCTGGTTCCGATTCTTTTCCCCGGATAGCGTGGCGGCCCCTACGGGGCAGCGTCGAAGCGACCGGTGAACTCGACCGTGACCTCGCCGGTGGGGGTGATGTTGGAAGCTCGGAAGGACCCTTTGCGTCCCTTGAACGAGCTGGTGGATTCGAAGGGTGTGCTGAAGTTGAGGGTTTTCTTCTCGCCCGGACCGACCATGGCGGGCTGGCGCAGCTCCTGGACGTCCAGCATTCCGCCCTGTCTACGGTCGGCGCTGGAGACCTTAGGGTTGAAGCGCACCACCGCCAGGCCCTGAATCGGCTCCGGGCCCGAGTTGGTGACGGTGACCTCGACGATGACCGGTTTGCGCACGTCTCCCTGGGCGTTGGCGGAGCAATCGACCCGCACCGTGTTTTGAGCCAGAAGGGGCAGGGCCAGGAACACAATGGCGAGCAAGCTGCGTTTCATCATGAAAGGCAGAGTTCGCGAGCAGATCAAGGGGTCCTGCGCTTGCGCACCTGGACTGATCCGAGGCGAACCGAGTCCTGATCTTCTTCCACACGATAGGCGGCCCGTTTGGATTTGAGCATGCCTGCCGGCAGCAAGCCCTTGATCTGCCCGTCCGTCTTGAGGACCAGAACGCCCTCCTGAGTCACGGCCGGGCCACCGTAAGTTGCTCCCCGACTTGGCTCCTCCCAACGTTTCTGGCCGGTGGAAGGGTCGATGCCCGTCATGCTGCCATCGGGATCAGTCACGATGTACTCGTCCTTCTGCAGGGTCAGGCTGGCTCCGGGCTGATTCCACTGGGGCTCGTTCTTGAGCAGGAAGGTCCATCGAATCTCGCCCGTCTGACCATCGCGCAGGCGCAGCTGGCGTCCGTCCCCCACGATGACGTGCCCTTCAGGGGTGGACCAGAGCGTGGTGCTGGCGTTGGCAGATTCCGACCAGAGCTTCCTGCCCGAGCGAGGGTCGATGGCCCGCAGCGTGTGCGAGCTTCCAAAAAGCTTGAAGATCTTCTCCCGAACGGCGAACAGGGGACCCTTCTGGCCCATGCAGATGGCCTCGTCATAGCGGGTCGACCAGAGCTGCTTTCCATCGCCGTCAAATCCGCAGAGCTTCCTCTCACTCTCCACGCCGAAGGTTCCATTGTAGGCCACCGCCACCTGGTGCTCGTCGGAGTAGCCCAGCATCTTCACGCTGCCTGTCATGGGCTGACTCCACAGCTCCTGCCCGGTGCGCCCGTCCAGGGCCAGCAACCGGCCCGAGTCGCCCGCGAAAACCCGACCATCGGCCGAGACGGCCGCTTTTTTTCCCCATCCGCTCTCCAGGGGCACCGTCCAGGTGCGCTTCTGGCCGACCGGATCGAAGGCAAAGATGGCCTGGCGCTCGCAGCAGACCAGCTGCTCGCCCAACCGCACGGGCACGCCCACCTCATCTCCAGGGATGGTGAACTTCTCCCGGCCCGAGCCGGGGTCCAGGGCCAGGATCTTGCGGTCGTCGGCCTGGTAGATGGTTCCATCGTGGCCCACCACGGGTTGGTGGAGGGGCACCGCCCAGCGCGCCCCGGATACCTTCCAGCTATCCGGATACCGAGTCGAGCCTACCTCACCGTCCGTGACTGACCGGAAGGCGTCCTCCAGCGGCACGGTGGGAGGTGGGCCCGAGGAACGGGCGGGCAGGCTTGCCGGGTGGGTGGCCAGGGGATCGATCCGCATGATTTGATGGTAGGCTGGCAGGCTGAAAGAAGTCTGCAGCAGGTGGAGAACTCCGTCCAGGATGCAAGAGCTGCAGGCCATCTTCGATGTGATCAAGCAAGCCGGACGACTCGACTCCGAGGGGGTCTTCACGGCCTGCGACGATGGCGCTCTCGACCGCCTCAGCCGCTCGTTGCTGCCCGACCCGGAGATGTATCATTCAAGTGCATCCAGGCCCTGGTGGCGGCCGGAGCCGAGTCCATCAAGGTGCGCCAGAAGACCGCCTGGGTCACGGTGGAGGGTGAACCGGTAGGCTCGCCTCCCGAAGTCTCGCCTCGCGACTGGATCGCTCAGGCCTGGCAGTCTCAGGTGCCTGGCATCCGTTACCTGACCTGCGCGCTGGTGGGTGCCTGGAGCCTTCTGGCATCTCTTCGTCAGGAGGCCCCCGAGCTGATTGCTCGCACCTGTGAGCATCTCAGGAGCTGGAAGCCTGGACTCCGCTTCACGAACTTGAGCACGGCCGGGCTCGGGGGCCTTGTGGCCGGGGGAGCCCTGGGATTCGGCTTGATGGCCGTGACGGGATTGGCCGCTCCCCTGCATTTTCTGGCTATCCCGGGGGCCATCCTGGGAACCTGCGCCGGCTCGCATTACTGGCGTCGGCGCGCTCTAAAGACCCTGCGGATGAAGCTCGATCAGGCTGCGCGCAGCCATGAAGGCCAGCGTGGCGGCGCCACCGATCCCGGGTGAGACCAGCGAGCCGGCCGAGGCGGCCGCCGCCGCCAGGTCGAGCGTTCCGGCCAGGTGACGACCTTCGTTCAGCTCCAGCACTCCGCGGGCTCCCAGCAACACGGTTGTCAGACCGGCCAGGATGGGTTGGGCGGCGTTAAGCAGCGAGCCCTCAGCCAGGTGGCGGGTCCACTCAGGGTTGAGCACGATCCCCTGACCCGGGTTGATGGTGAATCCTCCCGCCGGAAAGCGCTGGGCGAAACCGGTGGCGGCCGACAGGGCTCCGGAGGCCAGGCCGTAGGTGTAAGCCGGCAGCGCCAGGGCCTTGCCCCAGGAAAAGCTCTCCTCCGGTCGGGTTTGAGCCTCTTGAGCTGATGGGCGGGTCGCACGGCTCGGAAGCGTGGTGAAATGGGCAGCATGAACCTGCATGGCGTGATTGTCCCCTTGATCTGTGTTCCGGCTATCTTAGTGATCCGAACCGTGCGGATTGTTGCCGCTCCGTTACAGTTGGGATGAGGCACGCTGCAAGCATTCGGCTCGAGCAAGTGGCGGAATTATTTTCATTTTGTTCGCAAAGACTTTCGGGCGGTGTGATTGAAAGAAGTTCTCCCATGGTCAAGAAATCCGTACCCATCGAGCGTCCTGAATGCGGAGTCGAGCCGTGCCTGGCTGACCTGGTCTGGCAGCGCTGCCTGGCCGGGGCTCGACGGGTCTGGCTGCGCTTCGTCTGGAAAGGCTGTCGCAGCTACCTCACCGTTCAAGACGACGGGCCGGCTTTGCCCCGCAATGAGCCCCTGGCCCTGTGGGGAGGAGAGGACCTGAGCTGGACCGGGCGGGTTCTGGTCGAGACGCGCTCCGGGCCCAGCACGCGCAACTGGGGCTGGCAACTTGACCCGGTGGGCGGTCCCTGGCTGGAGCTCAAAGCTCTGGCGTCCGAGTCACGCCAGCGGCTGCAGGAGCGTTGGCTCGAGGTGGCTCGGGGCAATCTGGTATTGTGTGAAGATCTGGCGGGTTGGCCAGAAATTTCCGGTCGCCAGCGCGATCCGCGACGCTTCTCCGAGCGCGTTCGTCAGATCGGACAATATCTGGGTCAGGTTTTGCATCGTCTGCTGGAAGATCGGCTTGAGCTGATTCTGGGTGGCCACCGCCTGGTGGCCGACGATCCGCTGCGCGGGCGGCGTTTTGCGGCTGTCCACCGCCTGGGGCGGAGGGCTATCCCAACGGCTCAGGGCGAGTTCGTGGCCCGTCTGGTGCAACTTGATCCCCGTCCGGGACAGAGCGTCCCCGAGGGTCTTTTTGCCTATCAGCAGGGTCGCTTGCTGGTGGCAGGACAGTCGCTGGGAGGTCCGACCGGAGCCTGTGTGGTGCTCGAATTGCCTGCTGAGGGATCTGCCTTCGACCGCCTGCGGGCCGGCCCGGACTTTCTTCCTGGCGAGGTCAAGGCGATGCTTGAGCGCCTTGTCCGCTCGTTACAAAGGCGGGCAATCGTTCGCCCGGCTCCGCGACTTGCCGTGCGCGGGCTGGCCCGTATCAGCGAGAAAAAGCCGCGGCATCCATGGGCTTTGCGGCTGTGGAGCTCGGCTCGATTTCAGTCCCGGTTCTTGCCCGAGGACGCACCTTTTCGGGGCAGTCTGGCGGGGTTACTCGACCTTCTGGCCGAGCGCCAGTGGGCTGTGGACGAGCTGGTGGCCAGGTTGCGTCAGCCTCGACCTTATCTGATGCAACAGCTCGACCGGCTCCACCGCCTTTTGAGTTGTGAAGACCGCACTGCCCTGGCGCTCAGCCCCGATGGCCGTCTGGTCGTGCTCTTGCCCCAGGTTGCCGATCAGCTTTGTGCCCTCGACATCGAGCGGGTGGAGGCCACCACCGCCCTGGGAGAGCCGGTGGTGCTCGAGCTGCCCCTGCGCCTTA
Organism: bacterium CPR1; assembly: GCA_021404945.1. Lineage (GTDB taxonomy): Bacteria > Vulcanimicrobiota > Xenobia > Xenobiales > QWHO01 > QWHO01. The sequence goes on from QWHO01000131.1 coordinate 13,330, forward strand.
ACGCACAGGAGCGGCTGGTGCTCGAAAGTCTGGCCCGTCATGGCACCATGAGCGAAGGCGAGCTTTCGCGCGTGACCGGAACCCGCCGGGTGGGAGGCCTGCTGGAATCCCTCTCCAGCCGACTCGACCGGGCCGGCTGGAAGGCGCTGGTGCCCGAGGGAGAGGGTCCGAACGGGCGCATCTACTCGTTGCGCCGCTCGTCTTGACCTGGGGTCAGGAGTGCCACGAGCGCAGCCGGAAACTAAAGTGCAAGGCCTTTGGTCTTGCACTTTACAACGCGCTGGAACGCAGTTCCGGCGCGTTTGTCAGATTGTGCTAATGTGCCAGACCAAAGTGCGAGC
>QWHO01000662.1 GCA_021404945.1 bacterium CPR1
GTCTTGCGAATCGGCAGGGGAGAGCCGTCTCTCAGTCCCCTGCCTGGCCGGGCATGGGGATCAGGGTTGCCGAATGCGACGCCGGGTCGATCGCCGATCGTGGCCCCAGCACGATCGTCAGCCGTCTCAGGCCGACATCTCCGTCCACGAAGAAGCCGATCGCCGTGCTGCCCTCGAGGATGTTTCCGTTCGCATCCTTCTGGTAGCCCACCTGGACGTGCGCCAATTCGACAGCGGAGCCGCTCGCATCGGTGATCATCGGCTGACCATTGTCGGGGTGCCAGTTGCCTCGAACGGCCAGGCCAACCCATGGGCGATCGCTATACTTGCCTTGCTCGCCCCCAAGGAGCAGGTCCTGCGGTCCGTCGAGAACCACGCCAGCCGGTATCTCGAACTCCCCGGCCTCGCCCACGCGCCACAGCAACTCCTCGATGTTCAGGACGAATGCCGTCGTCTCCCCTTCGCCGGCCACCGCCCGCGACCTCGCCGACCAGCATCCAGTCGTACTGCGGGGGTTTGCCAACTGCGGACCGCTCGACCTGGTAACCGGTCGCGCCCTCGACTGGCTTCCAGGTTATTTCGACGCTCACCCCTTCGCGCTTCACGTCCCCGGCTGACGCCTGCACCCCTTGCGGTGCCGGCACAGGGGTCTGCCCGCGAACGAGTCCTCCCGTTCCCAGGTTCAGCAACAGAGCCGAAATGAGGAGGAGCATCGGTGTCGCTCGAGCGACGGTCATTGCCCCAATCCTCCTGGCCCGCCGGCGTCGATTTCGTTCACGATGTCGTCAATCTCCCTCCCACTCCATGCCCCGCGAGGTGGCTCACTGGCCGCCCGGGTGGACCAGGCGCCAATGTACCAGGCACGATCATCCCGAATCGCGTACAGGCCTCCAGGGTAGACAACTCGCCCGCCTCTCACAAAGACCAAGTACTCGGAACCGTCCACCAGGGGCGGCATCAGGTCCGGCACCAGGATCTCGCCGCCTCGCAAGAATGCGTCAAACGAAAACCTGTCGAGAGCACCACGCTCGCCCTTCGCCACCCTGAGGACTCGTGCCTCGACCTCGCCATGGCCAGTGAAGACCGGAAGCGCCTCGTCGATCCCGGGCAAACGCGCATCGAGTACGAGGGTCACCTTTGTCACTCGGACTACGCCGATGGCATCCGCCGCTGCAACAGCGGCCGCCGCATGGTTCCAGCGCATCGCCGGCTCAATTGCTATGTCCGCTGCGGGACGCAATTGCGATAGAGTTGGGGGGCTCTCCTCGGCCGCCGATGAGAGGGAGCGCCACACCAAGCCGGCTCCAGCGGACAAGACCAGGAGCCCGGTGAGCATAGGCCAGAATCTGTCCTTAGTGATCATGAATTGCATCGACGCCGTCCTTTTCCGCAGACGTCAGCTGATTCGTGTCGCAACCCGCATCATCCATCAGTCCATAGTAGTTGCTGTTGCAACCGTAAGGATCCAGGTGGTGGTCTTCGAGTCCAACCACATGGCCTAGCTCATGTCGAGCAACCCACTCCCAGCCGGGGCCGGGATTGTAGTAGGTGTTGAAGTAGACTTCAGAAAGATCGTAACCATGTTGGGCGTTATAGTTCTGGCTCTCGTCGTTATCGCAGGGGTGTGATGATCCCCAACATGCATCAAAAAGCGCGCTCGACGTACGTCTGTCATAAGTTAGGACAATCGCCCACCAACCAACCTCCGCATTATACACAGTATACGGAACAATCCTGACGTTGGGGTAGTTCTCGCCACTACAATCGCTCTCATAGAACTCGAATGAAGCTACGGTGCCCGCCCTGTTCCAGTAGTCAATGGCATAGGCCCAGGAGTAGTCGATCGACTGACCGCAGCCCGCTCCACCATTGTCCATGTGGGCGATGAGCGCCGAATCGCCCAGTTCTGCGAACTCCTTCCATCCGATGCACCCGTGGTTGCCACAGTCATCCCAGGTCCAGCCTTCGAAGCTGTGATCCGCATCCGCTGGCGCTGGACCAAGAAGCAACCCTGAAAGGAGGCCCAGTGTCACCACAAGGGCAACGAGCAGCAACATCCTCCCATGACGCGAAAGTGTGTGTGGCTCCGGTTTGAACGCCATGTTGGGTTTCCTCATTTCCGCTTCGGTTCCCCGAGCCATGGCCGGCGACACCACGGTACACCCGGCCCGCTCTCCCCGGCCTCCTACAGCCGGTACCGTTTTCACCCTACGGCCCGGCCTCTCTTTCCAGGGAGCATCCCGCCTGGCGCTTGCACCAGTCCAGCCAGTCTTCCCGGTTGTTCCGCCACCAACGCCCCATTTCTCGCACGTCGTGGCACCCGGTCAGCCCCTTCAGCTCCGCGATATGGCTGCGGACGGTGCTGTATGCCACCTGCAATCCAACCGCCACCTCCCTCTCGGTGCGGCCGTCGGCAATCTCTCGAAGCACCTTCGCTCGAGAAAAGGTGATGCGCTCCCAGGCGAAGCCGTCGTGGCTCTCAGTGTCCATTGAATCCCTCCAGACTCCGTCGTCGGCGGGGGGGGCCTCGCCCCTTGACCGGCCTTCACCAATGATATTTGCCGCGTCAACTTCTTTTCCCGTCCCGGCCCGGCGACCGCGCTTGTTCGCTTGCGGCGAAACATCGTGTTAGAATCCCGCCCACGACCCGGGTACGTCCGTGGCCAGTTCGCCACGCTCCAAGCCCGCACACAGTGGAAAGGGACTACCTCTGAATGGACCTCGGCCTTAGCGAAGAACAAGAACTGCTCAAGAACTCCGCCCGCGAATTCCTTGAGAAGGAATGCCCCGAAGAGCACGTCCGGGCCATGGAGGAGGACGAGAAGGGCTACAGCCCCGCACTCTGGAAGAAGATGGCCGACCTCGGCTGGCAGGGCCTCATGGTCCCCGAAGCCCAGGGTGGCGCCGGCTTCTCATTCCTCGACCTCTGC
>QWHO01000132.1 GCA_021404945.1 bacterium CPR1
CGAGCTTCACTCCAATCTCAGCAAGCTCCAGGACGAGTATGCGCTCGTCCTGGCGCACTTTCAGTCTCATTACCTTCCCAGAGGTTGGGAGTCGCGGCTTACTTCTCAGGGAGCTTCGGACGCATGGAAGTCTACACAGTGGACCCGCTCGACGTTGCCGTCGGGAAGCCGTCGTGACAAGGATCGCACCGCTCTGCGTGTGCTGGCTCGACATTTCAGCAAGTCAGAATTCACAGAGCGCCCGGCCGAGTGCCGGAACCATTTTCAGGATGAGAAGCTGATACAGTCCGCCAAGCACAACTGGTACGTGCTCTTCGGCGAAGACCTCCCCGATTGATAGTGGGGCTGACGATGCGCCTCATGGCCACGCTGCTTCCCTCGGGACAGATCGTGATGACCGCGCCGGTGGACTTGATGCTGGTCGGGGCCACACCCGTGCAGCACGATTTTCAAGAAATACGCCCAGAACCCGACTTCAGCGGACTCCAGAAGGTGCAGGTGCGCCCCGCCGGCTCGGACGATCATCCGACCGGTTTCGTGGAGCTGGTCGGCCGCTCTTGCGTTCCTCTGATCCAGGCGAGTGCGGAGCAGGCCCGGGAAGTGGGCAACGCTCTGGGCATCCCGGCCGAGTAGGTGGACATTCACACCGAGTTGGCCAGGCTGGCCCGGCTCGACCCCGAATGCCGGAGGTTTGGCGCTTCCACCCACCGCTATCAACTCAATCCCCCCCTCTCCCTCGAGCGGCTGGCCGCTTTCCAAGCGCGCCACGACATCCGCCTGCCCGAGGACTACGCCGCCTTCTTGACCCGCGCCGGCAATGGTGGGGCCGGCCCGTTTTACGGTATCTATCCCCTGGGCGAGGGTTGGGAGGGTCTCACCGGCACCCTGGCGGCTCCGTTCCCTTTTACCCAACCATGGAACATCCCCACCGATCCTCCTGAGCACTTCGCTTCCGACGAGGAGGAGGAGCGCTGGAACCACGAGCTGGATGCGGCCTACTGGTTTGCTCTGGACGGTGCGTTCCCCATCTGTCACCACGGCTGCGCGCTGCGCACCTGGCTGGTGGTCAGCGGTCCCGAGCGAGGCCGGGTGTGGTACGACGCGCGGGCCGAGGGGGGCGGCCTGCGCCCCCATCAGGATGTGCCGAGCTTCCTGGACTGGTATCGCGGCTGGCTCGAAGAGCGCTGATCCCGGTCATTGAACCTGGACCCTCGAGGTCCCAGGATGCTCGTGGAGGTGTTCCCATGCCGAAACGACTTCTTCTTGCGCTCCTGGCAGGCTGCCTGTTGACCTGGCACAGCCTGGCCGAGTCCAGCCGGGTCACGCTGATCACGGACATGGAGTTCAGTCCCGATGGGGCCAGCCTGGCGGTGGCGGGCATCGGTCCCGGGGAACGGTTCTCCAACCCCGGGCTGCTGCAAATTCATGACCTGAGCAAGCGGACCCCGCCGCTCAACATCTCTGGCAAGCAACGTTTCAGCTCGGTGGCCTACCGCCCGGACGGCAAGATCCTGGCCACCGGCTCGGAGGACGGCACGGTGGTGCTGTGGAGCGCCACCACGGGCAAGAAGCAGATGGCCCTGGCGGGCTGCAAGTCGCAGGTGTGGGAGGTCGCCTACAGCCCTTCCGGACGTCAGGTCGCCGCCGCCAGCGGCTGGAGCCAGGGCCTGACCATGCTGTGGAGCGTTGGGCCGGGGAAGACCGAGTGGTCGAGCCGGTTGCCTTCCGACCCGTTTTACAGCGTCACCTTCAGCCCGGACGGCACCCTGCTGGCGGCGGGAGACCGGACCGGAACGGCCAGGGTCTGGACGCTGCTGACCAACGAGCAGATTCTCGAGCTCAAGGGGCACAAAGGTTGGGTGACCGAGGTCGCTTTCAGCCAGGATGGACGCTACCTGGCCACGCTGGCTGGCAGCGAGGTGCGACTCTATGACATCACCAGCGGTGAGCAGGTCAAGACCTTGAGCGATCCCTCCCAGCAACTGCACTCGCTGGCCTGGTTCCCGGACGGGACGCGCCTCATCGCCGGGGGCATCAACTACGATGAGAGCCCCTACCGCGGAACCGCTCGGGTCTGGGAGGTGGAGAGCGGCAAGCTGGCTTTCAGCCTCGAGGGTCACAAAGGCGTGGTGCGGGTGGCCGTCAGCCCGAGCGGAGACCGGATCGCGACCGGCGACGAAGAGGGTCGGATCCGATTCTGGGGCTCGGATGGCTCGAAGGCGGGAGGGCTGTAAACTTCGTCGCATTGACCGTGCCACGTAACGTGCGGTGAGAAACTTGTTTCGAACCGCTTCCAAAGTGTTGTGGCACGGGCGATGCGACGAAGTTCAACCTGTTGTCAACACTCATTGTCCGGGGTCCAGGATGGCAAGGTCCGGGAAGTAGGTCCTGTAGTATCCGCGGTCTCGCGTCAAAAGTAGATCACTGTGCGCGCTGGCGTGGCCCCCGACCAGGAAATCAGCAATGAGGTGCTGTCTCCACTGAATTGGGCGCTGACAGGCCGAGCAGGGAAGCTTCTGGCGCTGACCACATTGAGGGCAGGCCGGAAGAGCCGGACTCCGGCGCCGGTATTCTCTCCAGGCAAGTCCTGCCCGGCTAAGGCCCTGGCGGGAGGTCGGCACCAATTGGATGCCGGTGTCCTCCAGAAATGTATCCAGGGATGCTTGATTCGGAAAGTGCGCAGCCAGCTCACTATACACGACTTCACCTAGAACGAGGATGCCGTTTCGAAGACCATCGTCGAGCGCATTCTGGGAAGGGATCTCAAAAGGAGAACCTGGCACCAGCACATCCAGGATCACGTTGGTGTCTACGGCGGAGGTCACGGGTCCGGCTCGCCGCGCAATTGGTCCAGAAGGTCGTCTGGATCTTGTCCGGCCAGCGCTCGCAAATAGCCCCGGTAGCGAGCAAACGGCGAAGTCTCAACGCGCTTGCAGACGCGGATGACATTGTCCTCTTGGAGGAACTCGACCTGATCGCCAGGATGGAGATCAAGCCGCTCCCGAATCTCCTTCGGGATCGTCACCTGACCCTTGATGGTCATTCGACTCGCCGGCATCATTTTCTCCAGGTATTACCGATTAGCCATAATGGTAATACTGGCCCATCGGGCTGTCAACCCCGCCCCGGCAAGCAGATCCAGGCCCCTGCAACCAGGCGCCCGGCCCCACTCAGGGGCCGGGCGCTGGATGGCCTTTCCCAGGCCTCGGATCAGCCCAGCACTCCCCCCACTCCGGTGCGGAACACGCCCGCCACGGCAAAGGCGCCGGAAGTTTGCTGCTGCTGCTGAGGATGCTGGTGGTTGCACCCGCCTCCACCCTGACCCTGGTGCTGGGCCATGGCTTTGCCGAGCTGGATTCCCAGGGCCAGCATGGCCTCCGGGCTCTGTCCACCCTGCTGGGCTCCACCCTGGCCCCCGGCCAGGTTGATGTTGCTGCCGGTCAGGTTGATCGGTCCGCGGGTGTTTCCGAGCAGGGCGGCAAAGTCGCCCGCCCCCATGGTGAGGTTGCTGCCGGTGATGTTGATCCCGCCCGGATTCTGGGCGCTCAGGTTGCGGCCGAAATCGCCGTTGCCACCGGGGACGAGGTTGATGTTGCTGCCAGTCAGGTTCAGACCGCCCGCCTGAGGACCACCGGCCTGGCCCTGGCGGGCCTGGGCCATCCCGATGGCGATGCCCACCGCCAGCATCGACTGGGGATCCTGGCCGCCCTGGCCGGGAGCCTGGCCGGGATGACCGTGAGAGCACTGGGGGGCCTTCGGGCCGAACGGACTCTGGCCGCCGTTCAGACCGAACGGGCTGCCCTGGGCCCCGAACGGGTTGAGCTGGCTCTGGCCCTGAGGATTGGTCAGGTTCAGGTTGCAACCGGTCAGGTTGAGCCCGCCGCCGAAGCCAGGGCTCTGCTGCGGGGAGAAGCCCGCCTGGCAGGGACCGTGCTGGCCGTGCTGGCCAGGCTGGCCCTGCTGGGCGCCGCCGAGCATCTGGCCAGCCATCATCCCGGCGGCCATGCCGACCATGAACTGGAGCAGCTGCTTGACGTCGTTGCCCTGCTGGGGGCCGTGGGGGCGGTGGCCGTGGTGGTGATGGGTCTGGGGACCGGACAGGTTGACGAGCGGGTTCAGCATTGTGGGTGCTTCCTTTCGTTGGGGGTTTCTTGGCTCCAGCATAGACCCGTTGGACCGGTTGCCGCTCGTCGAAACCGGTTTCCGAGTTCTAAACAGATGTGAACTTCTTGCTTCGATTTGTTAACGAGCCCGAGGTGGGTGCCATCCCTCCCACAACCTCGCCGACCTAAGCTCAGGTCATGAAACGTCTGCTGAGAACCAGGAACGCATTCAGTATCCCCGACGAGATCGGCCAGGAGCTCATCAACCTGAGGGGGGCCCTCCAGGGGATCACCCCTGACCGTCTGGTGGCACTGGTGCGCCACCCGGCCGAGCTCTTGCGTAGGGGCTGGGTGCTGACCGGCCAGGAGCCGGTGGTCTGGTCGCTGGGCTCGCGCACGCTGGGACAGCGGATCCACCTGTGCAAGGCCCGCCACCAGGCGGTGCTCGAGAGCCAGGCCGGGCGCTGCGTCCATCGCTTCGTGGTCTGCCTGCGCCAGGGGAAGCTCCTCCAGGCCGGCTATGCTCTCGAGTGACTGCGCTTGCCGCCCAGGAAGTCGAGCAGCATGTAGACGCACGGGATGACGAACAGCGTCAGGAAGGTGGAGGTGCACAGCCCTCCGATCACGGCGATGCCCATCGGGGCCCGCGCCTCGCCGCCTTCCGACAGGCCCAGCGCCACCGGCAGGATGCCCACTGCGGCTGCGATGGAGGTCATCAAGATGGGGCGCAGGCGGATCGGGCCCGCCTCCAGTACGGCCGCCCGCAGGTCCTGGCCCAGGTCGCGGCGCTGGTTGATGCGGTCGATGAGCAAGATCGCGTTGCGGGTCACGATGCCGCTCAGCATGATGACGCCGATGAAGCTGTAGACGTTGACCGTGGCGCCGGTGACAAAGAGGGCGAAGAAGACGCCGATGGTGGCCAGCGGCACGGTCAGCATCACGGTGAAGGGGTGCACGAAGGACTCGAACTGCATGGCCAGCACTCCGTAGACCACCAGGAAGGCCATGATGAAGGCGAAGCCCAGGTAGGCGGCCGCCTCGCGGAACAGCTTGGACTGGCCGGTGGGCACCAGGGAATACTGGGGATTGCCTTCAATGACCTGGTGGCAGATGGCCAGGAATTTCTCGGTGCCCTCGCCGGCCGCGATCCCCTTGACGTTGGCGCTGATGGTGACCGAGCGCTGCTGGTTGTAGCGATTGATCTGGTTGGGCCCGAGGCCGTCCCTGACGCTGAGCACCGAGGCCAGATCCATCATCCCCCCACCGGGGGTGCGCACGGCGATGCGGCCGATGTTGTCCGAGGTCAGGCGGAAGCTGTCGCGGGCCTTGACGCGGATATCGTAGCGATCGCCACCTTCCTGGAACTTGGCGGCGTTGAGCCCGCCCATCATCACCTGCACGGCCAGGGAGATGTCCCGGGTGTTCAGCCCGAGGTCGGCGGCCGCCTCGCGGTTGAGCTCCACGTCCACCTGGGGACGCGAGAGCTCGAGATCGTCGTCCACGTCCACGAACGAGCCCGACTCGATCATCTTCTGCTTGATGGCGTCGGAGAAGCGCTCCAGGTCGGCCAGGTCGGGGCCCAGCATCACGTAGGCGATGTCGGTGGAGCGGGTGGCGCCGGCGCCCACCAGCAGCGGGTCGTTGGCCACCACGAAGGACTGCAGGCCGGGAATGTCGGCCAGTTGACCGCGCAGCTCGCTCATCAGCTCCTGCTGGGATTTGTCGCGCTTCTCGCGGGGCACCAGCGTGGCAAAGAAGAGCCCCGAGTTGGGCTGGCCGTCGAAGAGGCCGATGGCCATGAAGGCTCCCTCCACCTCCTTGCGCCCCAACACGATCTTTTCGGCCGCCTCGATGCGCTTGCTGGTCAGCTCCAGCGAGCTGCCCAGGGGCGTCTTGAAGAAGACCAGGAAGTTGCCCGAGTCGGTGGCGGGCATGAATTCTGTGCCCAGGCGGCTGGCCGCGCCCAGGCTGAGCACGAAGATCGCGAGGGCGATGGCCAGGGTGACCAGGCGCGTGAACAGGTTGTGGATGCTGATCGCCAGCACCCGGCGATAGAGCGACTCCAGCGTCTCCACCGGCCAGGCCAGGGCGCGCGCCAGCCACCCTTCGGTAGCTTCCTTGCGCATCAGTCGCGCCCCCAGCATCGGGGTCAGCGTCAGCGAGACCACCAGGCTGAGCAGGATGGTCACGGCCACGGTCAGCCCGAAGGGGATGAAGAACTGCCCGATCACTCCGCTGATGAAGGTGATGGGCAGGAAGATGGCCCCGATGGCCAGGGTGGCCGCGATGACCGCGAAGGCCACCTCGCCGGTGCCGCGCCGGGCCGCCTCAAAGGCGTCGTCGCCGAGATCCAGCCGGCGATGGATGCTTTCGATAACCACGATGGCGTCGTCGATCACCAGGCCCACCGCCAGCGACATGCCCAGCATGGTCATCTGGTTGATGGTGAAGCCGAGCCGCTCGGCCAGGAAGAAGTAGCTCACCAGCGAGGTGGGGATGGCCAGCACGCTGATCAGGGTGCTGCGCCAGTCGCGCAGGAACAGGCCGATCACCAGGCAGGTGAAGAGGGCTCCGAAGAGCACGTCGAACTGCACGCCCTCGATGGAAGCCCGGATGGAAGGGGAGGCGTCGTAAGCCACGTCCACGTGGATCCAGTCGGGAATCTGCTCTCTTATCTCGGGCAGGGCCGCTTTGACCGCCTCGCAGACCGCCACCGTGTTGCCGCCCGATTGCTTGAGAATGCCCAGCCCGATGGACTGCTTTTCGTTGTAGCGGCAGGCGCCTCGCAGATCCTCCAGGCCGTCCTCCACCTGCGACAGATCCGACAGGCGCACCAGGGCGCCGTTCTCCTGCTTGACGATCAGGCTGGCGAGGCCCTCGATGGTCTTGTACTCGCCCTCCACCTTGATGGTGGACTCGGACACCTCGGTCTCGGTGCGCCCCCCGGGGAGCTCGAGCTGCCAGGCCTGCAGGGCGTTGACCACGTCGGCGGGCCCGAGCCGGAAGCTGCGCAGGCGATCGGGATCGACCCACACCCGGATGGCCTTCTTCTGAAACCCCCCCAGCTCCACCGCGCCCACTCCGGGCTGGGTCTGAAGACGCTCCTTGATGACCTTCTCGGAGTAGTAGCTGAGCTCTCGGTAGGGACCGTTGCCGCTGACCGAGAGCCACATGACCGCCTGGGCGTCGGGGTCGATCTTCTGCACGATGGGCGGCTCGATGTCGGGGGGCAGGCGAAGGGCGGCCACGCCCACCCGGTCGCGCACCTCCTGGGCGGCAGCGTCGAGGTCGCGGCTGAGCTTGAACTGGATGGTCACGTCCGAGCGGCTCTCGGAAGAGGTGGAGGTGATGACCTCCACGCCTTCCAGGGTGCCCACCTGCTCTTCGATCACCCGGGTGACGTCCTGGTCCATCACCTCGGGGCTGGCTCCCTGCAAGATGGTGCTGACGGCCACCACGGGCGGCTCGATGCGCGGGTAGAGGTCGATGCCCATGCGGGTGTAGCCGAGCACCCCGAAGGCCAGCATGGTCACGATCAAGGTGATCGTGAAGACCGGGCGCCGGATGCAAAATTCCCAGATGCTCACTGACTCTCCACCTTGATCTTCTGACCGTCCGTCAGTCCCTCCGAGCCGGCGGTGACGACCGCCGCTCCGCTCTTCAGGCCCTCCGTGACGATGGCCTGGGTGGGCCCCTCGAAGGCCACTTTGACGGTCTGTTTTCTGGCCTTGTCCCCTTCGACCAGCATCACGTAGACCTCGTCCTTGCGGCGCTGCACGGCCAGGCGAGGCACCAGCAAGCCCACGTGGTTACGCACCTTGAGGCGCGCTTTGACATAGGTTCCGTCGAAGAGGCGGCCCCGGTCGCTCACTTCCAGGCGCAGCTTGACCGCATGGGTGGAGGGGTCGGCCGAGGGAACCAGCTGGCGGATCCGGCCCGAGAACTTGCGCTCGGGATAGAGGTCGGTGGTCACCTCGGCCGCCATGCCGGGCTTGAAGAAGGCGGCAAACGATTCGGGAGCGCTGGCCAGAAGCTCCAGCCGGCTGTTGTCCACGACGGTCAGCAAGGGCGGATCCCCCGGGCCCACGATCTGACCCGGCTCGACGGCGCGCTGAATGACGTAGCCGTCGATGGGAGAGCTGAGCACGGCATACTCCTGCATCACCAGGGCCGTGTTCAGGCCCGCCTGGGCGGCCGTCACCCCGGCCCGGGCTCCGCCCACCTGGTCCAGGCTGAGCTGCTGGCGCGACTGGTTGGCGCGGGCCAGCTCGACCTGCTGGCGGGCCACCTTGACCGAGGCCCGGGCCGATTCCACGGTTCGCTCGGCCAGCCTGGCGCGCAACTCGGCCTGCTCCACCTGGATCTTGGGAACCGCATCTTGCTTGAAGAGGCTTTTCTCGCGCTCGAGGTTGAGACGGGCGTCGGCCAGGTCGGCCCGGGCCTTGGCCTCCTCGGCCTCGGCCTGGATGACTCCCTGCTGGGCGTTGCGCAGGGCTGTGCTGACATCGGCGCTGGTCAGGCCGACGCTGGTCTGGCTCTCCTTGAGCGAGGCCGAGGCCACCTCGATCTGAGCCGAGGCCTGCACCACCTGGGCGTTCAGGTCGCGTGCGTCGAGCACGACCAGGGGCATTCCAGCCGTGACCCGGTCGCCCTCGCGCACCCGCACGGCGTCCACCCGGCCGCTGATCTTCGAGCTGATCTCGGCCCGGTCGAGCGAGCGCAGATGGCCGGTCAACTCGAGATACTCGGGCAACTGGCCGGCCTGCACCACGGCCTGGCTGACCGCCACCGGCGGGGGCTCGGTGGGGGCCGTCGACTGAGGCGAGCCGCCGCAGCCAGCGCAGAGCAGTGCGAGGATGAGCAATCGTCTCATTCGGGCGAGGTCCTTTCGTAGAGGGCGTCGGGGATGGGGATGGGGCTTTTCCCCGACACGGCCCGGTACCAGCGGCACTGGGCCGAGAAGAAGTCGAACTCGGCGGTGGCCTCCCCGAAGCGGGCCCGGCTCAGCTCGGTGATGGCGTCCTGCAGCTCCAGGCTGGTGGAAACGCCGGAGCGATAGCGCACCTGGGCCACCCGCTCGGACTCGGTGGCCTGAATGGTGGTCTGCCGGGCCACCTTGAGCTGCTCCTGGGCCGAGATCAGATCCAGATAGGCCTGATCCACCTCGAGCAGCACCGCCCGGCGCGTCTCCTCGCGACTCTGGGTGAGCTGCTCCACCACCTCCTTGCCCTGGGCCACCCGGGCCGGGGTCAGGCCGCCGTCGAAGATTGGGATGTCCAGCACCAGGCCGGTGGTGACCTGCTGGGAGGGGGTGAATCCGCTGGCGGTGCGTTGCTCGGCCAGGGTTCGCAGGCTGAGATTGGGGTTGAGCTCGGCCCCCACCAGGTTGACCCGGGCTTCGGCCGCCTGGATGGCAAAGTCCAGCGCCTGCAGCTCGGGCCGTTCCTGCACCGCTTGCTCGCGCCCGGCCGCCTGGTCAGGCTGGAAAGTGCGCTCCACGCTCAGCGGGACCAGCTCGAGCTTCCGGGTGGGAGGCAGGTTGAGCCGGCTCAGCAGCCGGGCGTTGGCCAGGTTGTGACGGGTCTGGGCCTGGATCAGGGTCTGGCGAGCATTGGAGAGGTCGGTCTCGCCTCGCAGCACGTCAAAGCGCGCCACTTTCCCGGCCTCGAAGAGAGTCTGAGCATCGCGCAACTGCAGCTCGCGGGCCTTCAGGTTGGCCTGAGCGATCTCCACCGCCTGGTTGGCCAGGATGGCGGCCCCGAACTCGAGGGCGGTGGTCAGCATGAGGTTTTCGATCTCGCGCCGATACTGCTCGCGGATGGACAGCTCGGTCAACTCGGCCGCGGCCGTGGCCCACTCCAGCCTGCCGAAGGTGTAGATGGCCTGGTCGAGCACCAGGCGGAGGTTGTAGTTGTTGGTCGGGGTGATGACGATGTTGCTTCCGTCGTCGCCCGGGAAGGAGACCTCGGGCTGGATGTTGCTGTAGCCGGCCTGGAAGCCGAGTCGGGGAAAGTAGCCCGCGCTGGCCTCGTCGATGCGGTAGGCTGCCTCGCGCACCCGGGCGCGATACTCGGCCAGGGTAGGGCTGGCCTGGAGTGCCAGGGTGACGGCCTGGGTGACGTCGAGCCGGGTCGGCTGGTCGGGGTCAGGGGTCGGGATCGGGTCTGGCGCGGCGACTGGCTGCGTCGCTCCGGGCGTGACCTGGCCCGGGGCAGGGCCGGCCGAGGGCGCGGTCTGGCCGGCGGCGGGCATGGCGGGCCCTTGAGCCTGTACTGGCAACAGCAGCAGAAAGCAGAGCATCAGGGCTCTCATCGCAGCAACCCTCCCAGAATGGCATCCAGGAAGACCTCGATGAGCGGCTCGGGCGGATCCGAGTCCAGGCTGGCCAGGAACAGCACCCGCAGCAGGCATTCGGCCAGAACCTGGGTGTCGTGGCTCTTCAGCTCACCCGCCTCGATGCCGGTCTGCAGGTAGGCCTTCAGGTGCTCGATGAACTCGCAGCGGGTCCCCTCGAGCCGGGCGCAGAGGTCGGGATGGTTGTTGGTCTCGCGGAACAAGATCCAGTAGATGTCGCGCCGCTCGCAAAGGTGGGCGTAGAGCTCGCGGCAGATGGCCAGCAGGCCCTGGCGGACCTGCTTCCCCTCCTGGGCCTGGACGATGCTGCCCAGGACGGGGGCCAGGCTGTAGTGGTCGGCCACCTGCAAGAGCAGCTCCTCCTTGGAGCTGAAGTAGTGGTAGATCAACCCCTGCGACACCCTGGCCCGCTGGGCCAGCTTGCGCATGCTGGTGCCCGCCCAGCCCTCCTCGGCAAACAGAGTCATGGCCAGCTGGATCAGCTGGACCTTGCGCTCTTCGGCTCGTTCGGCCCTGGTTGACTGAACGTTCATTCAGCGGAATGTAGTTCAACCTGGTGGGGTGGGGCAATAGGACAGATGGACGGTCCATTCCCGGCGCTCGCATGCTTCGAGGGCTCTTTGGACCGCGCGTCGAATTCTCGTGATCGATGCAAGTACGTGGACCGCGTCCCAGTCGTCATCTGACCGCCGAAGAGCGTCGCAAGCTCGAGCAGGAGGCGGCGCGGCGCGAGGAGATCTACCAGGCCGCCGAGGAGCTTCGCTCAACCAGCGACCAGCGCTCGGTCGTCGACCGGCACCACCGTCAACTCCACGATACCGATCTGGTCTACGGCACCGAGACCAGCCATCGAACCACTTCCCTCACGGACCCGGAGGTTCTTTTCACGACGGTCGAGGGCTTCACCACGGCGGAGCAGTCGAAGATCGTCGAGCAGGCCGTGCGGCCCAAGCACGAGCAACTCGAGCAGAGGGTTGACCTCGCCTCGGGGGTTTCGGTGGTGGCCGTCACCCCCGAGCGGGCCCTGGAGATCCAGAGGCCGGACGGGGTTACCCGGCGCTACGAAGAGTCGCACATCGAGCGCCTCCCGTATGACGCCGATTCCAGCCTGGTGCTGAGCCAGTGGTCCTCGAAAGGGGTAGTGGAGGAGATCGCGCCCAACGGTACTATCTACCTGGTGGACAGGAGTCACGGCGCGATGGTGGACAGCAGCGATCACCGCTCGCTTCCCGACGAGCTGAAAGACATGAAATCCCTTTTGCCCTATGCGTTTCAGGCCAACACCTACGTGATCACCCCTGATGGCAACGCCTTCGGGTTCGAGTTTCGCATGAATCGGCCCCTGGCTCAGAAGGGTCAACCCTGGCCGAGGGGCACGCTGGAATACGTGCGAGTGCCGGCCCGGCTCGACGATCAGGGGGTGTTGCAGGTGGACCGCTCTCAGGTGCCCGAGCTCGTGCCGGGAACCATGACCGAGTCAGCCCTCGAGAGGGTCGGCGGCCGTGAGCAGATTCCCCTGCTCTTGCGACCCGATGAGCTGCAGGGCGGCCAGCCCTCCCCTGAGGCCATCGAGCGCTACCAGCGCTCGGCCAACGAGGAGATCGTGGTCTTCCAGCCGCAGGGCCCCGCCAGGAGCGCCGGCATCCAGGAGCAGGGCGGGCAGCTCAACGTGGGCGGCGTGCGCATCAAGAAGCGCGGCCCGTGAGCCGCCGCCTGCTGCTGGCCCTGGCGCTCTTCGTCGGCGTCTGGGCTCTGGCTGAGTTCCCGCTTCGGGCCCCAGGGTTTCCGTCTTCGACTATGCCAATTTGCTCGATGACGCGCGCCAGAAAGAGCTGAGCTTGAAGCTGCAGAAGCTCTACCTGGAGACCAACCGCGAGGTCGTGGTCGTGACCATCGCCAGTATGGCTCCCTACGGCAGCATCAGCGTGGGGAGCCTGGCAGCCGTCTGGTTTCGGCGCTGGCATCTGGCCTCGCAGGACGTGCTCTTCCTGGTGGCGGTGGGTGACCGCAAGTGCCGCATCCAGCTGGGCACGAACTGGCCCAAGCGCTGGGACGGCCACTGCCGGCGGGTGATGGAGAACGACATCGTGCCCAGCTTCAAGGCGGGGTCCTACGAGCAGGGCATCCTGGCCGGGGCTGACAAGCTCATCTGGATGCAGCAGAGCGGTCCCGGTGCCTCGCCTCCCGGCCGTCCCTGGCAAGAAGAGCTGACCGAGCGCACCAACTCGATCTTCTCGATGAGCGCTGTGGGTGGACCTGGGGGACCCCCCTGACCTCAGCGCTCAGGGGCCGGAGCATCATCGGCCCGCACTTCCTCGAGCCAGCGCAGGGCGTAGTCGCGGTGGGCGGCGCTCTGGTAGGTGAACCACCGCTCTTGCACGGGAGGGTCGGCCTCCAGAGCGTCCTTGAAGCTGCGGAAGGGCTTTCGGCCCGCCAGGGCCCGGGTGAGCTGGTGGCGGGTCCGGCCGTGGGGAAGGGTGGCCACAAAGCTCTCCATGATGGCGAAGCTCTGGCTACTGTCGAGGGGCTCGATCTCGACGAAGCGCCCGGACCGGTCCTTGTCGATGCGGCGAGCGTCCAGGGCCGAGGCCTCGACCAGGTCGGGGTCGGTGAAGAGCGAGGGGGGCTCTCCCTCGAGCTGGCGGAAGCACTCGGTGGGCACGCTGATGATCCGGCCGGTCTGCAGATCCAGGAACGATTGCCAGTCGTCCAGACTGACGGTGAGGGCGACGAGGAGCTCGTCGAGGTCCACTTCGGCCTGGTCAGGCATGGGTTGTGCTTCGGGCTGTGTGAAGACCCCTTCCTGCCGATTTTCCGCGCGAGGTGGCCTAACGAGCCACTCCAGTTCGAGCCTCACTCGATGGCCTGCACGGCGGCAGCCAGCTGGGCGGGGGAGGTGTGCGAGTAGACCTGAACGGTCGTGAGCCTGGCATGGCCTGCCAGCTTCTGCGCGGTGACGATAGATGCCCCAGCGGACACGACGGCAGACACGAAGTGGTGGCGAAAACTGTGCGGCGAAACCCCCTCGAGCCCGGCGGCCTGCCGGAGCTGCTGGATGTGGTCTTCGATGGTGCGCACGCTCATGCGTGTGTGGGTACGGATGACGAAGAGCGGGGCCTCG
>QWHO01000133.1 GCA_021404945.1 bacterium CPR1
GTCTATCCCAGCTTCCTCAGTCGGTTGGGATTTGTCTTCGAAACGGCCTTCCCAAACTTGACCGCGCGCCTCCTGGAGGCGGCCGAGCGAAGGTCTACCTCGCCTGACCGGGCTTGACGATCCCGTGCTGCACGGCCCAGGCGGCCGCCTCGCTGCGGCGGGACAGGTTGAGCTTGTCGAGGATTCGGCTGATGTGGTTTCGAGCGGTTTTCTCCGCGATCACCAGCTCTTCGGCGATCTGTCGATTTGTGTAACCGCGCGCCACCAGGCGCACGATCTCGACCTCGCGCTCGGACAGGGGGCCTTCTTCGTCTGTGCGCGGTTGGGTCACCATCTCGACCAGCTTGCGGGTGACTTTGTCGGTGACCGCCGGGTCCAACATCTGCTGGCCTTCGGCCACCAGCCGGATGGCTCTGGCCAGCTCTTCGCGGCGCACGTTCTTGAGCAGGTAGCCGCTGGCACCGGCCACCAGCGACGAGAGCACCGCCTCGTCGTCCGAGGAGGAAGTCAGCATCAGCACCCGCGCGCCCGGAAATCGGTCGCGGACCTCACGGCAGGCTGCCACTCCACCCATGCCGGGCATCATGACATCCATCAGAACCACCTCGACCGGGCTGGTCTCCAGCCGGGCCAGGGCTTCCTCGCCGCTGGCAGCCTCGCAGGTGACCGTGAGGTCCTCTTCCAGGGCCAGCACCGTGGCCAGACCGGTGCGCACGACTTCGTGATCATCCACCAGCATCAATCGCAGCATGCTACCCTCCCGGCAGGCTGACCTGCACCCGCGTGCCCTCGCCCGAGGCGCTCACCAGGCTCAGTTGCCCCTGCAGCTCCTCGATCCGTGTGCGCATGTTCCCCAGTCCGTGTCCGGGGCGCACCGTCGAAGGGTCAAACCCCCTGCCCGTGTCTTCCACGCAGAGGCACGTTTCTCCCGGAGCGAAAGTCAGCCGCAGGCTCACCCGGAGACTGCCCGAGTGCTTGAAGGCGTTAGCCAGGGCTTCCTGGATAACCCGGTAGAGAGCCACTCGCTGGGCCACCGGCAGGGCCGTCTCCTTTCCCTCCACCTTCAACTCGACCGGAATGCCGCTCACCGACTCGAACTCGCGCACCAGGCGCGCCAGGGCTTCGCTGAAGGGAGTCTCTCCTTCCAGGAGAGCCGCTTTGTCATACATCGTGTTGCGCACCTCCCAGAGAGCCTGGCGGGCCACCGGCAACAACTGGCCCAACTTCTCCTCCAGAGCCGTCTGCTCGGCTCGGCTGGCCAGCTCGCGGCAGGCATCCAGAGACAGGGTGAGCATGAACATGGTCTGGGCCACCCCGTCGTGGATCTCGCGCCCCAGGCGCGAGCGTTCTTCCCGGGCGGCAAGGTCGCGCACACGGGCCTTCTCGCGCTCCAGCCGACTCAGCAACTCGGCCAGAAAGGCTGCGAAGAAGGCCACCAGAAACGGGTTGAGCAGAGCGCCCACGAACCCGCCATCCAGGCGCCCGTCGCTGTTGTAAACGGCGGCCATGCCCGGTCCGGAGCAGGCCACTGCCGCCAGAAAACAAAGGGAGTAGCCCAGCGAGGCAAAAGTGCCGCCTCGCAGCCCGTACTTGAGCGAGGGTGCCAAAACCGAGGTCAGGCTGTACTCGTAGAACGGGCTCCGCCACCCGCCCGAAAGCCAGATCACCGCCGAGGAGGCCAGGATGTCCAGGGCCGGCAGCAGGGGGTTATTCTCGGTGTAGCCGATGGCATTGCCCAGGCGGGGGCGCAGGAAGGGCAGGTAGAGCGCCATGACGCCCAACTGCAACGCGGTGAGCACCAGCAGCGGCCAGGCATGCTCGAGGTTGGCGGGCGGGGCGGCCTGGAACAGCACGATTCCCAGCGCGATCAGCCAGGTGATCCAGCGGGCCCCGACCGAGAAGTAAATGGGGTTCAAAAAGCCCTGTCCGGCTCGCTCGAATCTCCAGCGTCGGCGCAGGGCTTGAAGGCTCACCCGGATCTGGTTCTACCGCCAGGGTGGGTTATTCCTCGCCCATCACCATCAGATGGAGTCGCAAGCTGCCCTGAAGGCGCTCCTGAAGGTCGTTCTGCTCGTTCAACATGGTTTTTCTCACCTCCGCACCAGGATTGTGCCACAGAGGGACCCTCTCCGGTCAGGGTCACATGACCCCAAGCGGCAGGGACAGAGAGCCGAGGCTACAAAATGCACAGGTGATGCCTCGCCCCAGGTTGCGCAAGCTGGATTATCAGGAATTCCCGCCCCCGCGCTTCCACACGCCCCTGCCCGGGCCGGACGATTGGAGGCTGTGGCGGGCCGCTTTACCCCTCTACGAGCTGCGTGGCTTCGAACTGCCCGCCTCGCGCTCTCTGCCGGCCCAACTCGCTGCTCAAGCCGAGGCTCTGGCCGGCGAGAGCTACCTGGCGATGGAGCTCGAGGTGGCCGGTCCGGCTCCGGTCGATCTGAAGACCCTGCTTGCCCCGCTGGCGCGGGGCCTGCCCTTGAGACTGGCCGCGGCGCGCCGGACCGATAGCTCCGAGAATGTGCTCCGCATCAGTCGGGCCGAGCGGACCGCCCCTCCCCAGCAGGACCAGCATCGGAGCTGCCTGCGGACCTGGGGCCCGGCCGCGTCGCGCTGGCGCGAGGACCTGCGCCAGAAACTGGTAGAGAGCCAGGTCGAGCCTCTGCTGGAAGGCGAGGTCGGCCTCCAGCTCAGCTGGCGCTGCTCTTCCCTGCAGAGCTGGATCGCGCTGTGGCGGCCCACCGGCGACAGCCTGGGGCCGGTGCTGGGCGAGCGCCGCCCCATGCGCCCCCGCCTGGAGCGGGTCAGCCAGATGTCCTTGCACCTGTCCCTGGACGACCGCCTGGGCATGGCCGTGGATGTCGGCTACTGGTGGAGTCTGGTTGGCTGAGATCCCGCTGCTCGAGTTCGACGAGGATCGGCAGGCCGTCATCGAGCCCTCGCGAGCCGTCAAGCCAGTGGAAGGCCTGCCCGAAGGTTGTGTGCTGTGCTTCTTCCAGGATGTGTTCGAGAAGCTGACGGCCGAGCTGGGTGAGCCGATCGCCTCGCTGCGCACGGAGTTCGCTCGCCATCCGGTCTACTTGCTCGAGCACCGCGGCCAGAAGCTTGGCCTGTTGCATCCAGGCGTGGGCGCGCCGCTGGCCGCCTGTATGCTGGAAGAAGCCATCGCCCTGGGTTTTCGCAAGTTCGTGGCCTGCGGCTCGGCCGGCGTGCTGGACAAAGAGATCACACCAGGCCACTTCATGCTGCCCTTCGCGGCAGTGCGCGACGAGGGCACGTCTTTCCACTACCTGCCCCCTGCGCGCGAAGTGCGGGCCGATCCCCTGGTGGTGCGAGTGCTGGAGGAGACCCTGCGCCAGTCTCAGCGTCCCTACCTTCTGTGTCGCACCTGGACCACCGACGCAGTCTATCGCGAGACCCGGGCGCGGGTCGACCGGCGACGCGCCGAGGGTTGCCTGACGGTGGAGATGGAGACGGCCGCTCTGCTGGCCGTGGCTCAGTTTCGCGGAGTGAAGCTGGGCCAATACCTGTACGGCGGCGACGACGTCAGCGGGGCGGACTGGGACCCGCGCGATTGGCACCGACTGGCCGTGCGCGAGACGCTCTTCTGGCTGTCGGCCGACGCTCTCCTCAATCTTTGAGCAATCGACCGCGCAGGCCCCACAGCTCGCCCAACTCGCCCCGGTCCAGGAAAAAACCGCCGCACAGCCTGCAAACGTCCACCTCGACGTGCTCGAAGCGGGTCACCTCCAACAGCTCCTTGCAGCGGCAGCAGGGACGCTGGCCCGGCTTGCGGAGCGCCTTCTCGGGCGCCTGGGCAGGGGGCTCGAGCACGTCGCCCGGCGCGTCCATTTTTGTGAGCACCACCTTGAGCTCGCCGCCGTCGAACCACAATCCCCCGCAGGCTCCGCAACGGTCGAGCTCGACCTCGCGCACCTGCAGGGCGTCCATGGGCAAGCTGCAGGCGGGGCAAAAGAGCAATGAAACGCTGGCCTGACGGCCGTGGGTGACGGCGGTGGCCAGCTCGTCCAGGCGCGCCAGGCAGCGGTCGAGATTCTTCTGGGCCAGTTCGTCGTCGGGCCGGAGCGCCAGCCCATGCCGAAAGCGCCTGAGGGCCTCCTCGTATTCGCCCAGTCCGTACAGGGTCACGCCGAAGTCGTTCTGGACCCGATAATCGTTCGGGTCGAGCCGTTCCGACTCGAGGTAGTGGTGTTTGGCCTGGCTCGTTTCCCCGGTGCGCTCCAAAACCAGGGCCAGCTCATAATGCAACTCGGCCAGTTCTGGGCAACGAGACACTCCCTCTCGCCCGGCCGCGACGGCTTCCGCCAGCTCGCCTGAGCGATGCAGGCCCTGCGCCAGGCTCAGTCGCGCCTCAGGAGACTCGGGGCGGAGGTCCACGGCGGCACGAAAATGGGCCACGCACTCGCTCTCGCGCAGCTCATAACGAGCCTTTCCCGCTCGCATCCGGATAGTGAACTCGTCCGGCGCTTTCAGCTCGAGGGCACGCTCCAGCGCCCGGGCCGCGCCTTCCAGCCAGCCTTCGCGCGGCTGGGCCTCGGCCTCGAGCAAGCGGTCCATCACCGCCGCGTAGGCGAGATAGCTCTCGGGATCCTCGGGTCGGCGCTGAATATCCTCAGCCCGAGCTCGAGCTTGCTCGAGCAGCTCTTGAGGTGCCTTCATGACGACCATCTGCTGCAGGTAGCGGGGCAGGTCGGTCAGCTCGGTAGCCCGGGCCAGCTCATCGTCAGGCTCGGGGCCAATTTCCGCCACCTCCTCGCGGACCCGGGACTTGCGGAACACTCCCTTGATACGGTCGAAAAAGCCTTCTCCAGCTCTGTGGGTGAGATTGCCGTTCAGGATCGGGGCGGCTTCGTCCATGATAACCACCCGGTCGCTCTTGAGGTTCTTCCAGCACTGGTTGCCACGGGCCTCGCCGCTGGCATTCTGGAGGAACAGGATGCCAAAGTGACCGTTGGTCGAGCACTGGTTGTTGAGCAGGCAGGGGGAGCACAAATCTCCCACCTGAATGCCGCTCCCTTCGTTCTCGCTGAGCTTGTTGGCGCTGGCGCTGCCCCCGGCCTGGTCGAAGTAGGTGAGCCCGACCCCATTGCCGTTGCAGTCGTTGCCGATCAGGTCGGGGCAGGCCAGGTCGTTGATCGACATCCCCATTCCGTTCTTGACGCACTGGTTGCCCCGGGCCACGCCTGTCGAGCGCTCGTGAAAGGATAGCCCCACGCTCTCATTGCCGAAGAGAAAGTTGCGCTCCACGCGAGGACGGGCCTGCTCCCACACCTGAATGCCCCCCTGACCATTGGCCCGGCAGGCGTTGTTCTTGATCAGGGGAGCACACTTGTCAAAGCAGGTGATCCCGCTGACACTGTTTTCGGAGCACTCGTTGCGATCGACCTGGGCGCGAGTGTTGTCGCGCAACTCGATGCCGCTCACATTCCCCGAGCACTCGTTCTTGCGCAGCACCACATCGCCCTCACTGGAGCAACTGATGCCCATGCCTGTCTTGTGGTGGTGGCAGAAATTCCTGGAGAGCTCGAAGTTGCAGTGTCCCGCCAGGCCAACTCCTGAACCGTTCTCGGCGCACTCGCAGGACTCGACTCGGCCCCGAGACCAGCCTGCCAGATGAATTCCAAAATTCTGGTTGCCCCTGGCCTGGCATCTGACGGCATGGCAACGGGCCTCGTCGTAAACTCCCAGCCCGTGGCCCTGATTGT
This sequence comes from bacterium CPR1, assembly GCA_021404945.1. Lineage (GTDB taxonomy): Bacteria > Vulcanimicrobiota > Xenobia > Xenobiales > QWHO01 > QWHO01. The sequence continues at coordinate 5,727 of QWHO01000133.1, forward strand.
GGTCGAAGTGGCATTCGCGTAACTCGGCCTCGGTCCGGCCGCGCAGAATCAGCCCTGCCTGGCGTTCCGATTCGTGGCTGGCCGCCCCCCGGAAGCGGCAGGACTTCAGCTCCAGACGCCCGCCCTCGACCACCACCACGGCGCCGAATTCGGTTCCGGTGCGCTCCACCGTAAGTCCTTCCAACCGCCCTCCCTCGGCCAGCACGAGCAGGGGGCCGTGGGCCGCCCCCACCAGCCGGGTCTGGAACATGCCCGCCCCTTTCAAGCGCAGGGGCGCATTCACGATCAGGCTGGTGGATATCCGGTAGTCGCCTGGCTCGAGCTCAATCTCCACGGCCGGGTCAGCGACCGCCAGTCGGGCCGCCAGATCGCCGGTTGGCGGGATCCGCAACCTTCAGCTCCGCCCTTTCTTGCCCTCGCGTTTGAAGATGAACACAGGGGATCCCTGTTCGCTTCCGGGTAGATAGACCACCAGGGGGGCTCCGGCCGCGGCGCACCATTGCACGATCTCTTCCGAGGTAAAGTTCCGCAGGGAGTCGGGTGCCAGGAACATCTGGTAGAAGAATCGCTCGCCCAGCCGCAGCCGGGGCTCGAGCGCCCGCCTTTCGCCTTCGCTGGAGGGCAGTTGGGCTTCGGAGCTGACGATGAGGTAGCCCCCCTTCTTCAAGGCTCCGACGGCGCGCTTCAGAGCGTCGGCCGGATCCTCGGTCAGGGAGAGCGAGCGGTGGAAGACAGCGTAGTCAAAACGGTCTTCGTAGCGGCACTCCTCGGCGGTGCCCACCACGATGACCGATCGGGTGGCTCGTTCCGCTTCGCGAGCGCACTCATAGTCGGGCTCGATGCCGGTGGGCTCGACCTCCGGGTAAACTTTGCGCAGTTGCTCGAGGCCATAACCACACCCGCAACCAAACTCCACCAGCCGCCCCCCCTTCTTGAACCGCTCATAAAGAGCTTCCACCTGAGGGATCTGATGCTCCCACAGGTGGGCGTACGAGCTGCGCAGCCCATCTGCGAGCAGCATGCGCAGGCTCAGGCTGGGCTCGGGGAACGCTTTACCTCGGAAGACCGCCTCCAGACTCTCATAGACTCTCTGGGTTACCTGGATGTAGGTGTTGACCCAGGCCCCCAGACCGGGAGCCAGGGCCTCGGCCTCGGGCTCGAGAGTATAGCCTTCCTCGGCCGAGCCACTGAGAAATTCGTAGGCGTGGGCGGCGCGGCACCAGACCTCGATGTAACCGAGCTCATATCCCAGGTGACTGGCCAGGTTGGCGGCGGTTCGGGGCTCCTGAGCCAGGGCCTCAAACAGGCCGAGCTCGCGGCCTACGTGCAGCAGCCAGGTGCCCCAAAAACCCTCGAGATAGAGGCGTACCCGCGAAGTTTTGCCTGGAAAGTCGACCGGAGTCGGTTCCGAGGTCACCGGCACTCCCTCCCCAAAAAATCTCCGCCTTGGATGAGCGGGGTTGAAATTCTTCCCGCCCGATGGGCCGTTCCCTGCCAGGCTGAAAATCATTCCCACGTTGTCGTCTATGAATTCAGTGGGTGAAAGGAATTAAACCCAGACCATCTCGTCAAGCAGGTCGAGGAGGACGGCCTCGCGCTCGGGAATGCTGAGGCCGGCCAGCTCCATAGAGGTGTGGACCCAATCTCGAACCTGCTCCTTGAGCCGAGCGGGGTCCTGGCCGGGAGCCAGGACCTCCTGCACCTTCCAGAGCTCGAGCTCAGCCCGGGCCTGCATGACCCGGGCCAGGAAGGTGCGACCGGAGTCCTGGCTCCAGTCGGCCAGAGCGGCAAGCTCCAGGGCTTGAGGTAACTCGACGAACCAGCGGTGCTCCACCGGCTCCTCGCTCATGACCGCCTGGCGCAGGGCTTCTCCCCAGGGACTGAAGGGTCGAGTGGTGGTCCCAGGATGCAGGCCCTCGAGCCAGACTCGAGCTCCGCGGTCCAGCCATTGCATTGCTTCCAGGCCATTGTTGGAGGAGCCCGTGATGTGGCGCTGGATCTGTCGGGCAAGCTCGGCCATCTTGCTGTCCAGAAAGTCCTCCAACTCCTGGATCAGGGAGTCGAGGCGCCCCAGGTAGATGCTCTGGTCCTCGACGGGGGGAATTCCACTCAGACCAGCCACTTCTGGTAGAGATAGGCTCAACAGCTCGCGAGGAGGGGACTCGCGACAGCCCTCCAGGAGGAGCAGCAGCTGCTGAGCTCCTGGAGAATGAGCTTCTCGGACGACGCGCGTCAGCCGGGGCAGGTGCTCGAGCCAGGTCAGGAGCTGGCGGTGGGTCCGCTGCCACAGGTCGCCTTCGGCCAGCATCGTCATGCTGGAGGTGCCGAAGAGTCCTCGCACCGCCTTGACGAAGGCCTCCTCGGCTCGGGTGGCCACCCGATAGCGAAGCTCGTAGCGCGATGGGCAGTCCAATGCCTGGCGAAAGATCGTCACGTCGGGTTTCAATGTCTGGTCACCCTGGCGTAGCTCGAGATCTTCGGAACGCACCCTCAAAGCTGCTCCCAGGAAGAGGTGAGCCAGGGGGCCACGCAGCCCGCGGGGTGGCTCGGCGAGCCAGGCGAGCACGTCAGCCAGGCTCTCGCAGCGTTCGGACTCGCGGTCCCCGTAGAGCTGATCGAGCAGGTCCCGCCATAACCGGAGATCGGGGCTCTCGCCCTGGGGCCATTCCTCCATACCCAGCTGGCGATAGCTGCCGTGCTCGCCTGACGACTTGAGGATCCCGGGGCTGAGCAAGCTCCGCTGCAGGACCTCGGAGGAGCCGCAAGTCAGGCTGCATGACAGGAGCAGCGGCCGCTCGCGGTCGAGCAGCTCTTCCAGCGCCCCGGCCATGGCCCGTCTGCCGGCCGCAGGACGGTGGGTGGGAGTGTCCGGATAGATGGCTTCCAGGGCCTGGATGAAGAATGCTTTGCGGTGCTCGGCCGCCGTCCACTCCAGGGGAATTCCGCGGTGGCGCCAGCGGAATGCCCTGGGCCGAAGGGCGGTCTGGATCAGCTCGCGCACGCGGCGGAGTAGGTAGCTGCGATGGGTGGCCAGCTCGCGGGCGGCTTCCTCCGAGTCGCGGTAGGGTACCCGGCGTTCGAGGCGCTCCAGGGCGGCTAGCTCACGCAGTTCCTCGGCTACTGCCAGGGGAGCCCGGGGCAAGCCCGCCAGCACGGCCGGGTGGGGCTCGAGTGATTCCAGGTTTCGGGAGACCCGCTCCAGATCGGGTAAGGAGTAGCCCACTCCAAACAGCACCAGCAGGTCCCATCCCGGGGAGGGGCGGCTGGGAACAGGATCGTCGGGGCCGATCAGCAGAGATTGAGCCCGGCGGGGGATGGCGTAACGGCGAGCGTAAGCTCGGGGGCGCATGTTTCGGGGTCGAAAATGCCGCTTTAGCAGCTCGTGAGGGGTGGTATCACCCGGCAGGTCAAGCGCTTGCTGGATGTCCCGATTGAGGTCGTAATCGATTTCTCGTTGAGCCAAGGTGACCTTCAGAGGGCGATGCGATTCGTAGTATCGGTAATCTGCAACTGCACCAGGCTCTCCTCGCCCCGATCGAGCACCTGCAAGAAAGCGCACACAATCGAGGGGTCGAGCTGGGTGCCGGCGGCCGAACGAAGCTCGTTGATGGCCCGATCGCGGTCGAGTGCCTTGCGGTAGGGACGGTCACTGGTCATCGCGTCCCAGGTATCGGCCACGGCGATGATGCGTGCGAACTGGTGGATCTGCTCGCCCACCAGGCCATCCGGGTAACCGGAGCCGTCGAAATTCTCCTGGTGCTGGCGGATGGCCAGCTTGACCCTGCCAGGAATGTCGATGGGCAAGACCATGGACTCGCCCAGGGCGGAATGTCGCTGCATCTCAAGACGCTCTTCGTCGGTGAGCTTGCCTGGTTTGCGCAGGATGGCGTCGGAGACCCCGATCTTTCCAACGTCGTGGAGAAATGAGCAGATCTCCAGGTCGGCCAGGTCCTCGGCAGACAGGCCAAGCTCAGTGGCGATCGCCATGGAGTAGAGGCAAACCCGCTCGACGTGACCGCGGGTGTACAGGTCCTTGGCCTCGATGGCATTGGCCAGGCACAAGATGATCTTCTTCTTCATGGCGTAGAGGCGTGCGTTCTCGATGGCAGGGGCGGCCTGGTTGGCGATGGCCGAGAGCAAAACCAGGTTGCTTTCTTTGAACACTCCGTCTTGAATGCGATTGTCCACGTAGATCAGTCCGGCCGTACGTCCCTTGATGATGATCGGGGCTGCCATGATGGAGCGCAAATTGTGCAGGGAGACGCTGGCAAAGGCCTTGAAGCGTTCGTCCTTCATGGCGTTGTTGGCCAGGACCGCCTGGCCGGTCTCGAAGACCTGGCGCACCAGGTTGCGGCTGAAGGAGAAGCCTTCGGCCTGGATTTCGTTGTGACCAAGTCCGCGAGCTCGTACCAGGTGGTAGTCGGTGCCTCGGGCATAGGCAGCGACGCTTCCGCGCGCCGAGCGACCGAGCGGGGTCGGCGTGGGGTGGGCCAGGGCGGCGACGATCACCGAACGCGCGGCCGGTAGCAGCGCCGCGGGATCCGCGCGATCCGCGCCGCGCATGTAATCGAGCCCGGCGTCGAAACCCTGGGCGCTCCACGCCGCGAGACGCGCGGCACCGTCGGCCAGGCGGTCGATGGGTGCCACACCAACCGCCGCGAAGCCGAGCCGCAGGGCTTCGGTCCGCAGTCGGGCCAGCAAGGGATCCCCCGCGAGCCCGGGGCTCTGATCGGTGGGGAGGTGGTGGCTGATCGCCGGGTCTTCCACGCGGGAAGCATATCCGCCCCGGAAAATTTACCCCGGGGGAATAGTCCCGGCGGCTTCCGGGTCCCGGGCGGGCGGTTCTTGTGGTAACGCGGGGCCCCCCCTCGGGGACCGGGAGAGCAATCCAAAGCCGTGATCGAGATCCGAGACCTCTACAAATACTACGGCGATCGGCGAGCCGTCGGCCCGCTGTCGGCCACCATCGAGAAGGGCGAGATCGTCGGCCTGCTGGGCCTCAACGGCGCGGGCAAGACCACCACGCTGCGGATCTTGGCCTGCGACCTGTTGCCCACCAGCGGCACGGTCCGGGTCGGTGGCCTGGACGTGGTCGATGTGCCGCACGAGGTGCGGCGTCGCATCGGCTACCTGCCCGACACGCCGCCGGTCTATCTGGAGATGACCGTCGACGAGTACCTGACCTTCGCCGCCAAGCTGCGGGGGGTGACGGGGGCCGACGTCGAAAAGCGCGTGGACGAGGCGCTGGAGCTGACCGAGGTCAGCTCGGAGCGTGACCGCCCCATCGGCGCCCTGTCCCACGGCTATCGCCAGCGGGTCGGGATCGCGCAGGCCATCGTGCACAAGCCCGAATTCGTCGTGCTCGACGAACCGATCAGCGGCCTGGATCCGGTGCAGATCGTCGAGATGCGCGACCTGGTGCGCAGCCTGGGCGGCGAGCACACGGTGGTGGTCTCGAGCCACATCTTGAGCGAAATCCACGAGACCTGCGACCGCATCTTCGTGATCCGCGACGGGCAGATCGTCGCTTCGGGCACCGAGAAAGAGCTGTCCGAGGCGCTGCTCTCGGGCATGCGGGTGACGCTGTCGCTGCGGGTGGGGCAGGCGGGGGCGGCCCGGGCCAGCCAGCTGATCGCGAGTGTCGAGGGGGTGACCCAGGTCGAGCTCGCGGCCGAGACCGAAGGCCCGGGCGTGGCCAGCTATCGCGTGGCGCTCTCGCGCGACACCCGCGACGAGCTGACGCGGGCGGTGGTCGGGGCCGGGTTCGGCTTGCTCGAGCTGACCCGCGGCGAGCGTGAGCTCGAGAGCGTGTTCCTCGAGCTCTCGAAGAGCAGCGACGAGCCGGCGCGCAAGAAGAAGAAGCGCAAGAAGCCCGCCGCAGAGCCCTCGGCCGAGGAGGCGCCATGAGCCAGGCCTTGCTGATCGCGCGGCGCGAGCTCGCCGCCTATCGCCGCTCACCGCTGGGCGCCATCGTGATCGCCGGCGCGCTCTTGATCGACGGCATCTACTTCTACTGGAAGGGCCTGACCGACAAGCTGGTCTCGGCCCAGGTGCTCAGCGAGTTCTTCTACGGGGCCAGCGGCACGACCATGATCGCCGGCATCGTGCTGGCGATGCGGCTCTTGGCCGAAGAGCGCCAGACCGGCACGTTGACCCTGCTCAACACCTCGCCCATCAAAGACAGCGAGATCGTGCTCGGCAAGTTCGTGTCGGCCTTCGGTGTGCTGGCGCTGATGACCCTGCTCACGCTCTACATGCCCTTGCTGATCTTCGTGAACGGCAAGGTCAGCGTGGGCCACATCGTGGTCGGCTATTCCGGCCTGCTGCTGCTCGGCGCGGCGTCGCTGGCCATCGGGTTGTTCGCCTCGGCGGTGGCCAAGTCGCAGGTGGTGGCAGCGCTGATCGGCACGCTGATCTTGGCACCCCTGGTGCTGCTCTGGGCGGTGGCCAAGGCCGTCGACCCACCGCTGAACCGCGTCTTGACCTCGCTCGCCATCCACCACGAAAACTTCCGGCCGTTCATGAACGGCATCCTCGAGCTGGACGGCGTCGTCTACTACGCCGCCGTGACGTACTTCTTCTTGCTCGCGGCCACCAAGACCCTGGAGGCCCGCCGATGGCGCTGACCGACGACGAGCGCGACGAGGCGCCCGACAGCTCTCCGCCCGTCCCCGAAGCCAAGGCGAAAGCCGAGAGCCAGCCCCCGCCGCCCGCGCCCGCCGTGGCCCCGGGCGCGCGCCCTGCGCCGCTGTGGGTGGTCCCGGCATACGTGGCGGGTCTTCTGCTGGTCTATCTGGGCGAGCGCGTGCTCGAGCCAATGCCCACTGCGCACGTCGTGGTCACGGCCCTGGGTCTCGGCGCGGTGAGCGGCGCAACGCTGGTGCGCTTCCTGCCCAAGTTCCGCGTGGGCGGCGAGCGCAGCGACATCGAGAAGCTGCTGGGCGCGCTCAGCGTGCTGGGCGTCGCGGCGCTGGCGATCTACTTCGTCACCTCCGACTTCGGCTGGGACAAGACCGGTCTCTCGGCCCTGGCGCCCGACACCGCCGAGCGGGTCCGCGGGGTGCTCTCGATCGTCTGGGTGGTGCTGGTGCTGCTCGCCACGTTGCCCATGCTGTTCGCCGAGGCGGCCCTCTTGCCCATGCGCCACGCCGAGCGCCCCGAGGCACGTCGGGTGCGCGCGGCGGCGGTCAGCGGGCTCACCCTGGTGATCGCTGCCACCTATGGCGCCCTCTTCACCTACTCGGCGGACAAGGTCAGCTGGCGCGCCGACTACAGCTACTTCAAGACGTCGCGGCCCAGCGACTCGACCCGCAAGATCGCCGAGAGCCTGAACGAGCCGCTGGAGGTGGTCGCGTTCTTTCCGCAGGTCAGCGAGGTCAAGAGCGAGGTCAAGGCCTACCTGGACGAGCTCGGCCGCGGCACGCCGAACCTGAAGATCGAGATCCAAGATCGGCTGCTGGTGCCGAAGCGCGCCAAAGAGCTGAAGGCCACCCAAGACGGCGTGATCGTGCTCGCCAAGGGCAGCGTGACCGAGAGCCTGACCATCGGCGTGGAAGAGAAGAACGCCCGGCCCAAGCTCAAGACCCTGGATCGGGACTTTCAGGAGAAGCTGCTGAAGATGGTGCGCGCCCGCCGCGTGGCCTACCTCACGGTGGGCCACGGCGAGCTGAACGATCCGTCGCACGGCGAGGGCAGCGAGCGTGCGGTCAAGATCGCGCGGACCATCCTGCAAAAGCAGAACTATCTGATCAAGGATCTGGGGCTCTCGCAGGGCCTGGGCAGCGACGTCCCGGACGACGCCGACGTGGTCCTGGTGCTGGGCCCGACC
>QWHO01000663.1 GCA_021404945.1 bacterium CPR1
TCGGAGATTCCGGTACCGGCGAGCGCAAAGTTTTCTCCGCTGAAGGGGTCCACGCCAGCCAGTGTGTCGTTCCCGCTCGTATTCCCAATGAACGCATTGACGTCGAAGTTCTCGGCCACGCCGTAGGACACGGCCAGTCCGTAGATGGTCTGGTCCTGCTCGCTGTCAGGACGCGACACCCCGTCTTGTCCGTAGACGTGGTCACTGTGGAAGAAGAAGTACGTCGGCTGAACTTCCCAAGTACCCGGGTCCAAAGTGATCGGATCGTTGGCGTTGATTTTGCCCGATTCAACGAAGGGTGGCTCAGGCGAGGGAGGCGCGGACGGAGCAGTGTCCGGCGCATCGGCGAACGAGGCCAGGGTTCCAGCCCACAGGAGGGCTGCCACAAGAAGGGGCCTGCAGCGGAAGCTCAATGCCCACGGCATTCGCCTGGCCGCATTGAATCTCCTTCAGTAACGGCCCGTGTGCCCTGACCTTCTACCACAAAGCGTTCTCAGTCAGCCACGTCTGCGCCTACTATACTTACCCCTGAAACCCGCGATAGGTATCGGGGGTGAGCTCGTCAAAATGCGGCTTGGGATACGTGGTTTGTCGCTCATGACGTTCATGCTCGAAACTAGGGACGAGCCTCAGCCTGAAAACATTGGTACCAGTCGGGTACCAACTCCGCCGAAAAGCAGACCTCCAGCCCGAACTCAGACGATCTGGATGGCGCATAGAACCCTGTCAGAGAGCCATTCCAGCAGTCACAACTGACCTCACCCAAACTCAGCCAAAGACCACCATTGCGGACTCGTAATGAGCAGGTCGGGCGTTCGAATCGCCTCCCCGGCTCCAGTGTTAAAGCCCACTGTGGCGGGCTTTTTTCGTAGTTGGCCTGGGGGCCAAGATCCTGAGATTTCTGGATCTGGGGACCACTGGGGGACCACTTGGCTCATGGCGTGGTTGTAGGCTTCTGGGTGGGTGGGCGTCGAGGCCTTTCGTGGCGCCATCCGCGTGCGCGGCTGGGTGGGGGACCGACTTGGGGTAACTTCGCGTCCGGAGGGACTTGCCCTTCGTGTCGGGCAAGCCCCGCGCCGGAGGGGGGGAGCCTCTTCGGCCGCCGTTATGAATAAGTTGGGCGGCCGGTTGCCCCACAAAACGCGTTATCCTCGGCCCGGGTCGAGCCTCGTTGGGTATGTTTTGTGGGGCACGATAAGGGTAGGGCGGCCCGAGCGGCTTCAGACAGGGCCTCTAATCCGTAATTTAGATATGGGTTTAAATGTCCGGAGGGGGCTAGGTCGAAGTGGCCAGGCATCTCGGCTGGGGGACCACCGCGGGGGACCAGGCTGGGTGCGGAGCGGGTAGGGGTAGGCTTTGCCGTAGGCGGCCTATGGAAAAGTGGAAGACTCGCGTAGTGAAAGGTCTGGCGAGTCTCCCACTTTACCACAGGCACGGGGGCCTCGTCTGGGCCAGGCATTGGGCTTTGCCGCATTTGGCGTTAGACGGCTAAGCGGTAGCCTCGACTTGGCGAGACCTCCGTCAGGACCATTTTATAAATAAAATGGGGGGACCGGGGGCACGAAGGAGGCGTAGCATGGTTGGGTTACTGAAACATCCGCTTGCCCAGTTTGGCCGAGGCCTCCTCGAGCATGTCGTCGGAGACATGCGAGTAGACGTCTCCTGTTAATCGTATTGTGCTGTGGCCAAGCAATTCGCTCACGACCTTCAATGATTCGCGGTCCTTCAAAAGGGCCGTCGCCGCTGAATGGCGTAATGAATAAACTGTCAAATTGCTGGGCAGGCCAGCGCGCTGCAGCACCCGCTTGAAGTTCCTGGCGCGCAGGTTGTCGAGGTAAAGCGGGCCGCCAAGTTCGTTGGCGAAGACCAGGCCGAGGTCCTCATAGGCGGATCCGGCATACTCTTTCTCCACGTTCTGCTGGTCGCGGTGCTGGCGCAGCAGCTCGGCCATCTCCGGTTCCAGCGCGAGCGTGCGGCGGCTCTTGTCCGTCTTGGGCGGCTCGAAGCGCCACTTGGGCAGGCCCTCGACCTTCCGGACGAAGCGCACGAGGGCGCGGTTCACGGTGACCTTCCGGAAGTCCAGGCTGAAGTCGGTCCAGAAGAGGCCCAGGTACTCCTCGGGCCGCATCCCGGTGGCCAGGGCCAGCACCCACATCGCGCCCAGGCGCAGCTCCTGAAGCGCGGCCTGCACGAACTTGCTCAGGTCGCTCGAGTGCAGCACCCGCAATTCGCGCTTACGGGTGACCCGGGGCAGGTCGACGAACAGGGCCGGGTTCTGGTGCAGCTCGCGCCATTTCACGGCCTGCTGCAGCGCCTGGCGCAAGATCGAGTGCAGCTTCCGGACCGCGTACGGGCCCGTGCCCCGGGCGGTGATCTCCGTGTAGAGCTCCTGGATGTCAATCGGATTTACGGTGGTGAGCAGCTTCTTCCCAATGTCGTGCTTGCCGACGTAGCGCTCGACGGTCGCGCAGTATTCCTCGTGGGTGCGCTGGCGCACGCGCAGCTTGGCGCCCTCGAGCCACCGCTTCAGGTAGT
>QWHO01000664.1 GCA_021404945.1 bacterium CPR1
CTCGATCCGGTGCAGCAGCCCCTTCAGGGTGCCGGCCAGGTAAGTATTCTCGTCCACCGCACCAAGAGCGGTGCCTGTGTCCGGCCCCAGCATGAGGTTGAGGGCTGAAAGCTCGCGTTTTTCCCCCAGATCCCACAGGCGCGCCCACCCTCCCCACAGTACCAGAGCTCGCTCTCCTGAGGGCGTGAGGGCTGCCATTCCGGTCGAATTGATCTGGCACTCGTCGATCAGCTCGCCTGTAGCGGGGTTCCAGCGGGCCAGCCAGCCGCCGTTCCAGGCGGTCAGATAGGGGCCGCGCAGGGCTGATCCCATCGGAATCCAGCTCCAGGGATAAGCCTGCAAGACCGAACCATCGGTCAGCCTCGCCCTTCGCATGCCATCGGCCCCGGGGAGAAAGCAGGAAGCCCCCTCAGGGTCCAGGCGGATGAGGGGGGCCACGAGGTCGTCGAAGCTTGCAGGGCAATCGAGCTGCCAGGTGGGATGAATCTGCAATCGGCCCGGCACCAGCTCATTCCCTACGCGAGCTGCCAGATTGTGCTCCGCCGAGCGGGCCAGCAGGTCGCCCGAGCCGAGATCGAGCACCACCAACTCCTGGCTCGTGCCCCAGGCTCCCATGGCCGCGCGCAGCGAGACTCCAAGCTGGGGATACTCGCCGGCCGCAGGATGGCTGGCCAGCTCGTTCCCCTGCAGGTCGCGCAAAATCAGGGCCCCTTTGCCGGCGATCAGGATCCGGTCTCCTGTGACCGCCAGGGACTGCACCGCGGGGAGGGGAGCCAGGCGCCAGAGAAGCTCCCCCTCCCGCCACAGTTTGAGGTCGGGGCCCCAGCCTAAGACCATGGGGCCAGAGCGGGCCAGCCCGGGACCAAACCATGCCTGGCGGGCCGGGGCCCCCTCCAGGGCTTGATCGCAGCAGCTCTGGCCGGGGAGAAAGCGGCTCGAGGCTCCCTCGCGAAGAAGGTGCAGGCCTTCCGGCCAGCAACTGAGCACGTGTCGCCCATCGGGGCTGAAGCCTACCGCCCGGGGAGCTCCCCCGACCGGCCCCGGGAACGCCCAGAGAAGCTGGCCCTCGCGGCTCCAGAGCTCGGTCTGGCCGGCCCACTCGTCGTTGCCCCCCAGCGAGCCACGGCCAGGTGCCGACCGTCGGGCGAAAAGCTCAGATCGGCTACCTGGCTACCTTCGGTATCCCGGCTCCAGAGCTCGTTCCCCTCGGCCGACCAGAGCTTGAGGCAGCCGTCGTCCTCGCCCCCTCCGCTGGCAAACACATCTTTGTCGGGGGCGATGGCCAGCGCCGTGGTGGCGTAGTGGGCCTGGATCTTCCTCTCCAGCTTCCACTTCTTGCCGCGACGGTAGAGTCGCAGCGTGACCCACTCGTCGGCCGAGCCGCTGCCAGCCAACAGCCAGGAAGCATCAGGGGCCAGGGCCAGGCTCAGGATGGCGTCACGCCCAGCTTTGAGGCGCGGGAGAGGTCGCCCGGTCAGGGGCTCATAAAGTCCGATCTCGGTTCCCTGGCTGCAGGCCAGAAGCGAGCCGTCCCCGGCCAGGCAGGCTCGAAGGACCGGCTCGAGACCGGCCTCTCCCCAGGTAGCCGTGATCTCCAAATGCATGGGGCCGGGTTCGCGAGAGTCTCTGAGTCTGCCTCCGGACGACCCCGGGACAGGCTCTGGGGGCTTCCTCGCCGAAGTCATCATGTGCCAGGCGTTCGTGCGGAAGATCCATTCACGCCAATGCGAGATTCAGCGCTGTGGAGAGCTCGTGGAAGACCCGGGGAGCTACCTGCTGAAAATGGTCCAGGGCGCCGTGGCCGGTCGGGCCACGCGAGTCGATGTCCAGCTGGGGCGCAACCAGGTGGAGATTGCCTTCGACTCTCCCGAGATGTCCGCCGTGACACCACAGAGGATGGCAGACCTGCTTCAGCGCTCCCTCCCGGTCGAGCAGGAGGCCCTGGGATCAGTGTTGGCAGGGCTGCGAGCAGCCCGAAACCTGGCACCGGGGACGCTCATCTGGTCCACCGGCAAGGGTCGCCTGCTGGTGACGCCGAGTGACTGCAGGCTGGAGACTGGTGAGAGCCTGCCGCAGTCACGCTGCCGCTTCTTGCTCAGCCAGCCTGCTCGGCCCCTGGCGAGCATCGCCAGGCGAGCCTCCGAGCATCGACTGACTTACACGCGCTGCCGATTCGCTCCCGTGGCGGTCGTGCTGGATGGCCGTCCGGTCAATGACCCCATATTGGACCCTCTGTTGGGCGATGGCCCGCTGGCTGAAGTCCTGGCGGCCGACTACCCCCGCGGGTGGCTGCTAGCCGAGCGTTACCTGGTGCCACGCCTGTCCGGCCCCGACCTCCTGGCGGCGCCCGGCCCGATCTGTCGTCGGGCGAGGATCTACCGATTGTCGACCAGGGAGAGCACGCGCTTTGGGGCGATGAGCGAGCGTGGCTTTCATGGTCTCATGTACGAGGCTCTGCGAGCCTGGGACTTCCCGGGAAGCTCCCTGCAGTCGAAGGAGAGTTATCCCGCTCTGCGT
>QWHO01000665.1 GCA_021404945.1 bacterium CPR1
CCAAGTCCGAGACCACTCGAGGGACGCGCACGCTGGTTTTCTGGCGCCTGCCGTGGCGAGCCTTCTGGATGAGATGGGCGGATTGCTGGGCGATGGCCAGCTGCCCACCGCAGACGTCGCAGAAGGCGATCATCGCATGGGGAACCTCGGTCCCGTCCTCCAGGCGGAGCACGTTATAGCGAAAGGTGCCCGTCCGCATAGCCCGACAGGTATCGCAACCGGCTCGGAGGGTCTGGCCGGGGAGGTAGACTTCTTTCATTTCTGTTCCTCCGCTCGATGAAAGGAGAGACACACGAGGTTCTCTCCCGACAGATACAGTTTGAGGTACCAGCGGACTCCTCCGACCTCGGGACGCATGATCCAGATCGGCTGCTCCGGCTCGTAGTGATGCACGCCCTGCTGAGCCTGCTGGCCGCGCACCGCCTCCAGGATGCGGAGCGCTTCCGTCTCGCTCACCTCGCCCGAGCTGAGCAGGTTCTTGGTGCCCTGAAGGGACCGCCCCTCATGCACCACCCGTCCCTGCCGCAGGCATGCGAGCATGTGCCGTTTATCTTCCTGAAACCCCATCTCTTTGTACTACGTTTGCAGTACATGGGCAAGGTCTCCTGCAGGTCCTACGCACACCCACACTGCGGTTTTCAAGAAACAGCAGCTTTCGTTGCCCTCTGCCGGCGATCTCGCGGAATTACACGGCGCCACAAAGAGCCCTTTGGCGATCATGCCCTGGGCCTGGCCCGAGCGCGCGCGGCCGGCGTGGTTGCGCCCGGCGGACTCCCCTCGCGATCGATCCGGAGTCGGCCCGGTCGGCCGGATTCTCAACAAGCCTCTCAATAAGGCCCGATTTCACACTCGGGGTAGAGATCGGGGGGGCTCGAGCCGGGTCGAGAGCACCTGGTCAGCGGGGTCGATCTTGCCCTCGGTCGCAGCTCTATTTGTCATGAGACATAAGCTAGAAGGCATTATTTGCTGTTCAGCAAATAATGCCTTATGGCCAATTTTTCTCTCGCTCCAGTAGTCGAGTTGTCCGCCGCGGCCAAACGGACGATCCTCGAGCTTCCGAATGTCACCCAGGTGCGCGAGCAGCTTGCCGACTCCGAAGGAATCGATGTCGTCTTCGAAGTTGTCAGGGGAAAGGACCGGGTTATTCTACCAGTTCAAATCAAGAGCCAGGGGTATCCCCGGGATGTAGCCGAGGCCGCTCGCCGCCTGGTCAAGTATCGCGATGAGCACAAAACAAATCGCCGGCCCATCGTGCCCCTCCTCATCGCTCCCTCTCTGTCGCCCGGCTCGCGCAAGCTGCTCCAAGAACTCGGCGTGGGCTACTGGGACTCCGGCGGCAGTCTCTACCTCCAGCTCCCCGACGCCGTCTACCTTCTGGACCGACCCGTCCCTCCCGTGGAGCGCCGGCGCACCCGAGGCCTTTTCCGGGGAAGCTCGGCCCAGGTTCTCCACCAGTTGCTGCTCGAGCCCGAGCGCGCCTGGCATGGCAACGAGCTGGCCGAGCGCTCCGGCGTCTCTACCTACACCGTCCACCAGGTGCTCGGTTACCTCGAGGAGCAACTCTGGGTGGAGCGGGAGGGAAAGGGGCCGCACACTCTCCGCTATCTGCGCAACCCTGGCGGACTTCTCGACGCTTGGTCCGAGGTCCACTCCCTGGACGATTACGTCAGCCACCCCCTGCACGTGCTGGCGGCCTCACCCGACGAGCGAGACCGGCTCGTCCTGGAGTTCCTCGAGAGCCACTCGATGGTATACGCTCTGACGCTTGAAGCCGGGGCCTTGCGGGTAGCCCCCTATGTGACCGGCTTCGGGGTGCTCTCGGTGCTGGTGTCGGCCGACGTTGCCTGGGAGAGGTCCCTAAAGGGGACCCGTCTGCGGCCGGTATCAGAAGGTGCCAACGTCATTTTTTGGGCGCAACGACGGGGTTTAGCGCCGCTCATGGGTCGCCGGGAGGTGGACGGGGTGTGGGTGGCCAGCGATGTCCAGCTCTACCTGGACCTCTGGAGTTGGCCCCGGCGAGGCAAGGAACAAGCCGAGCATCTACGCCGCGAGCGCCTCGGGTACTGAGGTGGAGCCTGTATGAAACCGAAACACCGGGGCGGCTACACCCGAGAGCACACCACACTCTGCGAGCGCACGCTGTTGACGCTGCTGCGTGGGCTGGGACCCTGGAAGAAGGGTCTTTACCTGGCCGGTGGCCTGGTGCCCCATTTCCTCTTCGCGGAGACTGCCTACGCCGGGACCACCGATGTCGACCTGGTGCTGGACCTCGAGCTCCTGGCGGACATCGAGGCCTACCGCACGTTGGAGCGCAACCTCCGCGATCTCGGATTCGAGCGCGGAGAGAGCGACGAGGGCCGGGCTCAGCACTTCCGCTGGACGCGCGCGATCGCGCAACGCTCCACCATCGTGCTGGATCTGATGTGCGACAATTAGATCTACCGGCGGCGACAACTAAAACTACCGACTTGAGCTGAACGCCCGTTCGATCTCTCTCAAGAGCATCTGTTTGTGAGT
>QWHO01000666.1 GCA_021404945.1 bacterium CPR1
AAGACCTGAAGGTTCTTCTGCTTCCAGGTGACTGCCCGCACGGCGCTCGAGATCTCGGAGGGGTTCAGCCCGGCGGTGGCGACCTGGTAGAGCAGGGGCTGGAAGAGGTGGTGGTTCTGGCGATCGACCAGCGTGATGCTGACATCCCTGGCGCCCTTCAAAGCCCGGGCTGCCGCCAGCCCGCCGAACCCGGCTCCCACGATCACGACTCGCTTGCTCATGCTGGCCAAGTCTTATCCGCCTGAGCCGGCCCCCCTGCCAGCTAGGCGACCCGATTGCTGAGCACCTCGCCGGAGGAGAAGTCGAAGGCGATCTCCTGGGCCCGGCTGCGGAAGACGGTGCGCAAGATGACCACGCTGGCACGGCGATCCAGTACCAGCTGCTGGCCGAGCTGCTCGGGATGCCCGAGGACGTAGCGCCGAGGGGCATCCTGGTCGGTGCTGCAGTCGTCCGACAGACGCCAGCCGTCGCGCAGAAGCTGCTTGGGTTGAGCCAGGTAACGTCGCATCCGCAGCGAGCGCACGTCCGGCAGCATGCCCAACAGGCCGGCTCTCTTCAGTTGCTGCAACAGCTCCGGGCTCACTTGCGACTTCATCTCGACCTCCCCAGCGTTCTTTCATCCTCAGGATAGACCCTCGAGGTTCAAACTTTTTGGGAATCGCCCCCTGGAAGATTGCCATCTCGTTAACAGTGTGTGAACGACTTGGGAGTCCCAGGAGTTCCTTCTCGCTCTGCGAACCCACGCCCATGCGACGAACCCTCGTTCTCTGGCTCCTGCTGGCCCTCTGCTCGGCCGCTCAAGAGCGTCCCGTCAAGATCACTTTATTGCAGCTCAACGACGTCTACTCCATCGCCCCGGTCGACAAGGGGGTCAACGGCGGTTTTGACCGGGTCGAGACGCTGCGCCAGCGGGCCTTCAAGGAGAATCCCAACAGCATCTTCGTGATGGGGGGGGACACGCTCTCTCCCTCGGTGGCCTCCAATCTTTTCAAGGGGGCCCAGATGATCGAGGGTTGGAACGCCGTCCATCTGGACGTGTCCGTGTTGGGCAATCACGAGTTCGACTTCGGCGACGAGGTTTTGCTCGAGCGCCTGAAGGAATCCCGCTTTGTCTGGCTGGGCTCCAACGTGCGCGATCGAAAGACCGGCCGGATTTTCGGGGGCATGCCGACCACCCTGGTGCGTGAGATCGGGGGCGTCAAGATCGGCTTTTTCGGGCTCTTGACGCCGGAGACGATGCAGAGCTCTCGGGCCGGGCCGGATGTGGAGATCACCGACCCGGTGGCCTGCGCCCGGTCCATGGTGGCCGAGTTGCGCGGCCAGGGCTGCCAGGTGGTGGTGGCTCTGACCCACCTCAACTTGACCGAGGACCTGGAGGTGGCTGCGAAGGTCGAGGGGATCGACGTGATCTGCGGCGGCCACGAGCACACTTTGCTCGGCGGCATGGCCGGTCGCACCCCCATCTTCAAGTGGGGCTCGGACGCCCGCTTGCTCGGGAGGATCGACCTCACCGTGCAGGGGGGCGGGGTCAAGCACATCGACTGGATGGGCCAACCCATCAACAAGGACGTGCCTGGCGACCCGGTCGTGTCGGCCATGATCAAACGCTATGAAGACAAGCTGAACCAGGCTCTGGGCCAGCCCATCGGCAGGACCGAGCTGGATCTGAACGCGCTGCAACTCGACAATCGCAATCAAGAGACCAATCTGGGCGACTTCATCGCCGACTCTTACAGGCAGGCGCTCAGCGCCGACGTGGCCTTTCTTAACGGCGGCTCGATTCGCTCCAACCAGGTGCTGCCGGCTGGAACCTTGACCCGGCGCGACATCATGACCGTTCTGCCCTTCGAGAATCCGGTCGTGAAGGTCGAGATCCCCGGGCGCGTGCTGCGTCAGGCCATGGAGCATGGTCTCTCGCTGGTGGGCTCGGTAAGCGAAGCGGGCCAGTTCCCCCAGGTCTCGGGTATGGTGATCAAGTATGACGCCCGCAAGCCGCCGGGATCGCGTATCGTGGAGCTTCTGGTAGGGGGCGAGCCGCTGCGCGACGACATGCCGTACACCATGGCCTCCAACACCTTCGTTCTGGCGGGCGGAGACGGCTACACGATGCTGGAGGGCTTGAAGTTTCTGGTGACCGCCGAGGCGGGCCCGGTCGAGCCGGCCACTGTCATCCGGGCTATCGAGGCGGCCAAGATCATCGCGCCGCGCGTGGAAGGCCGCATCCTGCGGCTGGATGGAGGGGGGTGACGCCGTGACGGTCCGACTGACCTCGCTGAGCGCCTGCGCGGGTTGAGCCTCCAAGATCCGCCCTGAGGATCTGGAGCAGGTTCTGCCCCATCTGGACTTGAGACCCGACCCTCGCATCCTGGTCGGGAGAGATTTCGCCGACGACGCCGTGGTGGTGCGCGCTGGCAGCGACACGCTGCTGGTGCAGACGCTCGATTTTTTTACGCCCGTGGTGGACGATGCTTACCACTACGGCAAGATCGCGGCCGCCAACTCGCTGTCTG
>QWHO01000134.1 GCA_021404945.1 bacterium CPR1
CCCGGCCCCGAGCCTTCGCCCGGCCCCGAGCCTTCGCCCGGCCCCGAGCCTTCCGGCCAGCCTTCGGCTCCAGGCACGGCCGAGGGCGAGCCGCGCGGCCAGGACCGACGCGCCCGGCGCGTTCAAGACCCGGCTCCTCCCGTCCCGATTGGGAAGACCGTGCGGGTGCGCTTCGAGATCGCCGCCAGCGGGAAGTCGCGCGTATCGCTTCTGAGCGGAACCGGCGATTCGGCGCTGGACAAGCAGATTGAGGTCGTTTTGAGCCAGTGGCGTTGGGAGCCAGCCATCCAGGGGGGGCACCCGGTTGACTCGGTGGAAGTGTTCCGGGTCTCGGGCGGAGAAGCAGCCGGCCGTGAACATCGCCGTCTTAGGAGCCGGGGCGGCCGGGCTGGCAGCCGCCGGCGAGCTGGCCAGGAAGGGGTGCCAGGTCACCGTTTTCGAGGCCCGCGAACGGATCGGAGGTCGCATCTGGACCGACCGCACCTTCGGCTACCCGCTCGAGCTGGGGGCGGCCTGGCTGCACACCGGGATGGCCCATCCCTACGCCGCCCGCTCGGGCGGGCGCACTCAAAAGAGCGATCCCTGCAACCTGCTCTTGTTCGACCCTCAAGGCAGAGCGGTCGACGCGGCCCGTTGCCGCGAGCTGGCAGCCATGCAGGTGAGCAGCGTGGGTCGGGCTCTGCGGGCCGGCAGCCTGAGTGGCCGGCCCCTGAGCCTGCGTCAGTCCTTCGAGCAGGTCACCCCCGAGCCGGCCGAGGAGGTCTGGCTGGGGCGGGCCCGGGCCCTGCCCGTGGCCGATATCGACGCCCTCAGCGGGCGCTGGGACCCTGGGGCCGACGAGCCCCCGCCCAATCAGGACCTGATGCCCCTGGAGGGCTACGACACGCTGCTCTCGACCGAGGGCTGCAGCCTGCGGCTGGAAGAGCCGGTGGAGGTGGTGCGTTGGGGCGCCGATGTCGAGCTGGTGACCCCCAGGGGCTCCTTCCGCTTCGACAAAGCCGTCCTGACTCTGCCGCTGGGGGTCTGGCGCTCGGGAAAGGTGCGTTTCGAGCCGGAGCTGCCCGGCAAGGCCGAGGCGCTGTCAAAGCTGGGGGTCACGCTGCTCAACAAAGTGGTCTTGCAGTTTGCCGAGCCGTTCTGGCCCGAGGGGCACGATTTTTTCGCATTGACGGCTCAGAGCGAAGGGCACCTGGGCACCTACCTCGATGGCCAGAGAGCCATGGGTCAGCCGGTGCTGATCGGCTTTGCCAGCGGTCGGGCAGCCCGGGAGCTGGAGCAGAAGCCCGACTTCGAG
Organism: bacterium CPR1; assembly: GCA_021404945.1. Taxonomy (GTDB): domain Bacteria; phylum Vulcanimicrobiota; class Xenobia; order Xenobiales; family QWHO01; genus QWHO01. The sequence continues at coordinate 1,295 of QWHO01000134.1, forward strand.
ATCATCCAGGCCGCCCTGGAAGCTCTCCGTCCGGCCTTCCCGGCCGTTCGCTGGCCGCGCCTCTGCAAGATCACTCGCTGGGGCAGCGACCCCTACAGCCTGGGAGCTTACAGCCTGGTGCCCCCGGACGGCGACCCCAGCGCCTACGACCGGCTGGCCGACCCGGTGGGCCCGCTCTTTTTCGCCGGCGAGGCCACCTGGAGACGAGCCCCGGCCACCGTCCAGGGAGCCCATTTCAGCGGTCTGCGGGCCGCCCGCCAGGCAATTGGATGAGCGGCGACGAACAGCCTCAGGTGCGCTCCCTGGACCTTTCCCTTCCGCGACTATCCATGCGCAAGCTGGGCGAGCTGCGCATGGAAGGCGAAGGCAAGCTATCGGCCGCCTCCGGCCTGGTCTCGCTGGACGACCAGCTTTTCGTGGTGCCCGACGACGGGCTCTCACTGGGCTGCTTCGAGACCTCGCTGAGCCGTCCGGGAAAGGCCCGCCCCGTCTTCCGCGACGCGCCTCTGCCCGAAGACCACGCCGAGCGCAAGAAAGCCAAGCCCGATCTGGAGTCGTTGACCCTGGTCCCGAGCCAGCCGTCCGGTCAGACCGGACCCAGCCTGCTCAGCGTGGGCTCCGGCTCGAGTGAGCGTCGTCAACGGGGCGTGCTGGTGCCGGTGGAGGGAGGCGAGCCCTTGAGCTTTGATCTGACTCCCCTCTACCAGGAGCTCTCGCGCCAGCTGAGCGACCTGAACATCGAAGGGGTGGCCATCCAGGGCCAACTGGTGCGGATGGTGCATCGGGGCAACTCGGCCGGAGGGACCAACGCCCTGATCGACCTGGACGCGGCCCGCTTCTTCGGCTTGATCGCCGAGATCGGAGCGGTGGGTCCCGAAGCGTTGCAGTCAGTGCGAGCAGTCGATCTGGGCGAGCTGAGCGGGGTGAAGCTGACTTTTACCGATCTGGCCCCCGCCCCCGATGGTCACTTCGTCTTCACGGCCAGCGCCGAGAACACCGACAACCCTTACGACGACGGGGCGGTGCTGGGTAGCGTGCTGGGCCGAATGGACCGGGACGGCACCGTGCGCGACCTGAGGCTCCTCGATGGCCAGGTGAAGGTGGAAGGAGTGGACGTGGCTGCCGACGGCCAGGTGCGCTTGGTGACCGATGCGGCCGCTGCGGGGGAGCAGAGTGAGGTCGAGGGAGAGGAAGAAGTGGCCGCCGCCGAGGCACCGGCGGAGTAGCCTGGCCGGTCAGTCCAGCCCGGACTGCTGCTCAAGATCATGAAGGGTCACGTCTCGAAGGACCACGTGTACCTGTTCGTGTCGGTGCCACCGCGGGTCACGATAAGCAAGCTCCTGGAGCAACACAAGGGGAAGTCGTCGTACAAGCTGCTGCAAGAGTTTGCGCATCTGAGGAAGACCTTCTGGGGACGCGGGTATTTCTGCGTGAGCAGTGGAAACGTGACCGACGAGATCGTGAAGCAGTACATCGCGAATCAAGACCTGACGAGGGACGACGAGTTTCGAGTCGATGGGGAGGGGGGCCCGTAGGGGCGGGACGCCCCCCTCCGCCCTGATGGCCCGCATAGGCGGGTGGCTTGAGCCGGCTTCAGCCGGAACCAACGACGTTAGTCGTCACCCAAATCCACCAGCTCTAGCTGGTGGTCCTTAATTTTCTTGCTGGCACGGTCAGGAACGTCGGGAAGACGAGGAAGAGCGCCGTCGACGTCCGCCCCCGCTCGAGGCGGGACGTTGCCCGCCCCCCCCACCGCTTGAGCCCCCGCCCGAGTGCCGGCGCCGCCGAGAGCCGTCCGAATCACCGTCCGAGGCTCGGTAGCGCGAAGCAGCGGCCCGACTCGACTCGAGCAGAGCCAGCTTGGAATCGACCGGGGCGGGCTCATCCTCGTCGTCTCGAGTCCCACGACCACGCGGCTCGTCATAGTAGTCGTCGTCATGATAACGAGCGACTGGCTCGCTGCGGCGGGAATCGTCCTCGTAAGGGGGCGGCGCGCTCCGGCTACCGCTGCCACGCCCGCCCGCGCTGGCGCTGTTGCGGCCGCGTCGCCCGCGGCCCGAGCTTTCATAAGCCCCGGTCTCCACGCTCGACTCGCGCTCAGTGCGGTAACGCTCATCGCGTCCTCGACCCGAGCGAGGGGGCTCCTCGCGACTGTACTCCTCCCGCTCACGATAAGCGGGGCGCTCATCACGATACTCCTCTCGCTCGTAGCGGTGAGAATAGTCTTCCCGCTCGTAGTCATCATAGTATCGGCGAGTCGAGCTCTCCTCATAACGATCGTCGGGCGCGTAAGCAGTCGCTCGCTCGGAAGTCGAGGTGCGGCCCTCTTGCTCAGAGTCACGATGACCGCGACGGCGCCGACGCGAGCGACTGGAGGCACGCTCCTCTTCAGGCTCGCGAGTCGAGGTGTGCCGGGTCTCCGCCAGGGGCGCTTCGTCGTCCGGTCCCCGCCGACGACGACGGCGACGCTTGGAGCGAGAGCCATCCCCCCGCTCGGAAGCGGGCGCTGGCTCTTGCTGGTCATAATGCACCTCGAGGTCGGACTCCACGTTAAAATGGCGCCCACGCAGAGCTCCATTTCGTCGCGTGCCACGCCCCGGGCGGCTCTCCTTCTCCCGTGGAGCGCGCTCAGCCGGAGCCACCGCGCCCCCCATGCCGAGTCGATTGGCCAGACGGTGGGCCAAATCGCTCAGGTTGTAGCGGTCCTTATGGTCACTGTGACGGTCGTGAACCTGGGCCACCCCCCGGAGAGCGTCCTTCTCGCTCAATACGACCAGGAAACGAGGAGTCTCAGGAGCTTGCTCTCCGTCCAGCGACATCTCGGCGTAAATCCCGGCCTCGCGCAGCACATTCAGAACCGGCATGAGAAGTCGGGTGGCTTCCTCGCCTTCCGGCTGGAGGTAAACCGAAGGAGAGAGCCGCTCGGGCTCGCCGGGCACCGCTTCCAGAATCGCCTCAAGCTGGAGGGCAAAGCCAACGGCCGGGGTCTGTGGTCCACCCAGTGTCTCGACCAGGCCGTCGTAGCGCCCACCGGTGCCCAGCACCGATTCGCCATGTCGAACCTGGAAAATGGTGCGGTTGTAGTACTCCAGGTCGCGCACCACGCGCGGATTCAAGTCGTGAGGAATCTTCATCTCGGCCAGATAGGTCTTGAGTTGACTGAAATGCTGCTTGCAGGCCGGGCAGAGCAGACCAAACATGGTGGGGGCCACCTGCCCGAGCTCCACGCAACTCTTCTCGGTGCAACCCAGCGTCCAGAGCGGATGCGTCTTATGCTTGCGCTTGCAGGTGCCACAAAGCTCGTTGGAGTGAGAGGAGAAGTATTCTTTGAGAACCTCATGGTAAGCCGGACGACACTTGTCGCATCCCAACGAGTTGAGCTCAAAGACCACATCGCTCAGGCCGATGCGTCTGAGGAACGCCCAGGCCAGCGCGATCACCTCGGCATCCTGGGCCGGATGGGGCGAACCCAGGGCTTCAACTCCAAACTGATGGCTCTGTCGGCTGCCCTCTTCGGTTTCCCGACCGATCAGAAAGACCGGAGCCAGATAGTAGAACTTGCTGACGCCCTGGTGCTTCTCGTTGAGATTGTTCTCATAATAGGCGCGCACCACCGATGCGGTGACGTCCGCCCGCAAAGCCAGCTTCTGACCAAACTTGTCATGGAAGGTCCAGAGCTCGCGCTCGACCAGCCCGGCCAGAACTCCCATCCCCCTGACGAAAAGCTCTGCCTTTTCGAACAGAGGGGTTCGAATCTCGAGATAACCGTATTGCTGGCTGAGAAGTCGGGCCTGATTCTCGATCAGTTGCCAGCGGGATGTCTCTTCCGGTAGTAGATCACGGGTGCCACGCACCGCTCGGACAGACATGATTCACAAACCTCCGCGGATGAGGGACCGGGCGCATTGCATCGGCGCCGAGGAAGTCCCTTCGATAATGGTGGGCGCCGGCCGTGCCGCTCGGGGAGGTTGCTCGCGATCGCCTCAGTGTCTGCGACCTTTCGTCTCGCAGAAATTGATAGCGCGACAAAGGCCGGTGAACGTGGTTCCACGATACCTGACGTTTCATTATTCAGTTTGCGCCGAATCGGCTCTCTCTTTGTCGCCATCGGTTGCTCACGTCGGAGCATTCCCCTTCGGAATCAGGGCATCGGTGACCCTGGGGATATCGGGGCAGGTTAACCCGGCGGCCTGGAGGGGAAAGTGGCCTGCTTTCCACGCTATCATCGCAACGGCTACCCCACCTTGAGTTCTTTCGGGAGGAAAGCCAGGTTTCCTCTCCGGCCAGGAATAGCCTCAGGAAACGACCTCTTCGATGAGAGGCCGCAGGCCAGGGGGGGCGGCTGCAATCGAGATGGCCTCAGTGACCAGATCTCGAGAAATCTCGAGCAGAGAAGGGTCGTTGGCATGGAACGTCAGCAAAGGCTCTCCGGCTTCGACTTGATCGCCCAGGCGCTTGTGGAGGACCAGTCCGACAGCGTGATCGATGGGGTCGTCCTTGCGAAGCCGCCCTGCCCCCAGCACCATCGCCGCCCGGCCCAGCGTCTCGGCTTGCAGACTGGCCACGTAGCCCGACTCGGGGGCCGAAAAGTCCTCCTGGTGGGAGGCCGTAGGCAACAGTCCCGGGTCGTCCACCACCCGGGCGTCTCCGCCCTGGGCACCGATGAGCTCGCGCATCTTCTCGGCCGCCGCGCCGGTTCGAATCAGCCGGCCTGCCTCGCTGCGCGCAGCCGAGAGGTCCGGCTGCAAACCGGCCATTTCCAGGAGGTGGGCGGCCAACTCGCAGGCGACCTGAGCCAGCGCCGAATCCGCCCGCTGACCCTGGAGAATCTCAATGGCCTCACGAAACTCGAGCGCGTTACCGATGTGCGTTCCCAATGGCTGCTCCATGTCCGAAAGGGCGGCACGAACCTTGCGCCCCAGGCGCTTGCCAATGGTCACCATCGAACGGGCAAGACGACGGCCGTCCTCGAGGTTCTTCATGAAGGCCCCGTGACCAAACTTGACGTCCAGAAGAATAGCATCGGCGCCACAGGCCAGCTTCTTGCTCATGATCGAGCTGGCGATCAGCGGGATGGAATCCACCGTGGCGGTCACATCGCGCAGGGCGTACATCTTGCCGTCGGCCGGAACCAGGCTCCCGGTCTGGCTGATGACGGCCACGCCGATGCTTCGCACCTGCTCGAGAAATCCTTCTGCAGACAGGTTGACGCGCAGCCCGGGCACCGACTCCAGCTTATCCAGAGTGCCTCCAGTGTGACCCAGGCCCCGCCCCGACATCTTGGCAACCCGGGCCCCCGCGGCGGCAGCCAGCGGTGCCAGAACCAATGTGGTGGTGTCCCCCACCCCTCCGGTGGAGTGCTTGTCCACCTTGACGCCGGGAATGCTGGACAGGTCGACCGTGTCCCCCGAAGCCACCATCGCCTCGGTGAGCCAACCAGTCTCCTCGTCGGTCATGCCTCGAAGAAAGACAGCCATCATCCAGGCCGACATCTGGTAGCTCTCCATGCGGCCGGCCACGAACTCGCCGATCAAAAAGCGAATCTCCTCCGCGCTGTGGGCCTCTCCGTCGCGCTTGCGACGGATCAGGTCGTAGACCCTCATCGGGCCGGCACTCCGGGCATCGCCTTGACGACTCCCCGAACCAGATTGATGAATCGGGGCCCCGCCTCAGCAGCGGTTGCCAGCACGTCTTCATGGGTATCTTCCGAGGGACCCTGATGCAGAACATTGGTCACACAGGAGATTCCCAGCACCCGCATCCCCTGGTGTCGAGCCACGATCACTTCGGGCACGGTGGACATTCCGATGGCATCGGCGCCCACCATCCCAAAAAAGTGAATCTCGGCCGGGGTTTCGAAACTCGGGCCGGCCAATCCCAGATAGACCCCGTCTTTGATGCGGAACCCCTGACTGGAAGCGACCTTGTGAGACAACTCGCGCAACTCGAGATCGTATGCGCGAGACATGGGAGGGAAGCGTGGACCGAGCCGCTCGTCGTTCGGCCCTCGCAAAGGATTGGCTCCCATCAAGTTGATGTGGTCGGTCAGCAGCATCAGATCGCCGGGAACAAGATCGGAACGCACGCCTCCGCTGGCATTGGTGACGATCAGCGTGTGGGCACCGAGTGCGCCCAGCAAGCGCACCCCGAAGGTGACCTCTTGAAGGCTGTAGCCTTCGTAATAGTGCACTCGCCCCCGCATGACGGCAACCGGCGTGTCTTCCAACTGGCCCAACACCAACTCGCCCCGATGCCCGACCACGGTGGAACGGGGCAGGCTGGGAATCTCTTCGTAGGCAATTCGCTGGGCACTGGCCACGTCATCAGCCAGATCCCCCAGGCCGGAGCCTAGAATCAGGGCGACTTCGGGCTTGAAGCCCCCCACGCGTTTGCGAACCTGCTCCACGGCGGCCTGGATCTTATCGTAGTCGTCGACCAAGAAATCGTGTCGTCCTTTCCATTCTCAATCCCGGGCTCCGTGTTGCCTACAGTGCAAGGGCCGGCGCCTGATGGGCCACGTTTTCCACCTCGGTCCTCTTTACCTGTTGGGGCAAATCGTCTATCATAAGATGGCTCACGGCGGGGGACGTGTTTCGAACACTCCTTGAGGTTTTTCCCTTCTTCCCGGCCGCGAGCGCTTTTCTTTACTCGGCCTGCTCGAGGGTCGGGCGAAATTTTTCCAGCACTCTAAGCTCTTCCGCGAAGCGACTGACGTCCTTGAATTCTTTGTAAACCGAGGCGAAACGCACATAGGCGACCTCATCAAGATCGCGCAGGGTTTCCATGACCATCTCCCCGATCTCCTGGCCCGAAATCTCGGATTCACCCCGATAGCGCAGAGTATGCTCAATTTGGGTCACGGCCTGCTCCATCTGCTCATAGCTGACCGGGCGCTTCTGACAGGCCCGCAGGACTCCGTTTAGAACCTTGCTGCGGTCAAACTTCTCCCGACGACGATCCTTCTTGACCACCATCAGGAGAGTTTCCTCAAAGCGCTCGTAGGTCGTAAATCGTCGCCCGCAAGCCTCACACTCGCGACGGCGACGAATGGACTGATCGTCCTCGGTTACTCGCGAATCGACGACTTTGGTTTGCAGATGCTCACAATACGGACAACGCAGATTAGAACACCTCGCTCAGCCAGCGACCGACCCGGGTCAACATGACCTTGACTTTGGATGGACCGCCCTCATCCTCGAGAGAATCCACATTGCGCACGGCTCGCCGGACAGCTGCATGCAAAATCAGGCCTACGGCCGAGGAATAGATGGGCGAGGCCAGCGAATCCATCAAGCCCGGAGGGTAGCACGGCGTCGCGATGCGGGCCGGCAGACTCAGCTCGCGGTGAGCCAGATGGGCGATTCCCGGCAACTGGGCCGTGCCCCCGGTGACGACCAGGTTGGTGACGACCAACCCCATGCGCTCAGCCAACTGGATCTGCTTGCCGACCCAGTCGAAAACATCCAGCAGGCGAGCCTCGAGCACCTCGGCCAGTTGAATTCGCGAAACGGGCACCTTCTGATCTCCAGCCAGGCTCAAAGCCTCCAGCATCTCGTCGTCACCCTCGTGATAATCGGGTGAGGCGACGCCACGTTCGAGCTTGAGGCGCTCGGCCTCAGCCGGAGGGATCCGAAAAAACCGGGCCAGATCGTGGGTCAAGAAATCGCCCGCCACCGGGAGCACTCCCGAATGCCCGATCTCTCCGTCACAGTATACCGCCAGGTCGACCGTACCGGCCCCGATGTCGATCATTGCCGTGCCTAACTTGCGTTCTTCCTCGGTCATCACGGCCAGGGCCGAAGCGATGGAAGAAGCCACCATCCCGTCGTTCTCGACCTCCAGGCCCGCTTTCTGGACGCACTTTCGCATATTCTGCAAGAAGGCCGAAGCGGCGGCCACCACGTGGGTGTTTACCTCCAACCGAATGCCCGACAGGCCGACCGGATTGCGGATGCCGCTCTGGCCATCGACCGTAAAACCACGAGGCACGATGTGAAGGATCTCGCGATCAGAAGGGATACCCACCATGCGTGCGGCATCGATCACGCGCCGCACGTCGGACCCGGTCACCTCCCCCTCGGAGCTGGAAATCGCCCACACACCCTGAGCAGGCAGCGAGCGCAAATACTCACTCGAGAGACTCAGGTAGACTGGACCGACAGGATAGCCGGCCTGCTTCTCAGCATCGCCCACGGCCTCTTCAATCGAGCGTACCGTCTCTTCAGGGTCGACCAGGGCACCTTTGCGCAGGCCAAGACAGGGGCTGACCCCATGCGAGACGACCTCGAGCTCACCACCGGCATCGAGCTCTGCGATCACGCAGGCTACTTTGCTCGTGCCGATGTCTACGGCGGTAAGAACTTCCATCCTGGGCATAATCTGCACCCCTTAAAGGGTAATCGTGGCTGACAAGCTCGCTACAAGCTTCGCTTGCGGTATTGGCCTGATCGATTCGGGAGCGCTTCTTGAATTTCCTTCCAGGGACGAAGAAAGAGCCCCACAATCGGGGCTCTGAGTTTCTTGGAGCGGCCGCGCAACTCCTCGTTGACAGCGGCTGAGCCTTGTGCTAGCATACCCCGGCTGTATTTGGTCATGCGGTGCAGAAACCAAGTTCAGCGACGACAGGAGCGGTCGGCGGAATTGGCAAGCTCCCATAGTTCAGGCGGAGGAATCAAGACAATGTATGCCGTGGTGGAGACCGGAGGGAAGCAGTATCGAGTAACGGCCGGTCAGACCGTACGAGTCGAGAAGTTGCTCGGAGAGCCGGGCTCCTCGATTTCGCTGGAAAAGATTCTGTCAGGTGGTGCTGGAAGCGATACCCGGGTGGGCGATCCCTACCTGGCCGGCGCTCGCGTCGAGGCTGAGATTCTGGCTCAGGATAAGGGTCGCAAGGTGACGGTCTTTAAATACAAGAAGCGCAAGCGCTATCGCATCAAGAACGGTCATCGCCAGCCCTATACTGCGCTGCGCATCAAGTCCATCAACCTGTAATTGATTCGCGTCAGCCTGCGCCGGGACGCTTCGGGTCGGGTGCAGGAGCTGGCCTGTCGTGGCCACGCGCGTTTCTCACAGCCTGGTCAAGATCTGGTCTGCGCAGGTGTCTCTGCGGTTCTGGGCGCCCTGGGACTGGGACTGACCGAAGTGGCCCGACTGCCTGTGTCCCCGCAAGCCGGAGACGGACTGTTCGTGATCCGCCGTCCGGCCCGCTGGCACGACCCGGCCTGGGACCTTCTCCTCGAAACCACCGTTCGAGCCTTGCAGGACCTTGAGCAGCACTACCCCGGGTTTGTGCGCCTGCGCCGACTCAAACCTCGCGGGATTCGCGCCACAGACGTGGAAGACCAGCCCACAGACTGAATCTGGAGGACTCCATGGAAGCTCTTGATCGCAGCGAAGTCGAAGTTCTCGATCTCGACGACGAAGGCGGGCCCGACCCATTTTCTCCCGAGCGCCTGATCGGTGTGGCCGTCCTGGGTGCAGTCAGCTCGCTGCTGCTTTACTATCTCTTCAACCAGCTCGACCCCGAGCGTCGCGACTCGATCAAAGAAGGCGTCATGGCCAGCCTTAAGAGCCAGGTGCGTCGCTGGGGCGAGGCTTGAGCTGACCGACACGGTTCCCGATCCCGATCCCGCCTTTCGCCGACATTTCGTGGTCTTGGTGGCCATTTGCTGGCTGCTCGCCGATCAGAGCAGCAAATGGCTCGTGCAGAGCCACTTGAAGCTGCACGAGAGTCAGACGACCCCGGGTGACTGGCTGCTCTGGACCCACGTGCATAATCGGGGAGGGGCCTTCGGGCTGTTTCCCGGGGCCAGCTTGCTCTTTCTGGGCATCGGGGTCGGGGTCATCGCGGTCTTACTATGGACCTTACCCCGGACGCGCAGTCTCGACTGGGCCAGCGTCGTTGCCTACGGCCTGATCATGGGCGGAGCGCTGGGCAATCTCATGGATCGGGTGCGCCTCGGATACGTGGTCGACTTCATCGACCTCAATTTCCGGCCCCTGCTCACCTGGCCTGTCTTCAACGTGGCCGACATCGGCATCTCAACGGGAATCGGGTTGTTGATCCTTACTTCCATCTGGCCGTCGCGTAACCCGCATCCGGCTCCAAAGAGTAGCTCCACGCATACTGAAAGCTCAGAGTAATCTCGCTTTCGCCCATCGATACCCGTTTTTGTTGTCCGGCCGTAACCAGGGTCAACCCCCCGGGGGTAATGCGCAAAACTCGAGTGCCTTCAAAGAAATCGCCCACATGCAGGATGCGGCTTTCGCCTGCATAGCAGACAATGGCGGTGCATGCACCATCCGACTCGAGCACCCCGGTCAGATTGAGAGCGAGCCGACCCTGAGCGGGAGTCCGGGGCCGAACCGGCACGAACGGATCGCGCAGGTTGTGGGTCTGGCCCAGCGAGGGACTGGCCAGGGTTGTGCACAGCAAGAGGCCGAGGCAAGCAGATCTCACGAAACCCCCATCTGACATCAAGATGAGGTTTCGGTCGCAAACCGGAGCCACTTATTTCTTCCGTCGGCGAATTCGCGTACGATGGCCCAGCAGCCGGATCAAGTGCTCGCGCCCCCCCTCGCCAAAGCCATCGAAGACCAACCCGCAGCCTTCCCCGACCCTTGACCAGACCACGTGCCCCACCGCCCGCACGGGCGGGTCGAACCCCATGGTGACCTCCAGGCTGTCCCCCACCCGCAGGTCCACGTCGGGAATCGCCATTCCCCCGGCGGAGACTTCTGCGATGCGGTGCAGAACCTGGCCGGTAGGCGAGCCAAGCGACACCCCGACAGTCAGTCCCAGGCGTGGAAAGTTGCGCCGTTCCTCTCCCAGAAACTCGGACTGCAAGCTGACCCGGTTGCGCCCAGCCGACTTGGCACGATAGAGAGCTTCGTCAGCTCTTGCGAGCAGCCAGTTGATCACCTCTTCATCGCCCGGGGAGTGACCCCAATCGTCGCTGGGGCGAGACTGAAACCAGGACACCCCGATGCTCACGGTGACTTTCTCCTGCCGACAATCTCGCTCCACCGCCCGACGCAACTTCTCGGCGACCTGGGCGGCACCGTTGGGACTGGTCGAGGGCAGGATGACCACGAACTCCTCTCCCCCGAATCGAGCGACGACATCGCCCTTGCGGGTCATGGAGTAGATCAGCTCGGCGACGTCGCGCAGGATGCGATCGCCCTCGAGATGACCCAGACGGTCGTTGACAGCCTTGAAGTGGTCCACGTCCAGCATCAGGCAGGCCAGCACCGGTGGGCCTGGCCGGGAGAAACGCGACACATGCTGGCGCATCGACTCGAACAGATAGCGGCGCGAAAAAACTCCCGTCAACTCGTCACGCACCATACGATCACGCAGGGCGATGTGGCTGCGATAAATGGTTAACTGAGCCCCGATACGCGCCGTGAGCAGCGCGGACGAGCAGGGCTCCACCACGAAATCGTTGGCGCCGGCTTCCAATCCCTGAATCAAAGCCTCCTCGGGCAGAGGCCGGGGACTGTAGAAGATGGTCGGAACGTGGACCAGGCTCTCATCCTGGCGCAACCTCCGACAGGCATCCGGTCCCAACTCGCTGCTGAGCACAAAGAGCAGGGGAAACCAGGTCTGCGCCAGACTCAGTGCTCGAGAGACAGTGGGCGCCCCCTCCACCTCAAAGCCCAGGCCCAAAAGCCGGTCCTTCAGGGGGGCTAGCCCCGGTCCAACGAGCAACAACCGAGCGGGATGCTCAACCAGCATTGATACCACACTGGGCTTGGTGGTGGCGTTCTTCACACTGCTTGATTCTGGCCCACACGAGGGGGAGTCCTCTTCAGGCCGGGAGAGGGTCTCCGCCCCGGCCCGCGAAGCCGCCCGTTGGTGTTCTGGACCAAGAAGCCTCGGATTGGCCTCGACCTGGGCAGCTATGCCCTCAAGTGCTGTGTTCTCGACAGCCAAAGACCGTCTTGCTCGATCTGGAGGGAAGTACTGCCACCGAATCGCCAATCCAGGGAGGACCGTCTCGAGGGCGGGGAGTTGCCGTGCCGGGTGCAGGCCAGTGTGAAGCGGTGCGAGCAGCGCAGCAGTCACTGGTCGCGTCATGTCAACCTGTCGCCCGGAGGACCCGGCTTGCGTGCGAGGCTACCTCGCGCTTCCGCC
>QWHO01000135.1:0-2518 GCA_021404945.1 bacterium CPR1
GTCCTCGCCCTGTTTGCCTCGCTGGCGGATGCGATTGCGTCGCCCGGTGGCCTCGGCCTGGAGCACGTCCTCTCCCCGCCCTCCCCGCTGGCGGATGCGATTGCGCCGCCCGGTGGCCTCGGCCTGGAGCACGTCGTCGCCCTGTTTGCCTCGCTGGCGGATGCGATTGCGTCGCCCGGTGGCCTCGGCCTGGAGCACGTCCTCGTCCCGCCCTCCCCGCTGGCGAATGCGATTGCGACGCCCCGTGGCCTCGGCCTGGAGCACGTCCTCGCCCCGCCTTCCCCGCTGGCGGATGCGATTGCGCCGCCCCATGGCCTCGGCCTGGAGCACGTCGTCGCCACACCCACCCCGCAGGCGGATGCGATTGCGCCGCCCGGTGGCCTTGGCCTGGAGCACGTCGTCGCCAGACCCACCCCGCAGGCCGATGAGGTTTCGCCCGCCGACCTCAGCACGAAGCGGGCCCCGGCAGCTCGAGCCTGCCGCTTCCAGCCAGCCTGACTGCAAGCTCTGGTTGCAGTTGAGGAGCCCCGCTCCGATGGAAAGGCCACAGCTTTCAACCGGAGCTTCCCAGGAGCCGGGCGACGGGCAATCGCACAGCGCGGGAGCCCAGGCCCGATAGCGGCTCCCGGAAGAAAAGTGAGCACATCCGTAAATTTGCATGGTGACAGCCTCCTCCTGATAAAAATCGTTTCGATTGCCAGGCCGGGTCCATTCCTCGAGGGCGATCTTCCCGGCCACCAGAACGGCGCTGGACATCGCGCCGAGCATCGGAGCGAGGCCCAGCGTGGCGGCCATGGTCGACAGCCCGGCTGATGAGCGTCAAAAAGACCCTCAGCCCAGGTTCTTCCATCCGTCGTCATAACGGTTGAAGTTACAGATGGTGGCCGTGGTCTGCCCCTGGGCGTCCTTTTGATAAAACACTGTGAACTGGCCCATGTGCTCGGTCCCGTCGGTATCCGTGCGACTGCCCGTCCAGGTGAAGTTCTGGGGCTCCCGGGAAAAATCGTAGGTGGAGCCGGTATTCTGGTTCTTCCCGGTCCAGTGGACGGCGTTCCCCTCGGCCTCGATCACATCTCCATTTTTCGTGGTGAAAGTGCCCTTCTGACCTTGAATGGTGCCAGTAGCGACGATCATGGGGTGGTCCTCCGTTTCGATTCTCGGGCTTGCTGCCTCACCCGCAGCTTACCCCGCCGCCCTCGTCGGGAAGCCCACAGGCGACTCAAATCGGTCTCAAATTCATTGCGGGGCGGTAAGAAGTTGCATGCGCTCATGGTGGGAGAGAGCCGGCCCTGCGCCGAACCCCTCTTGAGTCCTTATGATTCATCGGGTAGAGGCTCCCGCAGGCATCCGGCCCCGAGGTCCGGCCACCCCGACGGTTCTGCCCCGGGGGGCCGTGGTCCAGGGCTATGAGATCATGGACTTTGTGGCGGCCGGTGGTATGAGCCGCGTGTACGTCGCGCGCCGGGACGGGGAGCGCTTTCTCCTCAAGGAAGTGGAGGGCAGCGAGGGGCGCCATGTGATCGCTCTCAATCAGGAGAAGTTCACTCTCGAGCGGCTCGACCACCCCGGGATCGTGCGGGTCTTCGACCTCTTCGAGTTGGATGGCTTTTACTATCTGGTGCTGGAGTTCATTGCGGGTCAGAGTTTGGACAAGCTGGCCTCTCCGCACCTTCAGGCCCTTCTCGAGGAAAAGGTGGTGCTGGACTGGGCCCTCCAACTGTGCGACATCTTCGCTTACCTGCACAGCCAGGACCCCCCGATCATCTACCGCGACCTCAAGCCCGACAACGTCATCCGCGACCTGCGCGGCAGAATCCGCCTGGTAGACTTCGGGGTGTCGCGCAGCTTGAAGGACGAGCAAAAGGCCCGCGACACGGTCCTGGCGGGCTCCACCCTGACCGCCTCGCCCGAGCACTTCGGGGCGACTCAGACCGATGTCCGCTCGGACATCTTCAGCCTGGGGGCCACCCTCAGCCTGTTGCTCACCAATGGCCGCAGCCCCCTGGCCGAGCCCTTCAAGTTCATGTCGGCCAGAACGATCAATCCCACCGTGTCCGAAAACCTGGACCTGGTGATCCAGAAGGCCACTCGACTCGACCCCCGCGAGCGCTACCAGAGCATGGCCGAGGTGCGGCAGGCTCTGCTGAACTGCCGATCGGTTCCCCTGCCCGTGACAGAGCCGTTCGGGGAGACAGGGCGGGGGCAGACCTTGCCTCCCGACGGTCCCAGGCCGCCTGAAAGTCGAGGCCTGGCCCTCATCCTGTCGCTGCTGGGGATGCTTCTGGTAACGGCGCTGGGGATCTCACGGCTTCTTGCCCCGGCGCCCGCAAGCGTCGCGCCCAGCTCCCCTTCTCCTGAGCCGGTCCCGACCAGCACTCCAGGGGCGATTGCTCCCTCTCTCTCCCCCGCTCCCGTCTCTCCCGCGACCGTCCCACCGCCCTCTCCCACCGTCGGCCCGAAGGGCCCGCCGCCCTCTCTCGCGTCCTCCCCCATCGGTCCGAAGAACCCCCCCCCTCCC
>QWHO01000135.1:2529-15924 GCA_021404945.1 bacterium CPR1
CCCATGAACCCGCCCCCTCCCGCCCCCGTTCGTCCTCCGCCCGCTCTCGCGTCCGCCCCCGTCGGCTCGAAGAACCCGCCCCCGCCTCGTCCGACGGCATCGAAGCGACCGCCCGCGCCCACGCCGGCAGCCTACCCCACCCGAGCGAGCGGCCCTTCCTCTCCCCGCCCGGCCGCCAGGACCTATCGGGTTCCCGAGGGTGAGCTCACCATGCGAGCTCCGGTCGGCTTCGAGCCGACCGAAGCGCAGCTCGAGCATCCGGGGTTTGCGCTCCGAAAGCAAGACCGGCTCTTCATCGTGCAGGTGCTCGAGCCCGATGGCCTCGAGCAAGCGGTACTGGGAGCCCTGAATCGGCGCGCTCAGGAGCGAGGCCTGCAGGTTCAGGTCGACAGCCCCACCGGCCTGGACCTGTCCAGTTTTCCGGGCGCTCGGCGAGCGATGGCCGTCAGCCAGGACAGCCAGACCGGCATCGTGGTCATCTGGATGACACGCAGGTTGAGCACGGGCCGGAGCAAAGGCTATGCCATCGCCTCCGCGTTCGAAAGCAACCCGGGCTGGCCGCAACTGATGCAAGAGGCTGGAGCTCTGCTGGCGGGGATTCGACTGCCACCCTGACTGTCAACAGCCTTTCCTGGCACAATGACTCACCGGCCCGGACGACAGCTCGTTTTCAGTCTTTCTTCAGTCGCTGCGGATAGACTCGAGTCGTGCGTATCGACACTGTGAATCTCTCCTCCTTCAGCATTCCCCGCAGCGCTGCCGGCAAGCGGCCGCAGAAGCTGGACGGCTATGCGGGAACCGCGCCCGTGCCCCTGGCCGCGGCCATGAAAGCCATCCAGGAGCCGACCCTGGCCAACTCGCTGGTCAAGGCCTGGGAACAGGAGATGGATGAGGAGGTGCAGCACCTTCGAGTGGCCCCTGACGGCTCGCTCATGGTCAATTTGCCCAACCGCTACGCGGTTTTGTCCGTCGACCAGGGGACCATCCTGGGAAGCCAGGAGCACGAGCTGCTGCAAACTCCACCCATCGTGAACGCCGATGGCTCCGGGTATCTGGTGGGCAGTTGGGGAGTGGCGCGGGTCGAGCCCGATGGCGAGACTTCCTGGAGCAAGTACCTGGGTAGCTCTGTGTTCAACGAGGCGCTGCCCACGCCCGATGGCGGCGTGGTCGCCACTCCCTGCAGCGGAGCTCAGGTCCACCGCCTGGATGCTCAAGGAGAAAAGACCTGGCTGTGCGAGCTCGAGCCTCAGCCCTGCTACGACCGTGAGGTCAAGGGGCGCATGACTCAGGATGGGCTGGGGCGGCTCTTGCTCAATGGAAATGGTCGCCTCTACGCCGTCGATCTTCAAAGCGGCACCAAGCTCTGGTCTCGCGATCTCGAGCCGGAGGGCATCTGGTTCAACGCTCCCGTGGCCGTCACGCCGGACAATCACATTCTGGTCAACGGCGATTCCACGCTCCAACTGCTCGACCCGGACGGAAAGACGCAGTGGGTCTGGTCGGGAAAGACCCATCGCCGGATCGACCAGCTTCCCCCCGAGACTTTGAAGGACCATCTGGATCGGCAGGCGGCGCCGCTCTCCTGCCCCCCGGCCGTCTCACCCGACGGTCAAATCCTCTATGGAGGCGGGGTGGCCACGGACGACTCGAAGTGCCACGTGGTGGCTCTGGACCGCCAGGGACAGAAAATCTGGGCCCGCGATCTGAGCCCGGGGCTGCGGGTTGAGTCGCTGCAGGTGGGAGCGGATGGAACCGTCTATGCAGTCGGTAGCTCGGCGGTGCTCGACCGGCGCACCTTCCGTTACTCCAACACGGCCGAGGTTCATGCCCTCAGCCCTCAGGGCGAAACCATCTGGAGCTTCAAGACCCCCAAGGAAAGCACGAGCTTCCTTCCCTTCGCGCTGGGCCCGGATCAGGTCTATCTGTCCAGCGGCAAGAAGATCTATGCCCTCCGTCCCGACGCCCTCAAAGCCAGGTGCGAGGAGTTGGAGTCGGGAGCCTCCATTCACCTGGGCGCCGACGACCACGTTCTGGTCGGCGGGACCGTGCTGAAGAAGCGCAAAGCCCCCGCGCACTGACCTTTTCAGAACCGGGGATAACGCCGGCCCGGCCCAAGCTTCCGGACGCGTGAGAGCCAGGGGATCCGACCTCCCCCGCAGGGAAGACCCCCGGATGGAAGACCCCCTGCTGGACGCTCTCTTCAAGCGCCTCGAGCGCGGGGAGCGGCCGGGCGCGGTGGTCCGCCACGCCGGCCCGGCCCTTCGCCACGAGATCGCGTTGCGCTGGTTTACCCGGCGCAACGCGCACCTGGCAAGCCTGGTCCGCGATCTGGGCTTCACCGCCCAGGCCCCCGACGCGGCCCGGGTGGCCAGCGAGCTCAAGTCGGGGCTATGTCGGCTCAAGAGCGGCGACGCGGCTCTTGTGCTGCGCGCCTTGAGCGATCCTGACGCAGAGGTCCGCCGGGCAGCCGAGGGCTTCCTCTTCAGCGGCCTGGACCCGGACTGGGCAGACGCCCTGGGGACGGCGGCGCTTTCGGAATGGTCCGCCGAGGCACGCCAGAAGGTCGAGCGGGCCGGTCATGCTCCCGCTGACCCGGTGCTGCGCGAGGTGTTCGGCTGGGTGGCGGGGGGCGGCGTGCCCCCGGACGTGGAAGCGGTCGCCCGGGTCACTCCCCGGCTGACCGAGACCCAGCGCAGCGTGCTGGCCGCCCGGCTGCGCACATCCGGCCGCGGCCACATGTGGTCACGACCGGATGTGCGCACCAGCCTGGGCCGCCTGCTGGAGGGGCGCGACGGGGATGCCCTGTGGGCCGAGCTGACCCTGGGCGGCTCCACCGACCCGCTGCAGGACGAGGAGCTGCGCCAGCTGCTGGTGCCGCACCCCACCCCGCTGGAGCTGCTGGGCAGCTTCCAGTCCGATCTGGTGGCCGGGGAGGACTTTCTGGTGGCTCCGGGCCAGGCCATCGTGGCCCTGGACGACCTGCGATGGATCCTCGAATTCGAGGAGTTGGCCACGCCCTACGCCCCTCCTCGGGTGCTGGTGGTCAACCCTCGTCGGGTTGTGCTGCAGCCGCGCTGGGTCTCGCTTGCCGACATTCCCCACCTCACCAAAGAGCACCTCGAGCCCTGCCGGGTGATCGACCTGAACGACGGCTCGGTCCTCACCCTTGCCCTGGAGGAGCCTCTGGCGGGTGCGGGGCTCTCCGATCGGCTCTTCGTGCTGCAAGACCCCATGGTGCAGTGCTGGTCTCTGACCTCGGGAAGGGCTTTGTGGTCTCATCGAGCCCGCTGGGCTCGCTCGCTGCTGGCCGGCGAGGGTCTGGTGGTGCTGCTGGGCAAAGAGCATCTCGAAGTCTGGGAGGCCGACTCCGGCGAGCTTATCTCCTCGCTCGACCTGGCCGGCCGGGCCGCCCTCCAGGGGGACGTCCTGGTGGTGGAAACCAGCCCAGGCCTGAGGCTTTTCGGCCTGCCCCAACTGCACGAGCGCGCCTGCCTGACGCTCCCCGGCTGCATCGCCTGGAGCTGGAGGGCCGACGGCTCGCTGCTCACGGCCACCACCACGGCCATCCAGCACTGGAGCCCGCTGGGCCAGGTCGAGGCCAGCTGGCGCCAGCATCGCGAGGGGAAGCTGCTGGCCTTCCACCCCACCAGCCCGGCGCTGGCGGCCTCGGATGGCCGCCGGCTCGAGTTCTTCCACCCCGGCTCGGAGCTTCCCGACCAGGTGCTGGAGGCACCCGGGCGCCCCCGGTTCACCCCCGACGGCAGCCGGCTGCTGATCGGCTCGCAGGTGTTCGACGTTCGGCTCGAGCTGGCTCTATCGCGCGCCTGTCCGGCCGACCTGATGCGGGCCAGCTTGAGCCCCAACCGCTCCGCGAGGCTGGTGGAGGCCCTGCTTCGCTTTCGGCTGCGCCACGAGGTGGTGCTGGGCGACCCGGAGCCCTCAGAAGACGCCATCGAGCTGGAGTGACACCGGCACTCGGATCCTCCAAGCGGGAGCGCGGGTCAAAGCTCCACCACCTCGGCAGCCGCCCGCCCGAAGACCTGGGGACGGTACATCTCCTCCACCCGCGTCCCCGGGGCCAGGAACGTGCCGGGAGTGGTGGCCCGGGCCAGCAGCGTGAGCCGGTGCTTGCCGGCCGGGAGCCGGGACCAGCACACCTCGGTGCAGTCGTCGCGATAGTCGCAGTGGACGGCCCCCGGCACTCTTTTCTGCTCGGCCGGGGGCAACAGCTCGAGCCCGGCGGGCAGCGGGTCGATCAATCCCACCATCTTGCGTGCCCCGGGCAGCTCGAGCTCGAGGTGGATGGCGACCACCTCGCCCAGCTCGTAGCGCCGGGTCACGGTGAAGCCCTGGCTGCGGGCCGGGAGCAGCGTATCGGAGGGAACCGTGGTCAGGGTGGCCCGGTAGAACCCCAGCCCCTCCAGCTCGACCCGGGGCTCGCGCAGCAGCTCGCGCAAGGCGACCTGTCGCTGGGAGCGCCTCCCCTCCCCCTGGGCGGCCAGGGCCAGCAGGGTGAAGGCGTGGTCCTGAGTGCTGCCCCAGGCGAGCGGCTCGAGCAGCCGCTCGAGCAACCACTCCTCGCCCAGAGCCAGAAAGGCCAGGGCCGTGGGACGGCGTTGGGAAGGGAAGAAACCCTCCTGGAGCTCGCTCAGGCCGGCCAGCACCTTCTTGCGCAGGCGCGCGCGGACGTGCCCCGCGGTCAGGGGCAGCAAGAAGGCCGCGCCCTCAGCGGTCAGGCGTCGCTGCCGGGCGGTCTCCTCCACCTGGCGGGCCGAAGCGCGACCCACCTGGGATAGCACGTTCAGGGCGTAAGAGCGCTCCAGAGGGGTGCGAGGAAAGTCGCCAGCTAGAAAGTCCAGGGCTCGCTCGAGCCGCTCGCCGTCCACCGCGATCCCGGCGGTGTAGGCGCGCAGCAGAGCCTGGGTCACGTGGGCCGAGACGAAGGGGAACGGCTCCCTCCAACCCGGGAACAGGCGAAACTGGCCATCGGGCTGCTGGCGCTCCCACAGGCGTTGGATCAGCTCTTCAGCGCGAGCCTTCCACTCCGAGCAGAAGTGGGGTCCCCCCAGCACCCAGCCCAGCAGGCGAGAGGAGAGCTGCTCGGAGCAGCTCATGGGGTAGCCTGCCAGATCCTCGAAGGCATCCCGAGCCAGCGGCGCGGCGCTGTCGGTCTCGAGCAGCTCCAGACCTCCCTCCTCCAGCTCCACGCCCGGCGGCACCTGGACCGGAAGCTCGCGCTCCTCGCCGGTGCGCCCCTGCAGGGTGACTCGCTCTTTCAAGCGCGGGGGCTTGAGGGGCAATCGCACGCGGCAGGCGTCCTCCAGCTCTCCGCTGAGAACGCGCACCAGGCCCACGGCCTCGCCCGTCGCTTCGGCCCGGCATGGAAAGCTCACCCGAACCCGGGCCCCCGGGGCCACCCGGCAACGACGCTCCACGCCGTCAAGGAAGGCCAGGCCGGAGACGGTAGCCTCCACCGCGACCTCGAGCTCGGAGCCGGTCATGTTCTGCAGGCCCAGGCAGAAGTCGAAGCGGTCGCCCTGGTGCAGAAAGCGCGGCAGCCAGGGGCGCACCAGCAGCGGCAGCCGGGTGCTGATCGAAGTGCGGGCCGATCCGAAAGCATCCCCCCTGGCCACCACGGCGCTCACCCGGTAGCGGGTAATGCTGTCGGGCAGGGCCGCCTCGAGCTCGATCCTGCCCCGGGCGTCGGTGCTGAGGGCGGGGTGGAAGAAGGCCAGCGGACGGAGATCCTCGCGCAGGGTGATGGCCGGCGAGGAGGCTCCGGCTCCCGTGCAGAGGCAGCAGCAGACGCTCTCGGGGCGACCGTGCGTTCCCAACCTGCTCAGCGCGGGAGGCTGGTCTTGCAAGAACCAGTGGGACGAATCCAGCTCCCAGCCGGCGGGCCGGGTGGGCGGATAGATGGCCGACAGGGGATCGGGGTCAGAGTAGAAGGCAGCCTGAAGCACCGCTTCGTCTACCCCCAGCAGGGTGACCTCGGCGAGCGGCACGGGCTGCCCACGCCAGTCGCGCACCTCCAAGGCGATCCGGGCGGTGCCCCCGGGAGCCACCACCTCGCGGTCGGTCTTCAGCTCCACCGCCAGGCGACGGGAAGCCTGGGAGAGGGCCAGCTGGCGGTAGACCGTGAGCCAGCGGCCGGTCAGGGACAAGCAGGCCGCGTGCAGCTCGAGCAGCGGCAGGCCCAGGTCGGGAACGCGCACCCGCAGCTTGTTGTCCTGACCTTTGAAAACGGTCACCTCGGGCTCCTGGGGCCCGGCGAAGACCCGCAGCACCCCCAGCGCGTAGGGCACGGGAGACTGCACCTCCAGCTCCACCTCCTGGCCGGGCTGGGCCTGGCCCGCGGGCAGCCTCAGGTTGAGCTGGGGGGTCCTGGCCTGGATCGAGAGCTTCACCTCGTGCTCACCCACTCGCGCCTGCAGGGTTCCTCCCGGCGCAAGAAGCAGGGGGATCGGTCCGTCCTGCGAGAGCACCTGCCAGGAGCGGTCCTGGTAGGAGAGCTCGACGGCGTGTCCGGCCAGCGGTCGACCCAGCGGGTCGACCACCACCAGCTCGGCCCCTTCTGCGGTGGCGCGCAGCCCGACCATGGGTTGATCCCCCACCACGCGCCAGGTGGCCCGCCCGGACACGGCCTGGCGACTCTGGTCGGTGACCGTCACCACGCTCATGATCAAGACCACCTGTCCGCAGCGGGGCCGCGGGGCGGGAATCGTCCCCAGCCACTCCCCCTGATCGTCGAGCCGGACGGTGTCACGGCGCCAGTCCACCAGGGGCTCGCCGGGCGAGAAGCGGAAGTTGAGCTCGGGCCAGCCCGGGGGATTCCAGGGCTGCTCGGTCAGGGTGTGCGCCCAGCTCGCCTCGGCCCCGGCCAGGTCGCCTCCCGAGTGGTAACGGGCGCTCAGTCGCCAGACCGGCTGGGCGTCGGCCGGGTAGTAATCGCGGTCGGGAAGGGGCTCGAGCTCGAGCTCGAACTCGGGACGCCGGAACTCGACGACCTTGAACTGGTGGTGGTGCACCGAGTCGTGCAACCGCAGCTCCAGCATCGCATGCACATCCAGGGCCAACTCCAGGTCGAACCCGCCCTCGGGGGTAAGCGCGACCTGCCCGGTCCGGGTGCCGCTGCGGTCGACCAGGGTATAGGCCACCGCCCCTTCGCTCACCGGCCGAACCCAGCCCTTGACGCGGGCCGACTCACCGGGCCGGTAGAGCCCCCGGTCGTCGAACACGCACCAGCGCACGCTCCTGGCCAGCGAGAAGGACGGGCCCACGGGCAGAACCGTGCAGTCGTCCCCCCGGCGGGCCAGCAGGCAGTCAGCCTCCTGCGGCAGGCCCAGCCGGCAGTGGCCATCGGGTCCGGTGCGGCCCCTCTCCGCGCCCCAGGCCACCGAGACGCCCTCCACGGGCTGGCCGTCGACGCCCGCCGCCACCAGGCTCAGGCCCTCGTCGTGGCTGCGCACCTGCAGGTTGAGCCCGGTGCGTTGCAGCCAGACCACCTCGCGATGGTGCCCTACCCGCACCTCCAGCAGGCGGTGCCCGAGCTCGGGGCCGACATCCAGCCACACCGTCTCGAGCTGCCCCCGATGGGGCACCTTCTCCGTCCAGGAACGCAACAGCCGGGACCGGACGGGCTTCCCCTGGCGATGGGCCTCCCAGCTCTCGGGCGCGACCTCCAGCAGACGACAGTCGACCTGGCGGTAGCCCGAGCAGTAGAAAGGCACCTTCTCGCCGGGGCGGAGCACGACCATCACGCCCGTTGGAAGAGACAGGTGGAAGGGGGTCCAGGAGCCGCGGAAACTTCGCCGCACGGGCTGCTCGAGCTTTTGCCCGAAGACATCCGAGACTTGCTCCACGACCACGGTGCAGCCCTGGCCGGGGGGTCGGGTGCCCTCCAGGCAGAGCTCGTGCCCGCGAACGGCCACGACCAGGTCGGACCAGCGGGGAGCGATGCGCACCCGGGCGGTGTCCGGCTGGAGCGGGTTGGAGAAGCGGATGCTCAGGGGAGCGAAGGGATCGGGGCGGGTGAGCCAGTCCACCAGCCCCCGCCCCACCGCCTTGAGCGGGCCGTAGGTGCGGTAGACGCGCCGGTGGGACTCGAGCGACTTCTCGGGTCCCTCGGCCGAGGGCAGGCCGGGGGGTAGCTCGAGCACGATACGCGTGGTGCGGGGCAGCGGCTCGCGAGGAGCGAAGACGATCTCTTGCTCGAGGTCGCGCTCGAGGCTTTCCAGCGCCAGGCGCCGACGACCGGCGCGCAGGATGATGCGGGGCAGCAGACGGGCCGGGTCGACGGCCTGGTTGAAGCAGGCTCGAAAGGTGGGCTTCAGGCCCAGGGGCTCATCGGTGCCCGGGCTGAGGGCGACCAGCCTGGGGCCCTCCAGCAGGATCTCCCAGCTCAGATCGCTCTTGAGGCTTGCGCCATCCAGGGCCGGGGTGCCAGCCGGCAGCAAGACCCGGTAGCGGGTGGCATGAGCCAGGGGGCTGGCGGGCTCGAAGATCAGCCTCTGCTGGTCGTGCCAGCGCCAGTCGCCGGCGACGGCGGGTTGCATCTGCACGGGCGGCAGGTCGCTCTGGCCGAGCATGACCATCGGTCTTGAGAATCGCAGGGAAATGTGATTGGGAGCGTGGGTGCGGCCGGTGGGGGAGCAGGTCACTTCCAGGCATGGCTCCGCCAGGGCGCGCGAGGGCGCGGTTTTCTGCACGGGATTTGGCCTCCAGAACCGGATGACGGGCCCCTGTATGTGTGATGGTGGCCCCAGGTTATCCTAGCTGCAGGATTTTGCCAGACTGTTGCCAGACAGTTAAAGATTGCCGACATGTTACAGCAATTTACGGTACCGGGCTGACCAGGGTTGCAGATCGGGGGTCGAGCGCTCGGTTTGTGAACGACTTGTGACAAGAGCGGGCTTCAACCACGGAAAGGCTGGCCGGCCGGGCGGCGAATAAAGCCTGCATGCTGGACCTTGTCCCCGATCAGCGCGTCGTCCTTCGTTCGTGCAGCTGGGAGACGTACGAGCGGATTCTGGCTGAGCACGCCGACCAGAGCTCGCCCCGTCTGACTTATGACAGTGGAGTCCTGGAAATCATGAGCCCTTCCCCCGAGCACGAGAACGCCGCCGAGCGGATCAAGGAGATCGTGCTGTCGGCCTGCGTCGAGTTCGGTATCCAGGTTCGTCTGCTCGGCTCGACCACCCAGCGCCAGGCCGAGCTGGGGAAAGGGGCCGAGCCCGACTCCTCCTACTCGTTTCAGGCCAACAACCGGCCTGACCTGGTCGTCGAAGTGGAGCTGACCCGGTCGGCCCTGGACAAACTGGCCATCTTCGCAGCCCTGGGCATCCGCGAAGTGTGGCGCTACGACCTCACGCGCCTGGTGTTTTACCAGCTCCAGGACGGCGCCTACGTGGCCTGCGAGCGCAGCGCCTTCTTGCCGCTGGAGGCCTCCGAAGTCGCCGCGCGCTTATCCCTGCCCGGGGATGACGCCGAATGGACCCGGGGAGTGCGCGAGTGGCTGCGTCGTCTGTCGGCCGGCTGACCGTTCAGTCCTGGCAGGCTGATGCAAAAGGCCTGTCGCGAAGGTTCCCAGGCAAGAAGGAGCGTTCCCTTGAGGTCCAGGGCGAGCCCGCTGCCTCACCCGGCGCGATGGCCCGCCGGGTAGAGCCCGGGCAGCGCCACCGGAAGGCGTCCGGTGGCCACTCGCTTGCCCAGCAAGACCTCGGCCACGGCCTCCAGGGTCAGTGGGGTGTAGTTGTAACCCAGCACGCAAGCTTGAGCCTGAGGAAGGTCGAGCAGCAGATAGGGGCTGGAGAGTGACACCAGCACCGTGCGCGGGTTGGCCGCCAGCACCGCCTCGGCCAGCTCGCGCTGAGGGTCGCTGAGCCGGTTGCGGGCGTAGAGGGCCAGCACCACCGTGTCGGCCTCGGCGGCGCGGGCCACCACCTCGTGGTGAGCAGGTCCCGAGATGCCGGAGAAGTGGAACTTCTGGTCCACCACCTCGCCCTCGTGCGATCGCATGAAGGTGGCCAGCGAGGTGCTGGTGGCCATCTCGCCCAGCGGCGTCACCGGCAAGAGGTCGGGGGTGAGCACCAGCACCCTGCCCGGCCGCAGAGGCAACAGGCCCTCATTGCGCACCACGGTCACCCCGGCAGCGGCGATCTCGCGCATCTCGCGGGCGTGAGCGGCCTGGTCGAAAGTGGGCTTGAGATTCGGTCGCTGGTGGTAGCGGCGCTTCAGGGCAAAGAGGCGCTCCAGGCTCTCGTCCAGGCGCTCGACGCTGATGCGTCCCGAGCGGGCCGCATCGAGCAGGGCCTGGAAGGCCGCCTTCTGGTCGGCGATCGGCCCCAGGGCCAGCACCAGATCCGCCCCTGCCTCCACCGAGCGCACGGTGGCCTCCCCCATCCCGTAATGATCGGCGATGGCCTTCATGGAGAGTGAGTCGGTGACGATCACGCCCTGGTAGCCCATGTCCCGGCGCAGCAGATCGGTCAGGATGGTCCTGGACAGGGTGGCGGGCAGGCTGTCATAGGCCGGGAAGACGATGTGGGCGGTCATCATGGCTTCCACCTGCTCGGCCACAGCGGCCCGGAAGGGAGCCAGCTCGACCTGCTCGAGGCGCTCGCGAGGGTGGGCCACGGTGGGCAGGGCCATGTGCGAGTCCATCGAGGTATCGCCGTGCCCCGGGAAGTGCTTGGCGCAGGCGGCCACGCCCCCCTGGCGCAGGCCCCGGATGGCGGCCCGGCCCAGCTCGCCCACCCGTTCGGGGTTCTCGCCCAGCGAGCGGGCTCCGATGATCGGGTTGTGGGGGTTGACGTTCACGTCCAGGCAGGGGGCAAAGTCGATGTGCACCCCCAGGTCAGAAAGCTCGCGGCCCATGATGCGGTGGGCCGCCTCCACCCGGGCCGGGTCGTCGCTGGCTCCCAGCGCCATCAAGCCGGGTGAGAGCGACATTTCCGGAAAGCGCACCCGATCCACCAGCCCCCCCTCCTGGTCGATGGAGAGAAAGGGCACGATGGCCAGGGCGTCGTGGATCTCGTCCACCAGCTTGACCACCTGCTCGCGGTCGCGCACGTTGTGGGCGAACAAGATGACGCCGTGGAACGGGTGCTGGTGGAGGTGGACGGAGGTCGCATCGTTCAGCTCGGTTCCGGGCACGTCGACGTGGATCAGCTGGGCCACTTTCTGCTCGAGGGTCATGGTGGCGATGTCGGGGAGGACGAAGGTGGAAGTGCTCATGGCGCGCCGGTTTCTCTTTGCGCGAAGCAAATCCTACGGGGGGGGGTCTACCGGTCTGAGCAGGCGGTATACCGGCCGGTGGGAGCGGTAAAGCTTGCGGGCTCTCAGCTCCGAGCGCGGGCGGGTCTTACCGGTCCACCGGCGTTACCGGTCGGCACAAGGCGGGTTCCGGCTGCGCTCCCAGACTAGAGCTCGAGCCAGGTCCCCAGGCCCGCTTCTCGAGCCCGGCGGTAGATACTCGGCGCGAGGGCGATGTCCTCGAGCGCAAGTCCCAGGTTCATCGCCATGAGCTTTTCCTCAGCGCTCTGACGGCCCGGTTTTCGGCCGGTCACGATCTCGCCGAGGTCGGCGAAGGGCTCCGGCGTGTGCTTGAAGTAGCCGACTTTGCGGTAATAGGCGAACTGGTCGTGGTCGTCGGTGGCGATCCGATCGAATGCAGCCTGGGCTTCGGCGGTCCAGTAGCTGTCGAAGTCCACGGCGCTGGCGAAGGTGC
Source organism: bacterium CPR1 (assembly GCA_021404945.1). Classification (GTDB taxonomy): domain Bacteria; phylum Vulcanimicrobiota; class Xenobia; order Xenobiales; family QWHO01; genus QWHO01. The sequence continues at coordinate 14,258 of QWHO01000135.1, forward strand.
CCGGGCGGACCCAGGCGGCCTCGATGGTGGGACTTGGGTCTGTCAGGATCGGGCCCGAGGTCACGATCAGGTCCGAGCTCTCCACGGCCTCCTGCGGGGTGCCCACGCCGAGCACCTCCAGGCCGAGCTGCTCGCTCATTTCGGCGACAAATTGCTCCTGGACGGCGGGCACAAGGTCATAAGCGTAGACGCGTTGGAGGGGAAACAGAGCGCTCAGCGCTTCCAGGTTCGTGCGCCCCTGCAGCCCGCAGGCCAGGATGCCCGCGGTGGCGCTGTCCGGACGGGCAAGATAGCGGGCTGCCAGAGCGGTCGCGGCGGCGGTGCGGTAGGCCGTGATCCAGGTGCAATCCATCACCGCGATCGGCACCCCCGTGTCCACGTCGTTGAGGATCAGCAGCCCGCTGATGTAAGGCAGGGAGCGCCTGGCGTTGTCTGGATAGCCGCTCACCCACTTCATTCCGGCCGCCCCAAGAGCCGGGATGTAGCAGGGCATGGCGTGGATGAAGGCGTTTGGTCGGGTGTGGATGCCGGGTTTCGGAGGCATCTCCACGCGCCCCCCGCCTTTTTCGCGAAAAGCGTGCTCGAGCAGGGCCACGATCTCGGTCAGGGGCGGGGCCACCCGTTCGACCTGGGCGCGCGAAAGATACAGGATGCTCACGGCCGTTTGCCGTTCGGGGCCGTTGGGGCAAAACCCCGCCCACCTCTTGCCCGACCGAGTCCCCGCCTCGGAAAATATTCACATTTCTTGCCGGTGAGACCCGCCGAGACTTCCAAAACGCCGGGATTGAACTGTCGGCGAAGGTGCCCAGCCCACCCGCAAACGATCCCCGCCACAAGAATCGATTCCCTGACCTGGCAACCAGGAAATCGGACTCGAGCCGACGCACTCCGCGGGCCTGGGGCTCGCTCCACCGGCCGACATGCGGCCCTGGTCAAAGAGTATCGGGCTCGACTCCCATTTCGCGCAAGCGAGCCGCCAATCGGTCGGCCCGCTCACGCTCTTGCTCGGCCCGCTCACGCTCTTGCTCGGCCCGCTCACGCTCGTGCTCGGCCCGCTCACGCTCGTGCTCGGCCCGCTCACGCTCGTGCTCGGCCAGCTCGCGCCCGGTCGGCAGCAGCTGTCCCTGCCGATCACACCAGCGCAGCCAGGTTGAGTTCATCCCTTCGTATTTTCCCTGCCAGAGGGTCAACCCCAGCCCGATCTCCTCCAGCCATGAGGGGTCGAGCACATCAACGTAGCGCCCAGCGTGAAGGGCGTAAACGCGCAGGACGCGCTTGCTCAAGAAGTGACAGGGGTCGAAGATCACGCAATAAGCGACACCGGCCTGAGCGTAGCGGGCCAGCTTTTCTTCCTCCCCGCCCTGGCGGTTGGAGACCACTTCCACCACGAGGTCGGGAGGCTTGCCGAGCTCCCAGATCATGTACGAGCGGTTGTGATCCTCCCACCAATCGTCCCTGACCTCGACGTCCAGGCTGACGATCACATCGGGCACCAGAGCTTGCTCGGAAACTTTGTAAAAGAGGCCAACATCCGCGCCGGCCACGAACGGACGCGTCTGGCCGGCCCGAGCCCAGGAGGTGTAGAGACTCTCGGGGAGCAGACGTATCTGGCGTTCCTGGAACCAGTTGTCCACCGGCTCGTCGTCCTCCGTGACCAGGTGCGAAAT
>QWHO01000667.1 GCA_021404945.1 bacterium CPR1
ATGTCCGCCTCGAGCTCGGCCAGCTCGTTGGCCCTCATCTCTGGCACCAGGCCAGCCCGGGGATGCTCGCGCAGACTGTCCAGGGGCATCATCTTGGCGGTGGCGTTCATGGGGACACCTCCTCGTTAATCGGGCTCTGAGCGCCACGGCGGGCGTTGCTCCAGCGGGCAGGGTCAGCGGCTGGCCCGCTGGACACCTGGAGGGGATGGACAGGTCGGTGCACCTCGTGGACCAGCTGGCCCTCGGACTCCCGGCGCAGCTGCTCGGCCATCCAGCCGAGCAGGGTGAGGTCGGAGTCATCCGACAGGTAGCCCTGGCGCAGGCGCGGCGACAGGTAGCTCGGCACGTTCTCCGGCAGGCGGGCCACAGCCCGCCTCCGGTCCAGCTCGGCTGGCTCCAGGGCCCGGAGCCGGGTCACGTAGTCTACCGAGACTGGCTCCGGGACACGTTGAGGTGCTGAGGGCCTCCGGTCGAGCGGGGTCCCCCGGAAGTCGGGGGGGGACAGCTCGACCCGGGGCATCCTGGCCGGACGAGGCCAGCGGTAGGCGTGCAGCTGGTCTGGCCTGAGGGCGGCCGCGGCCACCACGTGCAGCTCGAGCTTGCCTGCACGCAGCTCGCCGGTGCGCGGGCAGGTCCAGGGCAGCAGCACCTTGCCGGGGTAACGGGCCTCCCCGACCTGCCATTCGTGCCAGGTCTGCAAGAGGCACTCGCGCAGACCTGCGCTCAGGGCGTCGATGCCGTGCAGAGCGCCCAGTCGCTCCACCTCGGCCCGGTTCTCGTCCTCTACCTCCTGAGCGCCCGGCCAACCGAGTCGGCGCATCCAGGAGAGCACCCAGGTGGCCAGGTCTGTCACCGAGTCCGCGGCCGCCGCGGAAGAATTCAAGCCGAACGAGTCCGACGAAGCTTCCTCAGGGGCCTGGCCAGAGAGGGGGAGGTGGCGCTCCTCCCTCGTTGCCCCAGCGGGTTGGGGCAACGAGGAATTGGAATCAGCTACAAAATCCCGCCCGCCCGCGCCGGCGTCAGCCGGCTTTGAAAGTTCGGCTGGGACGTCAGCTGGTTCCGCGGCGACAGCCGCGTTCTCAGCAGCTGCCTCGTCAAGGTGGCCGACAGGCCGTGCCGTTTCGGTGGGGGCGACAGCCCCCACCTGCGGGGTGTCCGTTTGCCGGGATTGGCCGGCGTCAGCCGGCAGTGACATTTCTTCCGGGGGTAGGGGGGGATGGTTTCTTTTTTTACAAGGGATCTTGTACTGTAGGGGTGATTCGCACCCCATAGCTAGGGGGAATTCGCACTCGTAGCTAGGGGGGATTCGCTTGGCGCCCGGGGCGATTCGCACCCCTTTGGCCGGGCGGATTTGCCCCAGATCGCGCGACCACACCCGCCAGGCCTCGTAGTCCTTCTGGAAGCGATAGACGTTCGACCCCCGCCCACGGCCCTGGCGGACGCAGGTCAGGACGCGCAGCTGGACGGCCTCCGCCAGGGCTGCCCGGACATCGCGGGGGTCCATCCCTGTCCAACTCGCCAGATAGCTCGCCGCCAGCGGCGCCTCGGTCGCTCGCTGTCCCTCCCGCCCGTAGGTGAGGCGGGCCACGTAGAACACGACCCGCCAGACCTGCCACCGGAGGGGGGCGTAGGCCAGCACCTTGACGAGCTCGACCGCCAGCTGCCACCACCCGTCGCTCAGCGGGACGTGCACCCGGTAGAGCGCGCCGTCGAGGCGCTCGAGCAGGCCACGCTCCTCGAGTCTGCCGAGAGTCCGGCGCACGTCCACCAGGTGGAGCCCGGTCTGCCGGGCCAGGTACTGCGGCTGCAGCTCGGCTTGCTCGCGCCGGAAGCCATGGGTTTCGTGCACGGCCAGCAGCAGCACGTTGGACTCGCGCAACGAGGTCAGCAGGTGGTCGTCGGTCAGGGCGTAGGGGATCGGCGCCCAGCCGTTCTCTCTCTGGGGGCTTGCCATGGGTCTCTCCTTTTGGATAAAGCAGTAGCTTGCGAGGGCATTTACAGCCCTCGGAATAGGGCAGAATAAGGCAGGGGCGGCGATGAAGGCGTCCTGATCACGGGGGGCGCGGGGCGCTCCAGGCGTGCCGCACGAGGCCAACGAGCGGGTCGCCTGGTGGGTATGCCGGGGCGGAGGCCCCGGGACGTGCGCCAGTTGGTACTGACGCCGGCGGCAGCACTTGGAGGAGGAGCCAGGCCAGCAGGAGCCCGGTCACCTGGGAGTGACCTCTCGGGCGAGGAAGACCGGCCGGATGGATACCTCTATCTCAAAGCGGCGCGGCGCCTGACCCTCCACGCGGGCGAGCACCTCGCTCACGCCCCCGTTGGCGTACTCGTAGTTGCCTCGGCCGTGCTGGTGATGGCAGAAGTCCTCGACCGCCTCGCTGTAAGAGTCGGCAAAAATCTTGAGCGCATCGGATTCCTCGTGGTAATCGGGGCACCAGACCTGGTAGATCACATCGCCCTCCCACTCGCCAGGTGCGGCTCAGCTCTCAGCCTGCGCACC
>QWHO01000136.1 GCA_021404945.1 bacterium CPR1
GCCCGCACGCGCGCGGCTCGGGATCGGCCGTCCGGCCCCGGCGTCCGTCGTCGAGCGGCCTGATCGCGGCCCGAGCCCGCACGCGCGCGGCTCGGGATCGGCGCTCAGCCCTGGTTTCTGCCGTCGACCAGCGTGATCGCGGTGATGTGCTTCTTGTCGAGGGTCTGGAAGGTCATGTAGGAGCGACCCCTGCCCTCGATCAGGTAGCCGGTCTCGTGGGCGGTCCTGATCGCCTCCGGGTATGCCTTCGCGACCTTGCGGCCGCGGTCGCCGAGCCCGATCCCCTCCTCCGTCTCGAATCGGAGCAGCGGACCCTCGAAGACGTAGCGGTCGCGTCGGTTCCTGCCTGCGTAGATGGCGATCGAGCTGACCTTGCCGCGGCGGGCGGCCTCGATCGAGGCGCTGCCCCGGCGCGGGTCACGGCTCTCGTAGGCGCAGGATTGAAAGCCGCTGAAGTCGCACTCGCCGCGGCGGCCCCAGATCCTGTCCGCCCGCTCGATCCGGGTCTTCAGCTCGACGCCGCCGATCGACTTCGGCACCTCGATCACCTCGTCCTTCGGCTTCGGCAGGGCGCCTGCGGCGGTGGCGGCGACGACGAGCGCCAGGCCGGCGACCGCGAGCAGCGCGGCGGTTGCGGCTCTGTTCATGGTCGCCACCGTACAGATGGCTGCCGGCGCCGGTCGCAGGTCCACCCGCGGCCGGACGGGTCCACCGGAGCCCATACGAGCCCACCCGCGGTCGTAGATCCACCCGCGCCCACGCAGGTCCACCCGCGGCCATACGCTTGCGGGGTGGACCTCGACGTCGTATTCCTCGGCACCGGCGGCTCGGTGCCGTCGGCGCGCCGCAACACCGCCGCGCTGATGGTCCGTCGCGGCGGCGACCGGCTGCTCTTCGACTGTGGCGAGGGCACCCAGCGGCAGATGCAGCGCTCGACCGGCCTCGTTCACGTCGACGCGATCTTCATCACCCACCTGCACGCCGACCACTACCTCGGGCTGCCCGGGCTGATCAAGAGCTACGAGATGCTCGATCGCGAGGAGCGGCTGCCGATCTACGGGCCGCCGGGGCTGCGGACGTTGGTCGGGTCGATGTCGCGGATCATCGGCAAGCCCCGCTACGGGCTCGACCTCGTCGAGCTGAATCGGGCCGAGGCCATCGACTTCGGCGACTACGAGGTCGAGCCGTTCGACGTCTCCCACCAGATCATCGCCAACGGCTACGCGCTCCGCGAGGACGACCGGCCGGGCCGGTTCGACCCGGAAGCCGCGCGGACGCTCGGGGTCGAGCCCGGCCCGGCCTTCGGTGAGCTCCAGGACGGGCGGCCGGTCCGCGGCCGCGACGGAACCGTCGAGCCCGAGCAGGTGATGGGGCCCGACCGGCCGGGCCAGAACGTCAGCCAGCTGCCCGAAGGGCGCCAGATCCTCGACGCCCACCTCGACGCCCATTCTGGCTCGGACCGGGTCAAAGCCGGAGCCTGGCAGTACTACTTCGCCAGCTGCTCCGAGAGCGGTTTCCTGGTCATCTTGCAGGTCTCGCGCGCCTCGGTGATGGCTCCCGTGCAGCGGATCCTGCACAGCGACGTGGGGGTCTTTCTGGCCACCATGGTCGTCATGCTGGCAGCCCTGGGCCTGGTGACCAACCGGCTGCTGCGGCCGATCCCCATCCTGCTCAAAGCCATCGACCGGGCCGAGCAGGGGCAGGACCCGGGCCGCGAGCTGCACGAGCTATCTCGGCGACGCGACGAGTTCGGCACGCTGGCCCGCGGCTTCGAGGAGATGATCGCCCAGGTGCACGAGCGCGAGAAGCAGCTCATCGACCTGGGCACCGCCCTGGAGCTGAACGAGCGGCGCATCCGAGCGCTGGTCGAGAATGCGACCGACATCCTGATGCGGCTCGATGCCGAGCTCAACTGCCTCTACGTCAGCCCGGCCCTCAAGCGCGACCTGGGCCACGACCCGGAGGCATTGCTGGGCAAACCGCTCAGCTCACTGGTGGAGTCGCGCGACCACGACCGGCTGGAGCGAGCCCTGAGCGACCCCTCCATGGCCGGGCGCCTCCCCTTCGAGGTGCGGGTGCAGGATGCCGGAGGGCAGACTCGCCAGGTCGAGGTCACCATCCTGCGCCACACCGAAGGAGAGAGCGTGCTGGTGGGTCTGCGCGACGTGACCGAGCGCGAGCGGGCCCGCCAGTTGCAGCTCGAGGCCGACGCCGCCGAAGCAGCCAATCGGGCCAAGAGCGCCTTCCTGGCCAACATGAGCCACGAGCTGCGCACCCCCCTGAACGCCATCATCGGCTACAGCGAGATTCTGATGGAAGAGGCGCCCGACTCGGGGCTCGAGGACTTCCTTCCCGACCTCGAGCGCATCCACACCTCGGGCAAGAACCTGCTCACGCTCATCAACGATATCCTGGACCTGTCCAAAATCGACGCCGGCAAGATGCCGGTCTATCCTGAGACCTTCGAGCTGCAAGCTCTGATCCGCGAGCTGGTGCGCGAGGTGGAGGGGCGCCGCGAGAGCGGCGTCGAGCTGCGGGTGGAGGTTCCCCCCGAGCCCATCTTGCTCTACTCGGACAAGAGCCGGGTGCGCCAGTGCCTGCTGGCCATTCTGGACAACGCCTGCAAGTTCACCCACGAAGGACACATCGAGGTGCGGGCCCAGGAAGCCTACGGACGCGTGTCGGTGGAGGTGCAGGATAGCGGGATCGGGATCAAGCCCGAGCAGCTTGAGCGCCTGTGGGCGCCCTTCAGCCAGGGCGATTCCTCGGCCACGCGCAAGTACGGCGGCACCGGGTTGGGCCTGCTGCTCACCCGGCGCATCGTGGAGCTGATCGGGGGCGAGGTGTTCGTCCAGAGCACACCCCAGGCCGGCTCCACCTTCACCATCGAGCTACCCCTGCACTCGTCGATGGCGGACGAGGTGCAGAAGGTGGGCGCAAACCAGGGGCGCTCGCGCCGCATTCCGCGAGTGCTGGTCATCGATGACGACCCCCAGGTGCTCGAGCTGATGCGGCGTACTCTGGAGAAAGAGGGGTTCGAGGTGGCCGCCGCCGGGGGCGGGCCCGAGGGCCTGCGCAAGGCCCGCGAGTGGCGTCCCGACGCCATCACGCTCGATGTGATGATGCCCGAGGTGGACGGCTGGACGGTGCTGGGCCAGCTCAAGGCCGACCCCGACCTGTGCGGCATTCCGGTGGTGCTGGTCACCTTCGCCGGCGATCGTGGACCGGGCCTGACGCTGGGAGCCGCCGAGCAGATCGAGAAGCCCATCCAGCGAGACCGGCTGGTCACTCTGCTGCAGCGCCTCTGTCCGGCCGGCCCGGGGCGGGTGCTGGTAGTGGAAGACGACCCCTCCAACCGCGAGCTGCTCCAGCGCACCCTGAGCCAGGAAGGGTGGAGCGTGGAGACTGCTGAGAACGGGCGTCAGGCCATCGAGCGCATGCAGGGCGAGCCTACCCGGCTGGTGCTGCTCGACTTGATGATGCCCGAGGTGGACGGCTTCGAGGTGCTGGCTGTGATGCACCAGAATCCGCGCTGGGCCTCGGTGCCGGTGGTGGTGGTCACGGCCAAGGAGCTGACCGACGAAGAGCGCGAGTATCTCCACGCCCACACGGCCCGGCTGGTGGACCGGCGAGCGTTCTCCACCGAGGAGCTGGTGAGCTGGTTGCGCCAGGTGAGCGCCTGATGCGCGGGCTGGCCCTCAAGCTGTTCTTGCGGGTAGGAATGACCGCTTGCCTGGTGTTGCTGGTGGTGCTGGGGGTGGATCTCGATGGCCAGCGGCGCACCCTGGTCAACCAGGCCGACCTGCAGGCCCGCCACCAGGTGGAGGGCCTGGGCGAAGTGGTGGATCACTACCTGCTGGCTGCCAGCCAGCTCACCGAGGACCTGGTGGCTTTCCAGGCGCCCTATGGAGCCGATCCCGCCCCGCGCGCCTTCCCCTTCCTGCTCACCCTGCTCAGCCGCACGCCCACCGAGGACGCCTTCGGCATCTACCTGGCCATGGAAAAGCGCGATTCGGCCGGGGCTCCGATGATCGTCTGGGTCAATCGCAACTCCATGCCGGCGCAGGCCCATCTGGAGTATGATTTCCACCAGGATAGCTTCCTGTGGTACCAGGACGCGCGCAAGAAGCCGAACCAGCTCAACATCACCGAGCCCTACTATGACCAGGGCGCCTCCAACATCGCCATGGTCAGCCTGACCCGGGCCATCCTCGATCCCGAGGGAGCCTTCGTAGGGGTGGCCGGTACCGACCTTTCTCTGGACCAGATCCGCGAGGCCATCGTAGCCGCCCAGAGCGAGCTGGGCTATGGCAACGGCTATTTCTACCTGGTCAGCCGCACGGGTCGGGTGATCGCCCACCCCGACGAGCGTCTGCAGGTGAGCAAGACCAGCCCGGGAGCCATGCTGGCCGAGCTGCCCGAGGGCAAGCTGGTCCAGCCCGGAGCCGGCGCCGGGCGACTGACCATCGACGACGAGATGCGACGCATCTACTGGGAGCAGGCCCCCCTCAGCGGCTGGACGGTAGTCTGCATCCTGCCCGAGGAGGCCATCCTGGCCCCCCTGGTGCCCTTCATCAAGCAGGGCCTGGGCCTGATCGCGCTCTCGATGCTGCTGACCCTGGCGGTGGTGGCCCTGATCGGTCTACGCATCAGCCTGAGCGTGAGCCAGCTGACCGAGGCGGCCGATTCGGCCCGGCGAGGCGACTACGGGGGGCTGGCCCTGAGCGCTCCCGTCCGGCGCTCCGATGAGCTGGGCCGGCTGGCCCGCTCGTTCCTGGCCCTCTTCCGCCAGCTGGGCAGCCGCGAGGAGCGTCTGCGGGAGACCCAGCGCGAGCTCAAGGCCCGCGAGGAGAACTTCAACTGGCTGTTGGAGAACTCGCTGGCCCTGCTGGCCGTGCTCGACCGCGAGGGGAAAATCCTGAGCTACACCTCCCGGCTGATCCCCCACGCTCCCAGCCAGCTCGACGAGCTGCTCGTCCGGGCCGACCGGGAGGGCTACCATCGGCTCTGGACCGGCCAGCTGCGGGGTAGCCTGGAAGTGCGCCTGCAGTCCGAGCCCGACAAGTTCTTCGAGCTGCACGTGCAGGACCGCTGTCACGACCCGGCAGTGAACGGGATCGTGATCAGCCTGCGCGACGTCACCGAGCGCAAGCGCTCGCAGGAAGCCGAGCTCGAGCGCGAGGCGGCCCAGGCCGCCAGCGATGCCAAGAGCGCTTTCCTGGCCACCATGAGCCACGAGCTGCGGACTCCGCTGAACGCGGTGGTGGGCTACAGCGAGATGTTGCTCGAGGACGCCCAGGACCGGGGTGAGACGGCGGTCGTGCAGGACCTGAACAAAATTCTGGGGGCGGCCCGGCACCTTCTGGCATTGATCTCGGACATCCTGGACCTTTCGAAGGTGGAAGCCGGGCGCCTGGAGCTGTCGCTGGAGATGTTCGATCTCGATCCGGTGCTCGACAACGTGGTGGCCACCGTTCAGCCGCTGGTGGCCAAGAACCGCAACGTGCTGGTGGTCGAGCGCCAGGCCGGTCTGGGGCGCATGCGCAGCGACCTCACCAAGCTGCGTCAGAGCCTTTTCAACCTGCTCTCTAACGCCAGCAAGTTCACCGAGCAGGGCAAGGTGACCCTGCGGGCCCGCACCGAGGGGCCCGAGTGGCTCAGCTTCGAGGTGGCCGACACCGGCATCGGGATGACTCCCGAGCAGCTCTCACGCCTTTTTCAGGCCTTCAGCCAGGCCGACGAGACGACCAGCCGCAAGTACGGAGGAACCGGGCTGGGGCTGATGCTGACGCGCAACTTCTGCCGTTTGCTCGGAGGGGACGTGAGCGTGCTGAGCAGGGCCGGCGAGGGCACCACCTTTACCATGCGCTTGCCGCGTTACTCGATGGAAGCTTCTCGAGACGAGAAGCCTGCCGGGTCGCCCCTCCCGACTCTGATGGACGGGGCAGCTCGCCGGGTACTGGTCATCGACGACAACCCGGAAGCCCGCGAGCTCATGACGCGCTCGCTGGAGAAGGCTGGCTACGAAGTCCACTGCGCTCCGGGCGGGGCGGAGGGGCTGAACCTGGCCCACCAGGTAAAGCCCCACCTGATCACCCTGGACATCCTGATGCCCCGGGTGGACGGCTGGAAGGTGCTCACCAGCCTCAAGCAAGACGCGATCCTGGCCGATGTGCCGGTGTTGCTGGTCTCCATCCGGGTGGACCGCGATCTTGCGCTGACTCTGGGAGCGGCCGGCTACCTGACCAAACCGGTGGACCGGGACGAGCTTCTCAAAGCGGTTTCGCAGCTGGCGCCCTCGGCCCGCAGCGCGCTGGTGGTGGACGACGACCCGGCCGCCCGCGAGCTGCTGGTTCGGCTGCTGGAGGGCTGGCGGGTGCGCGAGGCCGAGGACGGCCTGCAGGCCCTCGAGCGACTCTCGGAGGAAACGAGCGAGCTGGTCCTGACCGACCTTTTGATGCCCCGGATGGACGGCTTCGAGCTGTCCCGACGTCTGCGCGACGATCCCGCGCTGGCAGCGATTCCGGTCATCGTGGTGACCTCCAAGGACCTCTCGGCCGAGGAGCTGCGCGAGCTGGACGGTTCGGACCGGACCGTGCTGAGAAAAGGCTTTCAACCGGGCGAGCTGGTAAAGCTGATCGATTCGATGTTCTCCCGAAAGGACAAGGTAGACCGATGAGCGAGCGTGAGTTGCTCCTGGTGGTGGACGACAACCCCGACAACCGCGAGGTTCTGGGGCGGCGCCTGGAGCGCAAGGGCTATCAAGTGCTGTTGGCCGAGGACGGCAAGAAGGCGCTGGAGTTGGTGGACAACCATCCCGTCGACCTGATCCTGCTCGACATCATGATGCCCGAGGTCAGCGGCCTGGACGTGCTGCGCACCGTGCGCTACAACAAGCCAGCCCACGAGCTGCCCATCATCATGGTGAGCGCCGTGGGCGAAAGCGACATGGTGGTGGAGGCCCTGAACATGGGAGCCAACGACTACGTCACCAAGCCGGTCGACTTCCCTGTGACCCTGGCCCGCATCCAGTCCCAGCTGGCGCGCCGACGCGACCAGCAACTTGCTCCCCTGGCCCCCGACCCCACCTTCGAGGTGACCGTGGGGGGGATGCTGGGCCCCTACAAGATCGATGAGAAGCTGGGGGAAGGTGGCTTTGGCTCGGTGTACCGCGGCTTTGACCCGCGCCTGCAACGTCCCGTGGCTATCAAAGTGATCGCGCGCGAGATCGTCACCGACGACGAGGCGCTCAAGCGCTTCATGCTGGAGGCCCGGGCGGTGGCCAAGCTGCAGCACCCTAACGTGACTTCCATCTACGACCTGGGAACCACCCCCACTGCTTACATCGTGATGGAGCTGGTGCGGGGCGAGACGCTGGAGGACGTAGCCAAGCCCATGGACCCGGCGGAGGTCGGCCGTATCGGGGTCCAGGTATGCGACGCGCTGGCGGTGGTGCACGAGGCCGGCATCGTGCACCGCGACCTCAAGCCTGCCAACCTGATGCTGGACGAGGCGGGGACGATCCATCTGATGGACTTCGGGCTGGCCAAGCTGGCTGACTCGGCCGTCAAGCTGACCCAGTCGGGATACGCCATGGGCACGCCGACCCACATGGCCCCCGAGCAGATCGATGAGACGGTCGGCAAGAGCGATGGGCGCACGGACCTTTATGCCATGGGCGTCATCCTCTACGAGCTGCTCACCGGCGAGCTGCCCTTCGTGGGAGGCATGCATGCGCTTTTGACCGGCATCCTCACCAAGAAGCCAGTGCCGCCCCGCTCCATCAACCCCAACGTTCCTGAGTCCCTGGAGGCGATCTGCCTGAAAGCCCTGGCCAAGAAACCCGACGAGCGTTACCAGACCGCCCAGGAGCTGGGCGATTGCTTGCGGAATTGGCAAACGTGAGCCGTTTAAAGACCCTGCGCAGGAATACCACGCGCGGCGACCGGATCCGGCTGGGCCTGCTGGCCCTGGCCTTTGGGGGCCTGTGCGTGTTCGCCGTGCTGCGGCCCGAAGGGAAGCTGGTCCTGGGAGCCGCTCTGGCCGGGTTCTGGCTGCCCTGGCCCCTGCGCCACCAGATCGTCGAGCACTGCGAGACGATCTGCAGCCTGCTCAAGCTGCTCGGCTTTGCCCTGATCGCTTTGTCGCTGGCCGGGAACTTCGTCCAACGGATGATTCCCGAAGGCTACGAGATGAGCCTTGCTCTGGCTCTGTTCGCCATCCTGGGCCTCTACACGGGCGTCTACTTCTGGCTCTTCTCCGACCCTCGCATCGAACGTTTGTAGAGATCTTTGTGCAACCTGTGCAAAGTCGCCCTGCAGAAGTTACCACTTCTTAACACATCCGCAACATCGGGTGTGCTATACTCATGATCTCAAAGCAAGGAGGGCGCGCATGGCATTCGGACCGGGCTTCATCTTTACCACCCCCCAGAGCAATCAGCCGTTCATCTTTCAGACCGGCGGTGGTGGCCAGCCCTTCGCCTTCCAGACCGGCCCTGTCGGCCAACCCTTCGCCTTCCAGACCGGCGGTGGCGGCCAGCCCTTCATCTTCCAAACCGGCGGTGGCGGCCAGCCCTTCGCCTTCCAGACCGGTGGTGGCGGCCAGCCCTTCGCCTTCCAGACCGGCCCGGTCGCCCAGCCTTTCGCCTTCCAGACCGGCCCCGTGGGACAGCCGTTCATCTTCCAGACCGACAACTCCCGGGTCCAGAGCGCCATCCTGGGCAACGCCTCCTTCATGAACCTCTACCAGGACATGTTCTCGGCCAATGCTCAGCTCGGTTTTGGCTGGGGCAGCTTTGGCGGCTACGGTGGCGGCTACGGTGGCTACGGCGGATTCGGGCTCTAAGCCAGCAGGGTTCCTTCCCGCCAGAACCTAATAGGCCCGGGTGAGCGACACCTTCGTCCCGTTACGCGTCATTTCCGACGTCCCCGAGCCGCGCCTGGCGCGCCCGACCGACCCTGAGTGGCACCAGCGCCCTCCCAAGCCCGACTGGTTGCGCATCCGCCTGCGCACTACCGAGGATTTCGCCCGCATCCGCGAGATGATGGGCCGGCTCACCCTCAACACGGTCTGCCAGGAAGCCCGCTGCCCCAACATCTACGAGTGCTGGAGCGAGGGCACGGCAACCTTCATGATCCTGGGCGATACCTGCACCCGTGCCTGTGGCTACTGCGCCGTCAAGACGGGCAAGACCGGCCAGGCGCTGGACGCGCAAGAGCCCGAGCACGTGGCCGAGGCCATCGAAACCATGCGGCTGGATCACGCGGTGGTGACCTCGGTCGACCGTGACGACCTGCCCGACTTCGGCGCCGGCCACTTCGCGCAGACCATCCAGGCCATCCGGCGGCGCACCCCCTCCACCCGCATCGAAGTGCTGATCCCCGACTTCGGGGGCGATCTCGAGGCCCTTCAGCGCGTTCTCAAGGCCCGTCCCAACGTGCTCAACCATAATACGGAGACGGTTCCGAGCCTGTATCGCCGGGTGCGCTCGCGGGGAGTCTACGCCCGCTGCCTGGAGCTGCTGCGCCGCTCGGCCGTTTTCCGCGACAGCGAGTTTCCGGCCATGCAGGTCAAGAGCGGCCTGATGGTGGGGTTGGGCGAGAGCTGGGATGAGCTTCTGGCCACCTTCGCCGAAGTCCGCGAGCAAGGTTGCGACATTCTCACCATCGGGCAGTACATGCGACCGACCATGAAGCACCTGCCCGTGGAGCGCTACTATACGCCCGAGGAGTTCGAGCAACTGGGCCGGTTGGCCCGTGAAATGGGCTACCGCCACGTGGAGTCGGCCCCCCTGGTGCGCTCCTCTTACCACGCAGCCCGCCACAATGTTTGAAGGGTTTCGCCGCGGCCTGCGCCTGTTTCTGGGCGGCAGCCGCCCGGCGCTGGTGGCCGAGGAAGACCGCCCCGAGACCCCCAGCGAGCTGAGCTCCACCGACGGCCACCTGCGCATCCTGCAGCAGGACGGGCAGGTACGCCTGCAGCCCACCTTCGCGCCGGAGGTCATGCTGGTGGTGCCCGGACAGCTCGATGGCTCGCTCAGCTCGGTGCGGGGCCAGGTGGCTGGACGCGAGGCCCTGCTCTTGTCCTTCCCCGTGCTGGTCTCGGGACGCAGCCGCAAGGTGCAGCTCACCGTGGCCCGGCTCGGCCAGGCGCCTGACGCCGGCTTTGCTCTGGTGCGCGCCAGTCGCCGCCGCGTTCCCCCGGCCGATCAGGCCCTGGAATTCGTCTACAGCCACGAGGACAACGAGATGCGCTACCTGGTGGAGATGGACCTGGAGGTTCCCCCGGTCGGGTTTCGCGAGTATACCAGGCAGCGGGCCGTCTTCGAAGAGGTCCCGCCGGTCTCGCAGATGGTGGCCTTTCTCAAGGCCACCATCCACCACCGACGCACCGCCCTGCGCAGCCTGACCTCGCTGGCCCGGCGCGTGCAAGAGCCCCACGTGCAGAGCATGGTCGCGGTCATGCAGGAGACTTTGAGCCAGAGCCACGACTTCTCCAACCCGGTCTTGACCGACCTGGGGGTGGATCTGACCCGGGTGGGCCGTCCCATCAATCCCAACACGCTGGCGGCCATGACCCTGCTGGCCGACATCTGGCTGGAAAGACTGACGCGCGAGCAGCTCGACGCGCTGATCGAGCGGGGCGTTGCGCTGGAAACCAGCCTGGTGGCGGCCGAGGCCGCAGCTGCCTTCCTGGGGGTGGAGAGCGAGTCGTGGCGCGAGATCCGCCCGCCATTGAGTGAGAGCGACCAGGTGGAGAGGGCTGGCGCTTTCCTGCAGTCTACCGTCGGACGGCGCACCGCCCTGACCATCCTGGCCGACCTGGCCGAGGACAGCGGCAGCGAGCGCTCTCGAACCCGGGTGGCCCGCCTGATGCAGCGAGTGGGCCCCGAGCAGGTACTGACCAACGACGAGCACGAGGCGCTCAAGATCTACCTGGCCAACCTTGGACGCCCCGTGCAACCGGATACCCTGGCCGCCCTGGGCATCTACGTCGACTTCGAGGCGGGCATCCTGAGCGAGGAAGACATCGACGGCCTTACGCCCCAGCGAGGCTTCCTGGACACCTCGCTCTACGGCATGGTGGCCATTTCGGGCGCCTTCGACGCCGAGCTTCGCCCGCTGCGCCTGGAGGCCGAGCGCCAGAGCCAGCTCTGGGAAAGTCTGATTCAGCTCATGCGGCTGACCCGAGGGGGCCTGGTGGCCCGCTTCCTGGAGCCCGATCAGGCCGGGGTACTGACCCTGTGCGTGACCTCCCCCACCGAGATCGTCCCCCTGCGCTCGCGCGGCCTGACCTTCACGGGGGAGATCCTGGCCCACCTGCCGGTGCTCGACTACCTGCACGAGCATGACCTGGAGGTGCTCGCCCGGGCCTGCCCCGGTCTGCTGGCCTGCTTCGGCTCGGAGGACAAGAAGGTGCAGTGGCGCAAGCTCGACTCGGCCCACCGGGCCACCGACACCGCCTCCCGCGAGCTGCTCAAGGGCGCCTTCAGTTTCATCGACGGCTACCATCTCTACAACTTCCTGGGCCGGGTGGTGGCCCGCACCGAAAAGGTCCAGGCCAGCGACCTGCGCTGGCGCAAGGACTTCGTGACCCTGTATCGCGACCAGCGCGGCAACGCCCACTATGTGTTCGTGGAGAGGCTGTCCTCCGAGCACGAGGTGCTTGAGCCGCCCGAGCACGGACAGGAATGGGCCGGCGAGGTGGTGGAGTTTCCCGACCTGACCGGCTGCCCCACCCGGCTCTACGAGCCCAGCCACGACTTTTTGCTGGGCCGGCCGGAAGAGCGAGGGCTTCGTCAGCAGCGCCTCGACCGCATCTACGACGGCCTGGAGGCCCATCTCACCCGCCCCTGGGTCTGGTACAACCTGGCCCAGCACCCGCAGCACCTGGCCCGGCTGCGCCAGCGGCTGCGCACTCCCTCGCTGCGGGCCCTGCTGGTGGGAGTGGTGGATCTACCCACGCGCAACGCCCTGGTGCAGTCCCTGAGCGGTCAGGGCGAGGCCCGGGTCGAGCTCGAGCTGGCCGAGCCCCTGCTGCAGAGCCTGGATCTGGCCGAGATGGAAGACTTCGCGGTGCTGACCATCCTCTATCGGATGTGCCAGGACATCGAGCTACCGGGCCTTCGCAAGTACTACCACCGGGAGAAGTTCCGCGAGCTCTTGCTCGACCGGCTCTTTGCCCTGAGCGACTCGAGCGATCCGGTGGTGCGCCTGCAGGCAGCCCGGTTGATGGGCAGCGATCTGGTGGCTTACTCGCCCCAGCAGCAACTGGCCGTGAGCTATGTGCTTTCTCGCTTCCTGGAGAGCGAGAAGACAGGGGTTGCCCGGGCGGCGGCCCGCTCGCTGGCCGCTCTCAGCCTCGAAGAGCTGGCCCCGCTGCCGGAAACGACCCAGTGCCGCCTGGTGGGCGGCAAGCGGCGAGCCAAAGCCCGCAAGAAGGGGCGTACGGTCGACCCGCAAGAGCTGGAAGAGCTCCAGGCCGAGCTCGACGATTGGCTGCAGAGCTCGGAGGCGGCTCTGTCTCCCCTCTCGCGCCGGCTCTCTGACGCGGCCCTGATGGCCAGCCTGACCGACCAGGTGGCGCGATTGAACGATACCTTCCGCAGCGATCTTTCCATGGACGAGCACCGTTTCCTGATGCTGCTGCCCGAAGATCAGCTCGACCGGCTGCTCGGCGACTCGGTGAGAGCCTGGAGGGACTTCGCCGAAGAGCGCAAGTCGAGCCTGCGCGATCTCTTGCAGGTCGAGAGCCTGGCCGAGCTGGTGGGCGAGTTCCGCGGGTATGCCTCAAGCCGGGGAGTGGCCCTGGTGAACCCCTGGCTGCTTCACCTCGAGCCCAACCAGGCCTGCACCATCCGGGGCAAGGATCGCCTCTCTCCCCTGTTTGCGCGGATGGCCGAGGGGAGAGAAACGCTGCTCGTCCGCTGGCTGCCCCGCCCCGAGGAAGCCCGCCTGCTGACCGGCCAGCCCGAGCTGTTCTTGCACTGCGGCTCGATCTACGCCGACGAGCTGATGGTGTTTCGCTCGCGCCAGCACCGTTTCGTGCCGATGTTCGATCGCGACAGCCCCTTGCGCCGCGATCCGGCCATCGAGAAAGACCTGCGTGCCCTGGCCGCCATCGCTCGCCAGCCCGGCGAGCGGTCAACCGCCAGCCCCGCGCCAATGCCCTCGGGCGGGGCTCCCTCTCTGACGGGCCTGGCCATCACGGTGTCGGGAGTGTTCAACATCCCCAGCGAGAACCTGCGCCTGGTGCAGACCATGCTGGCCGGTTTGATCCCGCGTTACGAGCGGTTGCAGCTTTAATTTGCAAGGCCCCTCTAGGACCTTTGCATCACGACGAGCGGCTCTCGGCACTCAATCCCAGACCGATCGCACGTGGGGATA
>QWHO01000668.1 GCA_021404945.1 bacterium CPR1
CCGCTCCCGAGCCCGATCACGACGAACGCTTGTTCCGGGCTCCGTTCCGCGGGCGGATCATGATCCGCTTCCGAGCCCGATCACGACGAACGCGCGGGCGCGAACCGGACCCGCAGGAATGGTCAGGCTTGATTCGCCTGGGCGATCACGGCCTGGCCCAGGGCGAGTCCCCCGTCGTTGGGCGGCACCAGGCGGTGGGTGAGCACTTCGAACCCGCCGCGTTCCAGGCGCTCCAGGGTGCTGCCCAACAGCCGCATGTTCTGAAAGCAGCCACCGCTAAGGCCGACGGTCCGCTCGGGCGCGAGCTGGCGAGCCACCCGGAGCATCAGGTCGGCCAGTCCGTTGTGAAACCTGGTGGCCAGAAGGCCTGGCTCGACACCAGCCAGCAAGGCGACAGCCAGCTCGCGCATTGCCGGGCGGCAG
The DNA here is from genome assembly GCA_021404945.1 of bacterium CPR1. Lineage (GTDB taxonomy): Bacteria > Vulcanimicrobiota > Xenobia > Xenobiales > QWHO01 > QWHO01. Next base: position 424 of record QWHO01000668.1, read on the forward strand.
TCGATGCGACCCTGGTGGATGGGGAACTCCAGGCTCAGGTCGGTCTCAAGACAGGCAGCCTCCAGCTCCATGGCGGCCTGCCCCTCGTAGCTGGAGCGGTGGCAGATCCCCAGCAGCGATGAAACGGCGTCAAACAGCCGACCCAGGCTGCTGGTGGCCAGGGCCGGGCCTCGTCCCAGGTTGGCCAGCTCCAGCTCGCTGGCGGCCCGCACGCAGGGCAGCCGGGGGTCGAGCTCGACCTGGCTCTCGCGCAGGTACTCCAGCGCCTGGCGCACCGGGTTGCGGATGGCCGAGTCACCCCCCCGCAGGGGCATGGGGTCGAGATGGGCCAGGCGCTCATAGGCCCGGTAGTCGCCCAGCAAGACCTCGCCGCCCCAGAGGGTCTCGTCCGGACCCCAGCCGGTGCCATCCAGGATCAGCCCCAGCACCGGGCGGTCGGAGGGCCAGCCGTGCTCGGCCAGCAGCGAGGCCAGGTGGGCGTGGTGGTGCTGCACCTCAACGAAGGGCAGATCGCGCTGCTCGGCCAGGCGCTGGCCGAAGCCGCGGGACAGGTAGCCGGGGTGCATGTCGGCCGCGATGAGCCGCGCCTTTACGTCCAGCAGACGCTCCAGGTGCTCGGTGTTCTGCTCCAGCCGCTGCAAGGTCTCCAGGTTCTCGACGTCACCGATATGGCCGCTCAGAAAGGCCTGGCGGCCCCGGGTGAGGGCCAGCGTGGCCTTCAGCTCGCCCCCCAGCGCCAGGGTGGGCACCGTGTCCAGGCTGAGAACGATGGGCTCGGGCACGTAGCCGCGCGAGCGGCGCACCGGCACCGGTCCCCGCGGACCCCACTGCAGCACCGAGTCGTCGCAGCCCACGGCGATGGGTCGGTCGTGGTGGATCACCGCGTCGGCCAGCCTTTCCAGGCCCGGGTCTGCCCCGGTGCAGATGGGCTGACCGGGCAGGTTGGCCGAGGTCACCACCAGAGCTCGCTGGCAGATCAGGTGGTGCAGGGCGCTGTAGGGCAGCATCACCCCCAGCGTGTGCATGCCGGGCGCCCAGGGCTGAACGTCCCGATTGGCCCTGGCCAGCACGATGGGGCGAGCTGGCGAGCGCAGCAGCTCTTCCAGCTCAGGGGTGAGCTGCAGCCATTGGGCCGGATCCTGGACCATCAGGGCCAGGGGGCGCTGAGGCCGGTGCTTGAGCTGTCGAAGCCGGGCCACGGCCTGCTCGTGCTCGGCCAGGCAGATCAGGTGGTAGCCGCCCACGCCCTTGAGGGCCAGCACCTCACCCTGCTCGAGCCGGGCCTGGATCTGCTCGACCGGCAGGCTCAGCCGGGGACCGCAGCGCGGGCAGGCCGTGGGCTGGGCGTGGAAGCGCCGGTCGGCCGGGTTCTCATACTCGCGTCGGCACGCCTGGCAGAGAGGGAACTCGCGCATGGTGGTGCGCTCGCGGTCATAGGGGAGGGCAGTGACGATGGTGTAACGCGGACCGCAGTGGGTGCAGTTGAGGAACGGGTAGCCGCAGCGCCGGTCGGCCGGGTCGCTCAGCTCGCTCAGGCACTCCGCACAGGTGGCCAGATCGGGAGGCAACAGCGCTCCCTGCCCTTCCGCGGCGCTCTGAAGGATGCGAAAGCCCTCCTCGGGCCGCTCTTCGAGCCCGAATTGCATCACCTCATCCAGCCTGGCCCGGGGCGGCAGTCGGATCGGAAGACTCTCCCGAAAGCTTTGCAAGCGCTCCCGGGGTCCCTGCAGCTCAATGGTCACGCCTCCGCCGTCGTTTCGCACGAAGCCTGTCAGCCCGAGCTCGCTGGCCAGGTTCCAGACGGTGGGCCGAAAGCCCACTCCCTGCACCGTCCCCCGGACGGTCAGGCGCCAGCGCACAGGTAGTCGACCCAGCCCTCCAGGCCGTGTCCCCGTTTGGCCGAGGTCTCGAAGATGGGGGCCTGGGGGCGGATTTCGCGCAGCGCCCGCAGAGCCGCCTCGCGGTCGAACTCGGCCGCTTCGGCCAGGTCGAGCTTGGTGATCACGAAGGCATCGGCCGAGCTGAACAGGGGGGGATACTTGGCCGGCTTGTCCTCGCCCTCGGTGGTGGAGAGCA
>QWHO01000669.1 GCA_021404945.1 bacterium CPR1
GCCTGGCGCAGATCCTTCATGAAGCCCTGCAAGGCAAGGAGAAGTCGTTTCCCGCCGATGTCGAGTCTCTCAACCGGCCTGCGGTGCCGTTGCTCCCAACCCCGACTTCCGGCAGGGTGCTGCCGGAGTGGTAGGTCCCTCCCGGAAGAGTGAGGAAATAGCCCTGGTGAGCCTGAGCGTTCCTTCTGGAGTCGGCAGCTTTGAAATCGTGCGCGGGGAGATCGTGCCTTTGAGTCCTACAGGGGGGCGTCACGGTAGGGTGGAGATCAACGCGGCTCTCCTTCTCGGCGGGCCAATCAAGAGCCAGAAGCTCGGTCACCTTTATGGGGGTGAGGTGGGCGTGGTCGTGACTCAGAGCCCACTGACCGTGCGGGGCGCCGACCTGGCCTTCATCCACGCCGACCAGGGTGAGGTGGAGTACAGCTCGGAGGGTTATCTCCTGACCCCCCCAACCCTGGTCGTCGAAGTGCTTTCCCCCAACGACCGCGCCAGCGAGTTCGAGGCCAAGGTTCAGGAGTACCTGCACATGGGCGTCCGGGTCGTGCTGTTGCTTGATCCTCAGAACGACTGCGCCACCCTGGCCCGATTCGATTCGAGCCGCCTCTTCCTCCAGGCCAACCAGAGCCTCGAGCTGCCGGAGCTACTGCCGGGCTGGTCGATCCCGGTAGCCGAGTTCTTCGAGGCCTGAGCGAGGCTGCGCCCCTGTTGATCGCGGCTACTGCCCTGCTGCGTCAGCTCGACGAGGGCCAGGGCGAGGCCTCCACGCCCGTTCAGGGAAATGAAGTGGCCCTGCTCGGCCTGATCGAGCGGGAGAGCGAGCCAGAAGTCCGGTCCGCGCTGGCCCAGCTGGCCCCTCAACGCGCCAAACCTGCTCCAGCGCCAGGGTCTGCGGCCCGCGTGCGATGGCCTATCGACGCGACGGGCCGCTCGTGTCGAGCGCCTGGCCGAGCAGCCCGTCGCGTCGAGCCAGGTGCAGAAGTGGGCTCACTGACTCTTCACCTTGACCCGGACGAGAAAAGGGAGGGCCCCGCTCACGCGGGGCCCTCATCGTTCAGTCGAGGAACACCAGCTGCCTCCGGCTGGGAGCCTCAGCCTCCCGGTTCATCCGGACGCGGTGCCAGCACCGCAACCGAATCGTCTTGTGATCGGGATGGCGAACCGTCCCGCGCACAAAGACCTCGGCGTTGGCCGTGCGCACCTCCCACCGCCACCTGTCGCTGAAAGGTCGGCGCTGCAGCAGAGCCTGATACTCCGCCTCCCGCAGACCGCCAGGGAACTGGCGACAGACATACACCCGGTGACCGCCGGACCGGTGGCAGAACTCCGCGATGTGAGGCTTGCCGCCGTTACAACGCTCGCAAGAAGCTGGCGGTGTCCGTTTCTTTGAGCCTGCCCCGGCGCTCATTGACGATCAGGATATTCCGGACCTCGAACCACCACAGGGTTGGTGCCAGGGCACTGTCGTCACGCAATCGGTCGAGAGCGCGACCAGCGAGGGGATGGTCTTCGTCATCAAAGGCCCAGCACGCGGCCACCGAGGCGTCGAGGACGAAGGGCATCAGGATTTTCGGCCTTCGTCCCGTGCAGAGAGGAGGTCTTTCACACTGATCTTGCCGGTGCGCTTTCGCAGAGCGATGAGACTCTCGATGGCCGCCTCGATCTCGTCACGGCGCAAGGCCGCCTCGGGAACCAGACGCGCAATGGGGCGTCCGTGCCGAGTGATGATCACGGTTTCGCCCCGTTCCACGTCGTCGAGAATCTGGGGAGATGAGTCTTGGCTTCGGACGCCTGGATTTCGCGCAAGTCGGCTCCTTGACTGGTCGATTCAACTGGACCAAGTATACTCTGGGAGTCCCGGCGGCGTCAAAAGCTGGCGGGTGCTGATCGATTCTCTCGGTTAACTCTCGGTATTCCTTTTCTTACTCACAGTGAAAATTTGGCAAGGAAATGGCCTCCGGTGTCGAATTCAGCTCAATGTAAGACAAGCAATTCGAAACGGGAGGCCAAAATGGAGACAACTACAGTTACGTTGAGCGGCAAGGTTCGCGACCGGATTCCCGAAACTCCTGTGGAACAGCCAACAGGCGGCCGCAGTCGGCGTGCAGTTCCGCAGCCGACCGTGGTTCACACAGAGGCACTTGGAGTGGAGGCGCGAGACTTCGCAGCACTGCCTACGGGCCTGTGGAATGAAATGACCTCGATTCTGGGCGCCACACTGAGTCAAGTGGCGCAAACCTTCGATGATGCCTTCAAGCGCGGCGGCGAAGGGGGGCTGCCCGCACTGATCCAGACCTTCATTCCCCAAGTCGTGTTTGCTCTGGGCCGCGGCCTCATGGAGGCGCTTCTCCGGCAGGTTCGGGGCTTCTACGGCAGCACGGTCCGCTGTCACGAATGCGGGGGCTCGCTGGCCTTTGAGGGCTACATCAAGCGAACCGTCAAGACCAAGCTGGGTCCCATCCACTTCTCGCGCGCTTACTA
>QWHO01000670.1 GCA_021404945.1 bacterium CPR1
ACGTAGACGCCGTCCCAGTCCACCCCCGACAGGTCGGCTGTCCAGAAGTGCTCGCGCATCAGGCGCCAGGCCTCACGGAACATCTGGCGCCACTCCAGCACCGGGTTGACCGAGACGCGCACCCGGCTGAGGGCCAGCCAACCCGTCTTGCGGCTGGGAGTGGTGTCGGTGCTCTCGGCCTTCTTGCCGGCCTGCAACACCCGCAGGCGCCAGCCCGAGCGGTAGGCCAGGGTCTTGCGATCGCGCGAGAGCTTGAAGTCGGTGACCTTGGTGGCCAGCTCCCTGGTTTCCTGGCTCTTGAACTCATACGACCAGAGCGTGCCTCGGGCCGAAGGCTCGCGCGAGGAGGACCAGTGGCTGCCCAGGCTGCCCTCCACCGGGAAAGAGGTAAACAGGATCTGATCCGACAGGCCCACCACCCGGCCATAGATGCCTTCGGTAACCGGCAGAGCGATCACGCGGTCTTGAATGCCCTCCAGGTCGACCGGGAGCGGTTCGGGCTCGTCCTTCTTGCGCTTCTTCTTGTCCTCGCCGTTCTCGTCCTTGGACTTGCCGGACTTGCCGTTCTCGCCCGGAGCCCGGGGCTCGGCCAGAAAGGGCGAGGGCAGGTCGGCGCGCATGGTGATGCAGTAAGGGCGCATCCCTTTGGGGAAGCCGGCGTCGAAGTAGTGATTATCGTAGACGGGATCGAACTCTCGATAGGACAGGAAGTAAAGATAGCGCCCCTCGGGATCGAAACTGGGAGCCACGTCGCGGAACTGAGGGCGGGTCAGCTCGTACCACCGGTCCTCGTTCAACAAATAAAGCCTGAGCTGGCTCACGTGCAGGCTGGTGGTGAAGCTGTAAGCGATGGACAGCCCGCTGGGAGACCAGCAAGCGCCGTGGATCCGGTCATAGGGGGACCGATCCAACACCCGCGCGGTCTTCTCCTTCAGGTCGGCCAGCACCAACTCGTGGCGGTGGTTGGTCAGGAAGGCCTGATCGCGGGTGGGCGAGATCTCCATCGTGAGGGCCCGGCCCAGATCGAAATCGGGGGCGATGGCCTGGGGGGGCTTGCGCCCGTCCAGCCAGTGCAGCTCGAGATGCTCCTCGCCGCCCCGGTCCGAGATGGTGAGGATGCGCTCGCAGTCGTTGAGCCAGCGGGACAGGCGATAGCGAACGCCGTCCCGCTCGCCGAGCTGGATGACGCCTTCCTCCCAGTGGGCGAAGGCAAAAGGCCGACCGCGCACCACCGCGAGAATGCCGGTGCCCTTCGGGTGCAGCTCGGAATCCTCCAGGTAGGTGTAAGGGTTGACAAAGCGCCGCTGGCGATGGGGACGGGGGCTGCGATACTCGATCGGAATTTTGCGGCTCCTGTCGCTCGCCGGGTCGTAAAGATGAAGGTCGGCCCCGGCCTGGTAGACGATGCGCCGCCCGTCCGTGGCCGGATGGCGCAGATAGTAGGACTCAAGATCGGTGTGACGGCGAAGATCGCGCCCGTTGGGGCGGCAGCTGTAGAGGTTGCAGACCCCCTCGTGGTCGGAGCCAAAGTAGACGCGCTCCCCCACCCAGACCGGACGGGTCACGTTTCCGTCGAGCTGGATCAGGCTGCGAAAGGGCGCCTCCTCCCCATCGGCGATCCAGAGCTGGCCGACCGTGCCGCCGCGGTAGCGCTTCCAGCGAGCCGGGTCCCAGGTGTGCCGGCCCACCACCACCTGCCCCCGCGGTCCGAAAGCCACCGCGTTGGCGGGGCCCCAGGGCATGATCTCGGGCAATCCTCCCTGAATGTGAACCCGCCCCAGCGCGTACATGCGGCGAAACGGCAGAGCCCGATTGGTGGCGAAGTAGACGTGCTCCCCGCTCCAGCCCACCACGACCGTATCGGCCCCCAGGTAGGTGAGCCGGCGGCTCTCGCCCCCGCGCGCATCCATCAGGTGCACCTCGGGGTGGCCCTCATCGCGATTGGTAAAGGCCAGGTAAGCGCCGTCGGGGGAGAAATGCGGCTCGGAGGAACGACCTGGATTGGCCGTCAGGCGGCGGGCAACGCCACCCTTGATCGAAACCGACCAGAGATCGTCCTCAGAGACGAAGACAACGCTGTCTTCGTGAAGAGTTGGTTTTTGATAGTATCCTGAGGACATTCAGCTCCACGGCACCGCGAGAAGCACGGGATTCTCGCTGGCTTTTCGCGGCTCCTCCCGAGGAATCCGGACCGACCGGACAGAAAGGGCCGCAGCGACAGGAGCCCGGCCGCAAACCCCCTCGGGGACGCAGCCGGAAAACCTTATCAAGGGGGTCCGGCTGTACTTGTAGAAGGAGGAAGACTTTGCTACGCCATCGTCGCCCGGATCGATTCACCAGCGGTTTCGGAGTCCTGCCCACCCCCCTGCGCGAGCACGCTGACCCCGACCTGACCGGCAAGGGGGTCACCATCGCCTTCCTGGACACCGGCTTCTCCAGCCACCCCGATCTCACCCGGGCCCGCAACCG
>QWHO01000137.1 GCA_021404945.1 bacterium CPR1
GAGACGCGCCCCGAGCCCGTCCGCGAAGTGCGCCGGGCTCTGCAGGACGTGCGTCCCGAGCCCGTCGGCGATGTCCCCCACAACCTGACGAAGGCTTTGAACCCCGAGCAGGTGCGCCCAGCCCTCCATGAGGAACGCGAAGCCCAGGCAACTCAGCCGATCCGTCAGACAACGGAACAGGTCGAGCCTGCAGCCGAAGGCATTCGGCCGACCACCACCCCCCGGCGGCGCACCGAGCCAGAGCGCCAGGCAAGCCCCGAACCACCTTCCATGGGCTCGGAGGAGGCCGCTGCTCAGGGCGTTCCCCCGCGGGAGAGCCCCCGCCCCCCTGCCGGCGCCCCGATCGAGGCCGTGCAGGCCATCGGACTCGAGCCCCGCCGGACGACGCTGACCGAGCTGGCTCAGGAGGTTCGCCAGAAGCAACAGTCGACCCCGTTCTACAAATCCACCCCTCGGCCGCCCCAGATGCCTGCCTACGGTCCCGAGCTCGAGAGCGGCGAGGCTGAAGAGCCTGTCCTGGGGCTGCAGGTGGGCGCCTACCGCGAAACCGAGATGCGCCGCCTCGAGCTGCGGCTCGGTCACCTCGAGGAGACCGAGGAGCATCGCGAGGGCCGGCGCGAGGACGGTGAGGAGCAAGAGAGGCAGCGCCGTGAGGAGGAAGAGCGTCAGGAAAGACAGGAGGCCGAAGAGGAGGGAGCCGACGCGGACGAGGATGAGGATTGCGATCCGGAGCCAGAATTCGCCCTGCCGGGCGAGGCGCCCGGGAGCGATGCTTCGCCGCCCGAGCTCGGTGGCCTGAACCTCGGGAGCGAGACCCACTCTCTCACCCTGGACGGCCTTCAAGCCGGGGGCGGGCCCGACCTGGCTGACCTCGGAGCAGGCTCCGATGACCTCGCCGGGCTCGCTCCTGGAGGAATCAACCAGACGAGCGCCCGGTCGGGAGAAGCCGACTACCTGCTGGCGGCCACGGCCGGGCTGGCTCCCCTGCAGGCCCGCCGGGTCACCGCGCTGATCACCGAGTACCGCTTCACGGCACTGGAAGCCCGCCAGGCGGTGCAGTTGGGACTGGCTCCCGAGCAGTCAGGCCTGACCCCGGACGAGGCCCGCCGGGCGGTTGCGCTCTGCCTGCGCTCCGGCCTGACGGCCGAGCAGGCCTGGAAGTCCGTCACCTCTGGCCTCCCCACGACCGCAGAGCGCCACCGCAGCGGGCTGGGACTGGCTCCCCGTCACGACGAAGGCCCGCTGGAACCGCCCGACGAGCTGGCCGCCCTGGGCTTTCATCCGGGCGCGCTGGGCCACGACCTGCGCCTGGACGATCCCACCGGAGTGGGCCTGCGCGACCTGTCCGTCGACCCGGCCACCCGCCTGCAGCGAGCCCGCGAGCGCAAGAATCCGCCCGCGCAGGCTCCCCCCGTGGTCCAGGCTCCTCCCGAGACCCCGCTGGAGGTGGTGGAGGTAGAGCGCGGCTGGCTGGCTGGCATCGTCCCGAGGCGCCCGGATCCCCTGGAATGGGCCTGCTCGCCCGGTCGAACCTTCTTCTGGAGCGTCACCCCCGCCCTCAACGCTCCCCTGGTGGGGGTGGCCACCTGGGCCCGCTTCCGGCGCAGTCCCTGGCAGCTCGACCTGCGCAAGGTTGCTCCCAGCCTCGAGAGCGGGGTCCCGCTGCCGCACTTTTTCGCCCAGATGGTGCCCTGGCTCGACTCGAGGATGATGGCCCACTTCTACTCCCGGGCCACCCGCTTCATCTCGAGCTACGCGGCCACGCTGCTGCGCAAGGCGCGCGAGAAGCGCCGCCAGCTCTCCGAGGAGGAAATCCTCAACTACCTGCTCGGGCTGCTGGCCCTGGGCGGCGAGTTCACTCACCAGCACTCGGTGCGGGTGATGAAGCTCTCCATCGCACTGTGCCGCGAGCTGGGCATGACCGACCGCGAGACCCTGCGCCAGATCGGTCTCTCGGCTCTACTCAAGGACATCGGCGAAGTGGATCTGATGATCGAGCGCTCGCCCAAGAGCTATGGGCAGCGCGTCACCAACTTCCTGACCGGCCAGGATCTCCACAAGGCCGGCCTGCTGCACGACCTGGGCAAGTTGAAGGTGCCTCACGAGATCCTCTACAAACCGGGCGCCCTGACCCAGGAAGAGTTCGCGGTGATGAAGATGCATCCGATCTATTCCGAAGAGATCCTGTGGCCGTTCCTCTACTTCCGGCCCCTCTGCCCCATCGTGCGCGGACACCACGAGCGCTGGGACGGCAAGGGTTACCCGGATGGGCTGAAGGGCGAGGAGATCCCCATCGGGGCTCGCATCATCGCGCTGGCCGACGTCTTCGACGCCCTCTTCGCAGACCGACCCTACCGGGCCGGGATGCCCCTGGAAAAGGTGTGCAAGATCATCGCCGAGGGCCGCGGCACCCACTTCGACCCCAGCCTGGTGGACCCGTTCCTCAAGGCCGTCAAGACGCTCAAGCTGGAGGGACAGGCGGCTCCCCATCCTTGAGGCGCGAGACGACCCGGAGCTCGAGGCCTTTTTCTCCCTCTGACACGCGAAGCACGTCGCCATTCTTGAAGTCCCCCGCCAGGGCCCGCTTGCTGAGCGGCACCAGCAGCGAAAGCTCGTAGCCGCGACGCAACCCGCGCACTCCGCCGGTCTCGGGGTCGAGCCCCTCCCGGGCCACCCGGGCAACCACTTCAGGCAACACCTTCAGACGCACTCCAAAGCGCCGATCGAGGTCTTTCTCCAGGTCCACGAGCAGGCGGCGGATCAGCGTCTCGGCGTCGGACTGCTCGAGCGGGCGCAGGGTGATCACCTCATCGATGCGGTCGAGCAGCTCGCGGCGGAAGTGCTCGGCTAGCTCGGGCGGAGGGGCCGGGCGGTCGTCCTTTTTCTGTCGCAGCCCCAGAGCGCGCTGGCCCCGTCCCACCAGGTTGGAGGTGAGCAAGAAGATGGCCTGACGCAAATCCACCGTCTGCCCCCGGGCGTTGGTCAGGCGACCCTCGTCGAAGACCTGCAAGAACAGGTCGAAGACACGGGCGTGAGCCTTCTCCACTTCGTCGAGTAAGACCACCGCGTGGGGGCGGGCCACCAGGCGGGTGAAAAAGGGCGAGGGCTCGTCGTGGCCGACGTATCCCGGGGGGGATCCCACCAGGCGCGAGACGCTATGGGGCTCTTGATACTCGGACATGTCCAGGCGCACGAGGGCTTCAGCGGTGCCGAAGAGGTGCTCGGCTGTGGTGCGAGCGATCTCGGTCTTGCCCACCCCGGGCGGGCCGATCAACAGGAACACTCCCAGCGGGCCACGGCGGTCGATCAGCCCGGCCTGCACCAGGGCCAGGCGCTGGCATAGCTTGTCGATGGCCTCATCCTGGCCAACCATGCGCTGCTTGAGAGCCGCCTCCAGGGTGAGCATTCGCGAATCGGCGCTGTCGCTCAGGATCAGCTCCAGAGGAAGGTTCTGGACGCTGGCCAGGGTCTCGGCCACCACCCGCCGATCGACCGCCGGACGGCGCTCGGCCCGGGCCCGGGCCCCGGCGCGGTCGAGCAGATCGATAGCCTTGTCGGGCAGGCGGCGGTTCTTGACGAACTGCACCGACAGCTCCACGGCCGCCTCAAGAGCCTCGGGCAGGTACTCAAGCTGGTGGTGGGAGGCCAGCTTGCCCACCAGTCCCTGCACCATGGCCAGCGCCTCGGCGGGCAGGGGCTCCTCCACCGCCACCTTGTCCAGGCGGCGCTCCAGGGCGGGGTCGGTCTGGATGAACTGCTCGTATTCCTGCACCGTGGTGGCTCCGATCAGGCGCAGAGCGCCCCGGGCCAGGGCCGGCTTGAGCAGGTCGGCCCCGTCCTGGGAGCTGCCCTTGTAGGAGCCCGAGCCGATCAGCGTGTGCAATTCGTCAATGAACAGGATGACGCTGGGATTGGAGGCCTCGCGGATCAACTGGCTGATGTTCTCCTCGAACTCGCCCCGATAGGTGGTGCCGGCCAGCAGCTGACCGATGGCGATCTCGACCACCCGCTTGCCGCTGAGGGGATGGTCGGCGCCGGAGCGGACGATCTCCACTGCCAGGGCCTCCACCACAGCCGTCTTGCCCACCCCGGGCTCGCCCACCAGCACCGGGTTGTTCTTGCCCTGGCGCATGAGGCACTCGACCACCAGCTTCAGCTCGCGCTCGCGGCCCACGAAGGGGCCGAGCTTGCCCTGACGGGCCAGCACGGTCAGGTCGCGCCCCAACCGCTGAAGGATGCTCTTGCCGCCCTGCTTGTCACCGGCCGCCGCCATCGGGGGCAGGGGAGCTTCGTAGAGCGCCTGGCGGCGCTTCTCCTCCTCCTCGAAGAACTGCTTCAGGTCGCGGGCGATGGTCTGCTTGCCAGGCACGCGCATGGAGCGGGTGGGGACGTTCTCCTGCGGGCGATAGGGCTCGAAGGAATCCTTCTTCGGGGGCTCCGGGGCAGGCGGCTGGTCGACGGCCGTGGCCAGGAGGCTGTCGGCCGGGGCGCGAGCCCGCTCGAAACCCGGACAGGGCTTGTTGACGAGGGCGGTCAGCAGGTGACGCACTTCGATCGGCTTGCCCCTGGCCAGAAACTCGGCTTGCTCGAAGACCTCGCGCGCCTGGGGGCTGCGGTGGCCGCTGTGGTTGCTCTGGCCAGGGGGCATCTGGCGGCGCAAGGTGCGCCGCAGGCCGTCCGGCGTCAGCCCGAGTCCGGCCAGCTCGCTGACCACCAACTCGGCACCCTGGCGCAGCTCGGCGCGCTCTTCGGCCGTAAAGAGCTCGGGCTGCTGCTCGACCACCTTGCTCAGGCTGCAGATGCCAACCCAGAGGTGCTCGGGCTCGAGCAGCTCGTGGCGCAGCTGCTCGGCCTCGTAGGAGGCCGCCCCCCAGGCCACCTGCACGGCCAGGCTGAGCTGGGGCTTGCTCACTGGTGGTGCGGGGTGGGGGCGCTCAGCTCAGTAGGGCTCGAGTGGGCTACGCCCAGAGCCTCGGCGTCCAGGTCAGGGGGGGCAAAGATCCAGCCCTTCTTGTAAAAGAACCAGAGCTCGATCACGGCCAGCACCAGCATGACGAGGATGCAGAGCGGGTAGCCGTAGTAGAAGTTCAGCTCAGGCATGTTGAGTGGCGACTTCTCGGTATTGAAATTCATGCCGTAGATTCCGGCCACGAAGGTAAGCGGCACGAAGATGGTGGTGATGATGGTGAGCACCTTCATCACCTCGTTCATGCGGTTGGAGATGCTGCTCAAATAGACGTCCATCAAGCTCGAGCCCAGCTCACGGTAGGTCTCCACCAGGTCGATGACCTGCACGCAGTGATCGTAGCAGTCGCGCAAAAAGACCCGGGTTTCGGCCGAGATGAGCGGGACATCCTCGCGAAAGAGCGGGTTGATGGCCTCGCGTAGAGGCCACACGGCCCGGCGCACGATCAGAAGATCGCGCTTGATGTCGTGGATGCGCCGCACGATGCTGCGGTCGGGCCGAAGCAGCACCTCGTTCTCCAGGTCTTCGAGCTGCTCGCCCATGCGCTCGAGCACCGGGAAGTAGCTGTCGATCACGGCGTCGATCAGGTGATAGGCCAGAAAGTCGCACGAGCCTCCGCGCAGCCGGGTGGACTCTTTGCGAATGCGCTCGCGCACCGGCTCGAGGCAGTCGCCGGGAATGCCTTCTTGAAAGGTGAGCACAAAGTGCTCACCCAGAAAGATGCTGATCTGCTCGGTCTCGATGCGGCCCTCCATCTGGTGGAGCATGCGCAAGACCACGAAGTAGTAGCCGTCATAAAGATCGACCTTGGCCCGCTGGTGCACGTTGACCACGTCCTCAAGCGCCAGCCGGTGCAGGTTATAGATGCGGCCGAGCTCGGCCACGACGTTGGCGTCTCCCAGCCCGTCCACGTTGACCCAGATGATGGGATACTTGTCTTTGTTGTGCTCGACCCACCTGACGTCTTCCAACTTCTGCTCCACCAGCTGGCCGGCGCTGAAAGCCATCAGATCGATGACCGGCTTGGGAGCATTGGGGTCGATGGTGATCGTTCCGGGTGGAACCCAGTGAGCACTCCGCTTCTTTTTCATCTTTCTCGACCGGGCCATGCGGGCTCAAGTTCGAACGTGCGCAGGCAAAATCCCCTGCCCGCACGAAAGCCTGGGGCATCTTGCGCGATTGGCTTCCTTCCGGCAAACAGGCGGCGGTGTGCGTCACCATCGACGACATTCACCCCGGCAAGAGCAGCGATCTCTATGAGGCCGGCGGCGACCTCGAGGCCGGGGCGCTCGGGCAGGTTCACTGGCTGCTCAAGCGCCACCCGCAACTCTGGGTCACCCTGTTCACCACCGCCGACTGGCGCGAGACCTCGCCCGTGCCCACCTTGAAGATGCTGGCTCGCAACAGGTATCTTCGAGACAAGCTCTACCTCACCGAGCTGCACCCGGTGGGCACCATGCGCTTGGGACGGCACCCCGACTTCGTGGCCTACCTCAAGTCGTTGCCCCGCACCGAGCTGGCCTTTCACGGGCTGCACCACATTCACAAGGGCCCCAAAGTGCTGGTGGAGTTTCAGAACGACCTGTCGCTGGAGGAGTGTCGCGCCATCGTGGGCGAGATGATCGCCGTCTTCGAGGAGGCCGGGCTGAGGTATGCGCGCGGCATGAATCCGCCTGGCTGGGAGTTTCCCCCCAACCTGGCCACGGCCATGATCGAAGCCGGACTGGTTTTCGTCAGCTCGGCGCGCGACATCCGCACCCCCATCTCGGCGACCGCGGTCACAGCGATGAGTGGCCTCACGGGGCGCTCGCTGATCTTTCCCGAGCTCATCTGCGACGGGAAGCTGATTCACTTCACGGCCAACTTCCAGGCCACCAGCCGCATCGAGCGGGCCTTCGAGGTCATCGACCTGGGTGGGCTCTTGAGCATCAAGGCCCACATCATCAAGAACGCCTGCGGCCATATCGCGCTCGACGGGGTGGACGAGCTCTACTGCAACTACCTCGACCTCCTCTTCAGCGAATTGGAGCGGCGCTACGGCGACGCGCTCTGGTGGACCTCCCTGGGAGCGATCGCCGAAAGGATGATGAGCCGCGATGGATGTGCTGCACAACCCGCCGGGTCTTGAAGCCGAGTATCTCGCCAGCCTGAACAGCGTCTTTCCCGGCTGGGGGGACGAGCGTAAGCTCCACTGGTTCTTCCAGCGCACCCCGGCCGACCTGATGCTGGTCAAGAAGCAAGGAAAGACCCTGGCCGGCTCGGCGGTCTGCTACCGGCGCGTACGCCTGCCAAAGGGCGAGGTGAAGGTGGGCATCATGACCGGCTCCTGGACGCTGCCCGAGGCCCGCGGGCAGGGCTGCTTCGCTCGCATCATCGCCGAGTCGGTGGAGCTGACGCGCCGGGCCGGCGGCGCTCTGCTGCTGGCCTTCGTGACGCACGACAATGCCAGCCGCCGCCAGCTCGAGCGAGCCGGGTCAGGGATGGTTCCCTCGAGCTACCTCTTCTCAACCCCGGAAACGCCCGTTCCGACCGCCTTGGCTCTGAGCCCGGGTCAGGGCCCCTTGCTCGATCTCTTGAGCCGGCGCTACCGCGGCTACAACCATTTCGCCTACCACGACGAGGCCGAGTTGCAGGCCAATTTCCTGGCTCGCTTCGAGCCCACCGAGCTTCGCCAGGACGCTGACGGCCTCTCGGTGCTGGAGGTCAAGCCCGACAACGTGCTGCAGCAGCTCGCAATTCACCCGGGCGTGCTGACCGGTCCTCTTGGCTTTGCGCTGAGCACGGGGAGGCGTTTTTTCGTGTATTCCACCCGCCCCGAGGTGACCGAGCTGGCTTTGCGTCTGGGCCTGGCCCGCAAGGAGGGGTTCATGACCTTGCTGCTGGCTGACCAGGAGCGATTGCGGGCGGCCACCGGGATCACGGCGCCCTGGGAAGACTCCAGCCACCTGACCCGGCCAGACAGTCTCTGGTACCTCGGGCCGTGGGACGTACAGTCGGGCGATCGCACCTGAGCAAGGACGAATGCGGGATCAGCCCGAAGGCAGACCGGTGCTCAGCTGCCCGGCCTGTGCTAAAGCCACCCTCGAGCCCTGGAAAGACTCCGCCACCGGCCTTGAGATCGACTGCTGCTCGGAGTGCCGCGGCTTCTGGTTTGACGGCGAGGAGCTCTCGCGACTCTTCCCCAGCCAGGAGCTCTTCTCGCGCGTCTTCCGACTCGAGCTCGACGCCCTGACGCCCGAGCCCGGAGGCGAGCGGGGCTGCCCTCGCTGCCTGAAAGCCCTCAAGCTGACCCGGGC
Source organism: bacterium CPR1 (assembly GCA_021404945.1). Lineage (GTDB taxonomy): Bacteria > Vulcanimicrobiota > Xenobia > Xenobiales > QWHO01 > QWHO01. The sequence goes on from QWHO01000137.1 coordinate 8,263, forward strand.
GCTGGAGGTGGAAATCGACGTCTGTCGCCATTGCCGTGGCATCTGGCTGGATGCGGGCGAGCTCTTGCTGCTGGTACGAAGCTATCCGGGCCGACACGAAGGCGACCTGATGGTGCTCAACCAGCTCGCCTCAGGCCTGGCCAGCGCCGAGTCGCAACAAGCGGCCCTGAGAACCCTGCTCGAGGTGCTGGGCCAGAACGAATGAAGACCCGGGTCTACCTGCTCTATACTGGCGGAACTGTCGGCATGCGACCGCTGGACCCGGGAAATCCCCTCAGCCCGCTGGCGCCCGCCTCGAGCCAGGAGCTGCTCGAGCGCATCCGAGGGCTGGGCTCCGAGGAAGGCATCGAGTGGGAGCTGGGCACGTTGCTCGACGAAGACGGTCTGGAGCTGCCTCCGCTCGACTCGGCCGATCTCAGCGCCCGGCACTGGGTTCTCATGGCCGAGGCCATCGAGCGGGTCTACACCGACTACGACGGCTTCGTGGTGCTGCACGGCACCGATACCATGGCCTACACTGCCTCGGCGCTCTCGTTTCTGCTGGCCAATCTGGCCAAGCCGTTGGTGCTGACGGGGGCCCAGCGCCCCATCTTCGCCACCCGTACCGACGCCCGCCAGAATTTGATCAACGCCCTTTACGTGGCCGGCTACAAGGCCACCGGGCTCGCCTGCGTGCCCGAGGTGACCATCTGCTTTGGGGATGCGCTGCTGCGCGGCAATCGCACCCGCAAGGTGAGCACCACCGCCTGGCAGGGCTTTGCCTCGCCCAACTATCCCCGCCTGGGCCACCTGGGCGAGCAGATACGCCTCTTTCCCGATCTGGTGCGAGCGATGCCCGACGAGCGCGCGCCCTTCTACGTGCACCGCCAGCTCGAGGAGCAGGTGGTCGATCTGACCCTGTTCCCGGGAATGCACGCCAGCCAGTTGGGCTCGCTGCTCGAGCACCCGGAGCTGCGCGGGGTGGTCTTGCGAGCCTTCGGGACCGGCAACGCGCCTGGCGACTCCGAATTGCTCGAGCTGATCGGGCGGGCCGCCAGTGGGCCCGATCCCAAGACGATCCTGACGGTCACGCAGTGCATCGAGGGCCAGGTGGAGCTGGGGCTCTACGCCTCCTCCAGCGCACTTCTGGAAGAGGGCGTGATCGGGGGCTTCGACCTCACGCCCGAGGCGGCGCTGGCCAAGTTGATGTGGATTCTGGCCAACCACGATCGCAGCGAGGTGCGCACCCGGCTGATGCTGGATCAACGCGGCGAGCAGAGCTACAACCTGTACGAGCTGACCTACCCGCCCGCCGGCCGAAAAAGCGACCCGGTCGACCTGGCCAGCGCCTCGGCCCAGCCCGCCGGGCCGGTCAACCGGGAGCGACTGGTGCGCGCGGTACTGCGCATCCACGGCCTTGGGGTCAGCGACGTCAAGCGCGGCGAGCTCTTCAGCCTTCGCCTTTTCGTCAACTCCAGCGGTATCAAGTCCGATACCCCCGGCGACGACGCCCGCTGCGCGGCCGAGGTGGAGGCGCTCTACCAGGGTCCGGGGGCAACCCTGGTGGTAGCCGACGTGACCGATGGAGTGCGCCGCTTGATGGAGGAGCAAAGACCCTTCCACCTCACCCTGACGGCGGGTCGCAAGCAGTTCTGGTATCGCCGCCTGGAGCTGGCTTTGATGGTGGCCAGTCGCTAATGTGCTCGCACTTTGGTTTTGCACATTTAGCACAATCTGACGAACGCGCCGGAACTTCGTTCCTGCGCGTTGTAAAGTGCAAGACCAAAGGCCTTGCACTTTAGTTTATCTTTCGGAAACATCGCGGCAACCTTCTGACAACCGACCGGTGATATCCCGGTTACAATCGGATGAGATGATCAGGGTATGACAAGGATGCCCTTTCACCTCCGCCTCAAGCACGAGCGGCGCCTGCGCCGCTGGACCCAGCGCGAGCTGGCCGGGCGCAGCTTGCTCAACCGATGGCTCATCAGTCACCTGGAGCACAGGCGCCGCCTCCCCAATCGCGAGCACGTCGTGCGGCTCGCGAAGGCCTTCGGGCTCAGGCCCGACGAGTTGCTGGGGAGCACCAGCCTGCGGGCCACCCCGCGGCCTCGTCCGTCCTGGCATCGCAGTAAGCTATGGCGCAGGTTTGCGCCCCGTCGGGGTCGCTATGTCCTCGACCGCGAACGCGACAACTGGGTTCGCCTGCGAGCCGCCCGCAAGGGCTACCGGGCTCAATACGACCAGTGGCTGCCCAGGGCGCTCGAGCACCAGGGTCGCGACGGGTTCTCCGAGTTTCTCCATTTCGCTTGCTGCGGCTCCGGGCTGGAGATGGTCTCGTGGCTCAAACTGATGACAGTGGGCATCCTCTCGTATTTCAGCCTGATGCGGCTGGGCTGGCGACGCCTCCCGATCATCGAGGAGCCCTCGAACGATCTGGTGGGAGATCTTCTCTGGCCAGCCCTGGTGCTGGAAGGACCCCTTCTCTGCGCGCTCTTTCCCCAGGTACGCGTCTTGACCCCGGACGGTCCGTTCAGGATGGACCTGCTCGCTTGCGTGCGGGTTGGCAAAAGCCTGATCTGGGTCAACATCGAGGTCGACGGGCCCTATCACAGGGCCGACCGCGACGAGCGGCGCCGGAAATTCATCGGCCTGCCGAGAGTAAAGCTCACCGAGGAGGATGTCTGCGCCTCCGACTTCATCGACCGACTGTTCGAGAAGCTCGCTATCGCCGTGGCTGCCTGAAAAGTTGACAGCCCCCGCGTCAGCTCATGAGCAGACACCCGGCGTGGCAACTTTGCCCGACGAAAGTTGACAGCCTCCGCGCCTGCTCATGAGCACACACCCGGCGTGGCAACTTTGCCCGAGGAAAGTTGACAGCCCCCGCGCCTGCTCATGAGCAGACACCCGGCGTGGCAACTTTGCCCGAGGAAAGTTGACAGCCTCCGCGCCTGCTCATGAGCAGACACCCGGCGTGGCAACTTTGCCCGACGAAAGTTGACAGCCTCCGCGCCTGCTCATGAGCAGACACCCGGCGTGGCAACTTTGCTCGAGGAAAGTTGACAGCCCCCGCGTCAGCTCATGAGCAGACACCCAGCGTGGCAACTCCGCGCGGGCGGCGGGGAGAATGCCTTCGAGGGCGAACCGAGCCCCCCATGAAGCCGCTGAGCAAGCTGGATTGGCTGGCAGCAGGAGCAATGACCGCCCTGGTGCTGGCGGTCTACCTGCGCACCCTGCTGCCGGGGATCGGCGCAGCGGACGCGGCCGACCTGACCACGGCCGCGGTCTCGCTGGGCATCCCCCATCCGCCCGGTTATCCCCTGCACACCCTGCTGGGCTGGGTGGCCTCGCGCTTCACGCCCCAGAACCCCGCCCTGGCGGTCAATGCCCTCTCGGCGATTTGCTCGGCTCTGGCGGGAGGAGTGCTGGCCCTGACGGCCATCTCCTGGTCCGGCTCGCGCTGGGCGGGGGTGACAGCCGCGCTGGTGCTGGGGCTCGATCCGCGCGTCTGGCACAATTCGGTGGTGTGCGAGGTCTTCGGGCTCAACAACCTGTTGGCGGCACTCATCCTGTTCCTGGGCTTGAGGCTGGCCTCCCGTCAGGGCTCCAGGTTGCCTCAGGCCATCGCCATCGCTTTGCTCTACGGCCTTGGGGCCGCCCACCACCACACCCTGGCCTTTCTGCTGCCGGCCACGGCCGTGCTCTTCTGGCGCGCCGGACTGCCCTGGACCGACCGGCGCTTCCTGCTGGGAATGCCGGCGGCCTTCGCCGGGGGCCTCTCTCCCTATCTCTACCCGCTCATCCGCTCGCAGGCCAATCCCGGCCAGAACTGGGACGACCCCCATAACCTGAGCAACCTGCTCCACCTCTTCTTGCGCAAGGACTACGGCACGCTCTCGTTGATGCCCGAGCAAGCTCGCCAGGCGCTGGGGGTCGACTCCCCCTGGTCGCAGCTGCCCTTCTACTTCTCCAACCTGTTCCAGGGCCCGGCCCTGGGCTTGCTGGCCTTGATCGTCCTGGGCCTGATCACCAGCGCCCTGAAAGACCGCTGGTCGACGCTCGCGGTCGCGCTGGCGTGGCTGTTTACCGGTCCGGTCTTCTTGATGATGGCCAACTGCCCGCTGGCCCACGAATACTACCTGGGCGTGGTGGAGCGCTTCTATGTGCTGCCCCAGGTGCCGCTGGCGCTCCTGGCCGGGGCCGGGGTCGGTTTCCTGGCCCGCAAAAGGTTGCCCGGCCAGGCCGCGGCCCTGGTCTGCTGCGCCCTGATCGCCGCCCTGGGCGGGAGCCATTTCAAAGAGCTGGATCAGCGCCGCAACACGGTGGCCGAGGATTACATGCGAAACCTGCTGGCCACTCTGCCCGAAAACGCGCTGTTTTTGACCGTGGGGGATGGGCCCACCATGCTGCTCGAGTATGCCCAGTTCGCCCTGGGTGAGCGGCCCGATGTGGTGGTGCTGGATCAAGACAAGCTGAAATATCCCTGGTACGTCAGCAGCAAGCGGCGCAACCATTCCAGCGTGAGCTTCCCGTGGAAGGTCTACGACGAGGGGCGCACCGCTCCCATGGCGGCACTGATCGCGGCCAACTACGGCACCCGACCTATCTTGCTCTGGGGCAGCCTCGACCCCAGCGTGAGCCAGAGCTTCAGGCTTCTCCCGGCGGGGTTGGCCCAGCGGGTGGCCGAGCCCAAGGAGAAGCCCACCCCGGAAGAGCTTGAGCAGGCCGTGCTCAAAGTGTGGGAGAGCTACGAGAAGCGTAGCCTGGGCGATCACTATAACCCGCGCCGTTTCGAGTACTTGCTCACCAGCTTCTACGGCTTTCCTTTCTACAATCTGGGTGGCGAGCTCGAGCAGGCCGGCAACCTCCAGAAGGCTGAGCACTACTATCGGCAGGCCATCCAGGCAGCTCCGCACTACGCCCTCCCAAGAGCTTCCTGAAGAGCTACCTCTCGCTCGAGCCGGACGCTCGCGACGCGGCCGAGATCCGCCAGGTCCTGGAGCGCTGAGTGGCCGACGAATTCTCAGCCAGGACAGGAGCGGCCGATCAGATGGAGCAACTGCTCGCCAGCCTGCGCCAGGAGGGGCGATCCGACGAGTCAGGACGTTTCACGCTGCACCCCGAGCGGGCTCGCGAGGTCATGGGCCGTTATCTCTCGGCCGATCCGCATCGCTATCCGCTCCTCTTCGTGACCGCCGCCTGCGTTCTGGGGGCTCACAGCCTCGACTTCCAGGAAGGCCGGCGGTTCGTCTTCGGGGGGGTCTCGATCACGAAAATGCAGATCGAATCGATCTTCAGCCACCTGCTGGAAGAAGGGGGCCTGCGCTCCCTGGCCCTGGGCCTGCTGATGGCCGAGCAGCTCGAGCCCGCCCGCATCACCCTGGAGAGCTCGGGGACCCGACTTGTCTTGCGCAAGGGAAAGATGACAAGCGAGCGCTCTGCTCCCGGCCAGGATGCGGGCCTGATCGTCGAGCTGCAACTCAAACGCGAGTGGCTCAGGCTGGGCAAAAAGAGCGAGCCGCCCGATCTCGTGCTGGCCAGGTGGGCCCGCTACGCTCCCATCCCGGTGAGAGTGGATGGGCGACCGATCAACCGGCCTTACCGGCCCGACACGTGCCTGGCCTGCCTGGTGATCGGCGAGGTCCATGTCGACGGGGTCGAGGGAATCATCCTGCACCGCTCCCCCGCGCCCGGAGATTACCGGGCGGTGCTGGTGCCCGGCCCGCGAATCGGGCAGCCCCAGGACTTTTTTGGAGCCCCCGGTCCGCTCACCAATCTGGCCCCCAGCCGCAACGACTTCCTCTGCCTGGTGGACGGAGTGGCTTACCCGGCCCACGGCCTGCTGCCCTACTGGGTCAGAGGGCTGCTGGTCACGCCCCTGGCGCGGCCTGACCTCTCCCTCTCGGCCATCGTGGAGACCGAGGAGTTGCGCTCCCTGGCCCAGGAGCTGCTGCAGCAGTTGGGGCCGTTGATGCAAGAGCTGAGCCAGGCGGCCTTGCCGGAGGCCTCCGATGTGCTGCGCCACTATGCCGCCCTGAAAGGAGGCTCACAGGGCATCGAGATCTTGCAGGCCGTGCTGGCCTGTGTGCTGACCCCGGAGGATCGGGCTCTGACCCTGATCCAGATCGCCACCATGGAGGAGCAATGTGGACAACTGGGGGCCGCCGAGTCCCACCTGCGCGAAGCTCTGGTCACCCAGCCGCTGCGCTCGCGCCGGTTGGATCTCGTCTGGCGATTGAGTGAGATCTTGCGGCAGCGCTTCGCGCCTGCCGAAGAGCGGAGGGCAACCCTGGAGGAATGGCTCGAGCTCCTGACCCGCCTCGGTCGCAAGGACCCGCGCCAGGAGCGGGCGCTGGAGCAACTGGCCGAGCTGAGCCAGGATCCGGGCCAGGCACGGGGATATCTGGTAAGACTGCTGCAAGAACGGGAGGTGCGGTTGGGGCCGAACCATCCCGAGCTCACGCCCATCCTCAATCGGCTGGCCCTGCTGTGCGCGCGCACTCGACCCCTGGATGCGGAGAGCTATCGCCAGCGCTCGCTGGAAATCTGGAGCTACGCTCACGGGCGCGGCTGCGAGCCTCCTCCCGATCCGCCCTGAATGTGCAAAAGAGCCGCAGACCGCGGCTCTCTTTTCACGCGCCGAGCTGGGCTCGCACTTTAGAGAAGGTTGAAGCCACCACCCTGAATGACAGCGAAGCTCTTCTCGGGGGCCTGGCGGTCAATGTGGAACGCCTGGCCCTGGATGTTCTCGCCGTCCTTCTGAGCCACGACCACGTCCACGCCCTGCGGGGAGAACTTGCCGTAGGCGGCCATGTCGTCCGCCACAGTCTGCACGAACTCGCCCTGGGTGGAGTTGCCGTTGTAGTAGACCTCGGTCTTGGTGCCGAAAATGTCGGCTCTGATGACGCCGATCCCCGGGGCCAGGTCCATCTCGCTCTCGTCGAGCCGGATGCCGTCCTCGATCTGGGAGCTGATCTTGCCGTCCACCTCGCGGGCCTGACCGGCGGGAATGTCCACCCGCTGCCCTCCCGGCAAGGTCTGACTGTCACGGAAAGACTGGACGTGGCCCTGAGCCCACGAAGGAACGTTCTGGATCATCTGGATGGACCTCCCATAATTCTTCGGATTCTGTCCCTCGCTTGTAACCTATCACCCTGAAAGAACTATGAAACCTCAGATTCAACTTGTCAGCCCCGGTCGAGAGCGGCGAATTCAAACCTCCCGTGCAAAAAGTGAAGTGCTGAAGGTTTTGCAGTACATCGCGCCGACAGACTTGTGTGGAGGCACCTCCGATGGAGAGGCAAAACCTTCAGCACGTAACGCTCAACACATAAGAAAAGCAAAAGAAATATCGCCGTGTAACATGTTTTTTACAAACTCCCCTCGACGAGCAGTGGTTGTCTGGCCTATTATGCTCACGGCGACCACTTTGTTCAGCAACCCTTCATCGAGCTTTCAGGTGCCTTTCAGGTGGAGCGTCTATACTCGACCCAGGCCAGTAAGATTGCGGAGGTATTTTTAAGATGAAGCGACTCCAGAAGATGATCATCGGTGCTCTGACAGCCGGGCTCCTGCTCGCCTGGGTGCAGCCGGTGTCGGCTGAGCCCCAGGTGACCGGTCTGAAGTTAGGCCGGCAATCCTCCTCGGCTCGCCTCAAGCCCTTCCAGGCCGTAAATCGGCTGCAAAGCGAGAGAGGTAAGAACGGATTGATCAGCCGGACCTCGCGTCTGCGGCTCGCATTTCGCGAGAAGGGCGCCGGAGGGCGAATTTTTCGGGAGCATCGTCTGGCCGAGCAGACCGGGCGCTTCGTTAATCGCCCCCAGTCCCGCACGCCGATGCGCAGTCAAAGCTTCTTTGCCGGCCAGCGGCCCAATGGGGTCATGGCGAACAATCGCGCCGAGCGGATTGCCAGAGTCAACCGGATCCGAAGCGCGGCGAGGACGCGCCTGAGCCAGCGATTCCTCGTCCAACGCTCTACCGCTTTCCGCCGCTCGAGCGTCCGCCGGTCAAACGTGCAGGCCATTGACGCATTGGCTCACAGCCGCAAGACCCTGAGCGACTACGTGGCCGCCAACTCGATCGGCTCCGTACTCATCCAGAAGGACCCCGCTTCCGGTAAGACCTTCCGCCTTCAGTTCGCTGGCGCTCCGGTGACCAAGCGCATCAGCTCCACCCAGGCTGCGGTTCGCTGCAACTTCTTTGGCACCGACTCCCCGGGTGGCGCCACTGTGCCCGTGGTGCTCGAGCTTGGGATGACCGGCAATGCCCAGGGCTGGCGCGTCAGCGGCGTGCACTTCGTAAGCGTCAACGGCCAGAAGCGCCCCGGCGCCTTCGCCTTCGGCGAGGAGGAGCTCGAGGGTCAGGCCGCCCTGGCGGCCGAAGCCATCGACATCGAGGAGAAGGAATTCCCGACCAAGTCCCTCTGAGGGCGACCACCGAAAAGGCCCCGGCCGACGGCCGGGGCCTTTTTCTCTTCCGTCGGCTGACCGCCTGCTCAGGAAGATGATTCATCCCGGTCGCGCTCCATCCAGCGGAAGGCGCTGGGGAGCACGAGCAGGGTGAGGAGGGTCGAGGTGATCAGCCCACCGATCACCACCGTGGCCAGCGGGCGCTGCACCTCCGCCCCCGCGCCGTGCGACAGGGCCATGGGGATGAATCCCAGGCTGGCCACCAGGGCGGTCATCATGACCGGACGCAGGCGCGAGAGCGAGCCTTCCTCGACTGCCTCATCCAGGCCACGCCCCTGGGCGCGCAAAAGGTTGAGGGCGTTGATGAGCACGAGCCCGTTGAGGACTGCAATGCCAAACAGGGCGATGAACCCCACTCCGGCGCTGATGGAAAAGGGCAGTCCGCGCCCCGCCAGGGCGGCAACCCCTCCGGTGATGGCGAAGGGCACGTTGAGGAAGATCAATCCCGACTGTCGGGCGCTGCGCAGGCTCGCGTAGAGCAGAAAGTAGATCATGGCCAGGGACACGGGAACCACCACCAGCAGACGGTTGCGGGCCCGCCGGTAGTTCTCGAACTGCCCCCCGAAGTCCAGGAAGTAGCCCTCCGGCAAGAGTGGCTGCACCGCCGCCCGGGCCTCGTCCACGAAGCTCACCATGTCGCGCCCGCGCACGTTGGCTTCCACCACGATGCGGCGCTGGCCGTTCTCGCGGCTCACCTGGGCCAGGCCCGGCTCGATCCGGATCGAGGCCAGATCCGAGAGGGGAACCTGTCCTCCTCGGGGCAGGGGGACGGCGATCGCCCCGATAGCGGTGGGATCGGACCGGTAGGGGGCCTGCAGGCGCACCACCAGGGGATAGCGGCGATCTCCCAGCATGACGGTGCCGGCCGGACGCTCGCCCACGGCCAGCTCGACCACGTCGGCCAGGTCGGCCGCGCTCAGGCCGTGGCGAGCCATGGCCTGGCGGTCGAACTCGATCTGCAGATAGGGCAGACCGCTCACCTGCTCGACCTGAATGTCGGCCGCTCCTTCGATCTCGCCCAGGCGGGCGGCTACCTTAGCGGCCGTGGCCTTGAGCACGTCCAGGTCTTCGCCGAAGATCTTCAAGCCCACGTCCGAGCGCACTCCGGAGATCAGCTCCGAAACGCGCAGCTCGATGGGCTGGGAAAAGCTGTAATTCATCCCGGGCACCTCTTTGAGGCGCTGCTCCATCTTCTCCACCAGGGCGTTCTTATCGCCGTGCTGCGGGTTGAGGGTGATGATGATGTCCGAGACCTCCACCCCCATCGGGTCGGTGGCGATGTCGGGACGGCCCGTCTTGCTGACCACGGTCTTGACCTCGGGGAATTCCTTGATGGCCTGCTCGAGGCGGGTGACCATCTCGATCGACTGAGTCAACGAGGTGGACGGAAGACGGCTGGCCTGGATGGCGATGGCTCCCTCATCCAGCTCGGGCAAGAATTCGGCTCCCATCCGGCTGAGGGTGACCAGGCTCAGCAGGAAGAGGGTGGCCGCGACCAGGACCAGCTGGCCCGGTCGGGCCAGGGCCCAGGTCAGGGCGGGCCGATAGGCCCGGCGGGCCAGCTCGACCAGCCGGCTGTCGCGCTCGGGGCCACCTCGCTTGAGCCAGTAGGAGGCCAGCACCGGCACGGTGGTCAGGGCCAGCAAGAGCGAGCCGCTCAGGGCGAAGACCACGGTGGCGGCCATGGGTACGAACATCTTGCCTTCCATCCCGGTCAGGGTGAGAAGAGGCAGGTAGACCAGGATAATGATGCCCACCCCGGTCACCACCGGGCGGGCCACCTCCTGGCAGGCCTGAAGCACCGTGCCCTCGTGCTGGCGCAGCCGGCGCACGGCGTTCTCGACCATCACCACCGAGCCGTCCACGATCAGCCCGAAGTCGATGGCGCCCAGGCTCATCAGGTTGCCGGAGATGCCAGTCTTCACCATCAAGATGGCGGCAAACAGCATGGAGAGGGGGATGGCCAGAGCCACGATGAGGGCGGCCCGCATGTCTCCCAGCGTGAAGAAGAGCACCAGGATAACCAGCACGGCGCCTTCCAACAGGTTGCGCGCCACGGTGGCCAGGGTTCGATCGACCAGCTCGGTGCGGTCGTAAAAGGCGTCCAGAGTGGCCCCCGCAGGCAGCGAAGGCTCCATCTCGGCCGACCGCTTGTGCAGGCGGCGGGCCACGTTGCGGCTGTTCTCGCCCACCAGCATCATGGCGATGCCGGTCACAATCTCGCCCTGACCATCCCGGGTGACCGCCCCCTGGCGAAGGGCCGGGCCCATCTCCACGATCGCCACGTCCCCCACCCGCACGGGTACGCCCCCCGACTCGGTCAGCACGATGTCGCGCACGTCCTGCAGGCTTTGAATGCGTCCCAGGCCGCGCACCACGTACTGCTCACCGCGGTACTCGAGATAACCGCCGGCGGCGTTGAGGTTGTTTTTCTCCAACGCCTGGAACAGGTCGGCCAGGGTGAGCCCGCGAGCCTGCAAGCGTGCCGGATGGGCCAGCACCTGGAACTGGGCTTCCAGGCCGCCGAACGAGTTCACCTCGGCCACCCCGCGCAGATTGCGCAGCTGGCGCTTGACCACGAAGTCCTGCAGCGAGCGCCGCTCCATCAGGTCCAGCCCGGGGGCGCGCACCTCGTACTGGTAGATCTCCCCCAGACCGGTGGAAATGGGGGCCATCTCGGGGTCGCCCATCCCCTCGGGGATCTGCCCACGCGCTTCCTGCAACCGCTCGAGCACCAGCTGGCGAGCAAAGAACAGGTCCACCCGGTCCTGGAAGACCACCGTCACCTGAGACAGGCCGTACTTCGAGAGCGAGCGCACCTGCTCCACGCCCGGCAGGCCGGCCAGCGACTGCTCGATGGGGAAGGTAATCTGGCTCTCCACCTCCAGGGGCGAGCGGGCCTCGGCTTCGGTGTTGATCTGGACCTGCACGTTGGTGACGTCGGGCACTGCGTCGATGGGAAGCTGGGCCAGCGACAGGGCTCCGTACAGGGCTACCAGCAGCGTAAGGAAGAGCACCAGCGGGCGCAGGCTCAAGGACCAGGCGATCAATGCGAGTGTCCCTCCCCCAGAGCGCCGCGCTGGTCCTCCGACTTGACAAAGAAGGCACCTGCGGTCACCACCCGCTCCCCCGGCTGGAGCCCTTCCAGTATTACGACACGCTCTTCGCTGGCCGACCCGAGCTTGACCGGAGTGCGCCGGAAGTGGCCCGGCTCCTCGGCCACGTAGACCACCTCCTGGCCCTCCACCGTCTGCAGGGCGCCAGCCGGTACCGTGATGGCCTGTCCCTGCCCGGGCCCGAGCAGGCTCACCTGGGCAAACATATTGGGGCGCAGCCGCCCTCCTGCGTTCTCCAGCTCGACCCGGGCCCGCAGGCTGCGGGTCTGGGGGTCGAGCTGGGGGTCCACGTAGGTGATCCGGCCGCGGTAGCTCTTCTTCTCGACCTTCAGCTCGACCGAGCGAGCCTCTCGCAAGGCTTCGGCCTGGCTCTCGGGCACCGCGATCCAGAGCCACAGGCGGCTGGGGTCGAGCAGGGTGAGCAGGGCGGCTCCCTGGTCCACGGTCTCGCCGCGGGTCACTGTGCGGGCGGTCACGATGCCGTCGATGGGCGCGGTCAGGGTAGTGGAGGCCCCCTGAGCCTCGGCAACCGCTCCCATCGCCACCACCACATCACGAGCATGGCGCACGTCGGCCCGGGCCCGAGCGGCCGCGGCTTGAGCTTCGCCAACCTCCCGGTTGGCGACCAGACCCTGCTTTTGAATGGTTTCTTCGCGCTCGAGGTGAGAACGAGCTGCCGCCAGCTCGCTTTGATACTGGCGCACGTCCGCCTGGGCCTCGCGCAGGGCTCCGCGGGCCTCTTCGTGCTGCTGGGCCGAGGCGATGCCGTCCTCGAGCAGCTCCTCCACCCGCACCAGACGCCGCGAAGCCACCTCCTCGCGGGCTCGGGCCGAGGCCAGGGCCGACTCGGCCCGGGTGACGTCCACCCGCGCCTCTTCCATCTGGCGGCGGGTCTCGTCCCCCACCAGGGCCAGGCTGGTCCGACGACCCAGCTCGCGCTCGGCCAGGGCGGTCTCCACCAGGGCCCGCTGGTAGTCGGCCCGGGCCCGGGCAAGCTCGGGGCTGTCCAGCACGACCAGGCCCTGGCCGGCCTTCACCTGCTGGCCTTCGGTGACCAGCACCTCCAGCACCCTTCCGGCCACCTGGGCGGTCACGTGCACCTCGCGGTCGGGGTCGGCGGCCAGGCTGCCGGTGGCTTGAAAGGAAGCCTGCGCCGGGCCCAACCGGACCGTCTCGAGCACGATGCCGGCCCGGCTGATCTGCTCGGCGCTGAGCTCCACCTCGCCCTCGGGATGCTCCTCGTGCTCTTCATGCTCTCCGTGCTCTTCGTGGCCCTTCTGAGCTGGAGCGGAAGGGCGCGAGCCGACCCACCAGCCCAGTGCCAGCGCCACCAGGATGAACACCGCCAGAACCCACGCGGGAACTCCAGCGACGACAGGAGCGTCAGAATCTTTCATGGTTTCTCCTCCTTGACCAGCGGGAAGACACCGCCCGACACCAGATGAAGCTCAAGCCGGCTGACCTGAGCCTCGGCTTCCGATTGAATGCGTTCCAGCAGGGCCTCGCGATAGGCGCGCTGGGTGTCCAGCGTCTCCACCAGCGTGAGAAAGCCCGCATCGTAGCCGCGCTGGCTGAGCTCGGACAGCTCGCGGTAGCGCAGGGTCTGGTCGCGCAGCGAGTCGCGCCGCCCCAGGAACTCGAGCTGGCGCTGCCAGGCTTCCTGCACCTCAAGGTCGAGCTCGAGCAGCAGGCTCTCGCGATCCACCGCCCTCGCCTGCGCCTCGCCGCGGCGCCTGTCCACCTCGGCCCCCACCTCGCCATAGTCGAAAAGCGGCAGCGAGAGCGACAGCATGATCCCCTGCTCGATATTGGAGCTGTAAAGCTTGGAGCGATAGGCCATGAACTCCAGCGAGGGGGCCATCTCCTTGGTGGCCAGCTCGGCCTCCTTGTGGCCCAGCTCGAGGTTGCGCTCGGCGGCGGCCACCTCGGGACGTGAGCGAGCTCGTTCGAGCAACTCGGCCACCTCGAGCAGCTCTCCGCTTGGAAGCGCCTCGGGGGCCTCCAGCCCGGCCGGCAGAACCAGCGGCACATCCCGGGCCAGCCCCAGCAGCAAGGCCAGCTGCAGGCGGCTGCCGCGCTCCTCCGACTGCACCGCGGCCAGCTCGGCGTCGGCTCGCGCTTTCTCGAGCTGAGCGCGCAGGTGCTCGTTACGGGACACCTCGCCCACTTCGTAGCGTCGCAGAGCCACAAACTCGAGCCGCGCGGCCAGCTGTTGGCGCGTCTGCGCGACCTCCAGCCGCCGGCTGGCGGCCCAAAAGGCATAGTAGGCCCGAGCCACCCGCAGGGCCAGGCGACGCTGCAGCGCGGTCAGGCCCAGCTCCTCGCGCTCGAGCTCGAGCCGGGCGATCTCCGAACGCAGCCGCGGCTGCCCGGAGATCTCCAGGCGCTGGCTAAAGTTGTTGGTCTCCTCCTGGGCGTCCCCCAGGACGCCGGCCAAAGTGAGGACCGGATTGGGCTGGGTGCCGGTTCCCTCGGCGAAAGCTCGGGCGGCCTCCACGCGCAGCTGGCGCGCGCGCACCTCGGGGTGGCGGGCCACCCCCGCTTGCACGGCCTCGCTCAGGCTGAGCGAAGATTCTTGAGCCGCCAGCGAGCCAGCCAGCAGGAAGACCAGGCAGAGCAAGACACGCAACAGCCTGCGCTCCTTCCGGACGACTCTTGAGCTTCGTGCGCGTCAAGGCGCCGAAGCTCTATTGGTCTGCGTCAGGCGGCAGGAGGGGCGCGTGGAGGAGAGAGACGACCTTCAGGAGGCTCGAGCGGCCGCTCTGGACCCGCCTGGAGGCGGGCGACCAGGGAGACGACCTGAGGTGGCTGCAGCCGCGTGAGGGTACAGGGCGGCAGGGCGGCAACCTCGCCGAAGGGCTGACCGGGGCTGGCCTGGACCGTGACCGGAAGCAAGCACCCCCCGCTGGGCGCGCAGTGGCAATCGCTCAGCAGGCAGTCGGCGTCCAGGGCGTGCAAAAGGAAAACCGCCAGGACAAAAATCAGCCATGCCCGCCCTCTCATACCCCGCAAGTTCTCGTCGCAGGCAGAGAGACCCTTTCCCCGGATCAAGGAACGCAGCCCCCGCGACGGGCGAACCGCGCGGGGACTGCCTTTCGGACGGGGGGGAGGGCCCGCCCGAATCTGGGCGCGACGGGCTTCAGGCCGGCAGGGCCGAGGGCGGCGCGAGCAGCGGAATGAGCCGCATGAAGTCGCTGGTGGTCACGATCCCCACCGCTTTGCCCTTGCGGGTCACGATCAGCCGGTGAATGCGAGCCGTCATCATCAGCTCGGCGGCCTGGGCCACGGGGGAGCTCTCGTCCATATCGAAGACCACCGGGGTCATGATATCCCCCACCTGAGTGGAGCCCACCTCCTCGACGGTGAAGCCCTCAAGCTCCTCTTCCTCCATCCAGACGTCACGGTAGTAGTTGGGGCGCTCGTGCTTGGTGAGCACCCCCGTGCGGGCGTGAGCCACCAGGTCGGACAAAGAGATCACTCCCACCAGCTTGCCGCCTTCCTCGACGGGAGCGCCGCTGATGCCTTTGTCGATCAAGAGGCGAGCGACCTCCTCCACGTGCATGGTGACCGGAACGGTGATGAGTCGGGTTTCCATCATATCTTTCAGTACCATCTCGTCCTCCTGAGCTGCCGGGTCGACTTCAGAGTAAAGCTTGAGATCACGGGCGGCGATGATCCAGATCAGGGCCGGAAGCCCGGCCATCGGCCATCATCAGAGCATGGAGCTGGGACCTTCCCATACCTACCTTGAGCAGGCACCCGAGCCCGAGCCCGACTTGCCCGAAGAGGAGCTGACCCGTCCTCAGAAGCTGGCCGACAGCCTTTCCGCCACCGTGGGCAGTTGGAAGTTCATCCTGTTGCAGTCGATCATGATCGCGCTGTGGGTGACGGTGAACCTGGCCTGGGCCCGGGGGTGGGACCCGTATCCGTTCATCCTGCTGAACCTGTTTCTCAGCTTCCAGGCTGCCTATACAGGACCCATCGTGCTGATGAGCCAGAATCGCCTGGCCGAGCGCGACCGCCTGACCCAGGCCAGCGACCTGCGCGTGGACCTGCGCGCCGAGCGCGAGATCGAAGTGATCATGGAGCACCTGGTCCACCACGACCGCCTGCTGCACCGCCTCGAGCACAAGCTCGACCAGCTCCATCAAAGTCGGTAGGACCGGGTTATCCGGTCGTGCGCAACCCCGAAGCCACGCCCTGGATGGTCAGGCGCAGCAACGCATGCAGCTCCTCGTGCTGCTCCGGGGGGGCCTGCTCGAGGCGACGGAACAGCTCCACCTGAACGAAGTTGAGCGGATCCACGTAGGGGTTGCGGATGCGGATGGAGCGCTGCAGCCAGGGCAGGTCATCGAGCAGCTCGCCGGTCTGGGTGACGGCCAGCACGGCGGCCCGGGTGGCTTCGTGCTCGCGCTTGAGCCGTCCCCAGATGGCCTCGCGCACCTCGCTCTCGGCCAGGCCCGCGTAGAGGCGGGCGATGCCCAGGTCGGACTTGGCCAGGGCCAGCACGCAGTTGTCCATGGTGGCCCGGAAGAAGGGCCACTCAGCATACATCTCGCGCAGGCGGGGCCGATCCTCGGGCAGGCCCAGAGCCGTGCCCACGCCGTACCAGGCGGGTAGCAGCACGCGCGCCTGGGTCCAGGAGAAGACCCAGGGGATGGCCCGCAGGTCGCTCAGAGTGCGGCGTCCGCGCCGACGCGAGGGGCGCGAGCCCAGCTTCAGGTTCTCGATCTCGTTGATGGGCGTGGCGTGGGAGAAGTAGTCCAGGAACAGGGGGTGCTCAACCAGCTCGCGGTAAGCATGCATCGAGCGCTCGGACATGGCCTCGATCAGCTCCAGCCACTCCGGGCGCGGCGGGTCGGCGGGGCGAGCCATCACCGAGATCATGCCCCACATGACCTGCTCGAGGTGTCGATAGGCGATGGGGGGATCGTCGTAGCGCTCCGACAGCACCTCGCCCTGCTCGGTCAGGCGCAGGCCCCCGCGAGCGATGCCGGGTGGCATGGTCAGGATGCTGCGGGCGGCCGGCCCGCCTCCACGCCCCAGCGCGCCGCCCCGGCCGTGGAACAAAGTCAGCTCCACCCCCAGGCGCTCGGCCGCCTCGCCCAGCCGCAGCTGGGCCTGGTAGAGGGCCCAGGCAGCGGCCAGGTAGCCGCCGTCCTTGACCGAGTCGGAGTAGCCCACCATCACGATCTGGCGGCGCTCCTTCTGGTGAGTGGCGTAAGCCGGGATGGCCAGAGCTTGCTCGAGGATCTCGGTGGCCCGGTGCAGGTCGTCGATAGTCTCAAAGAGCGGGATGGTAGGCAGCGCGATGCCCGCCCAGCGCTCCAGGAAGACGGCCGCCAGAAGGTCGGAGGGGTGGTGGGTCATGCTG
>QWHO01000671.1 GCA_021404945.1 bacterium CPR1
CGGAGCCCGGAACAAGCGTTCGTCGTGATCGGGCTCGGAAGCGGACCATGATCCGCCCGCGGGACGGAGCCCGGCCTCCGGCCTTCTCCTCGAGAGAACGGATCGCAGCCACCCGCAACCAGACAGGACTGCTCCCCTGAGCGCCAGAACGAAGCTGCCATGTGCCTGGCCATTCCCGGAAGAATTCTCTCTCTGAGCGCCGACCTGGCCACGGTCGAGGTGTCGGGCGTGCGCCGCGAGGTCAATATCGCCCTCTTGCCAGAGCTCAAGGTGGGCGACTGGGTGCTGATTCACGTCGGCTTCGCCCTCTCGAGGCTGAATGAAGAAGAAGCTCGCCAGACCCTGAGCTACCTCGAGCAGCTGGGCGATTTGGAGCTGCCCCGATGAAATTCCTCGACGAGTTCCGCGACCCGGCCCTGGCCCGCAAGCTGCTGAGCGAGATCAGAGCCCTGGCGGGGGATCGGCCCTTCAAGCTGATGGAGATCTGTGGCGGCCACACGCACGCCATCTATCGTCACGGCCTGGACCAGCTGCTGCCGCCCAACATCGA
Organism: bacterium CPR1; assembly: GCA_021404945.1. Taxonomy (GTDB): domain Bacteria; phylum Vulcanimicrobiota; class Xenobia; order Xenobiales; family QWHO01; genus QWHO01. The sequence continues at coordinate 551 of QWHO01000671.1, forward strand.
GCTGGTGCACGGTCCGGGCTGCCCGGTGTGCGTGATCCCGCTGGGCCGCATGGACGACGCGCTGGCCCTGGCCCGCCGCGAGAACGTAATCTTTGCGAGCTACGGCGACATGCTGGCCGTGCCCGGCTCGCGGGGCAGCCTGACCGACGCGCGAGCAGCGGGGGCCGATGTGCGCTTCGTCTACTCACCCCTGGACGCACTCAAGCTGGCTCGCCAGCACCCCGATCGCGAGGTCATCTTCCTGGCCGTCGGGTTTGAGACCACCGCTCCGGCCACCGCGCTGACCCTGCTCCAGGCAGCCCGCGAGGGGATCGGTAACCTGAGCTTCTTCGTCAACCACGTCCTCATCATGCCAGCCTTAAGAGCCCTGCTCGACGCGCCCGATCTGCGCCTGGACGGCTTTGTCGGACCGGGGCACGTCAGCACCGTGATCGGCCTGGGGCCCTACCAGATCATCCCCCGCGACTACCATAAGCCCATCGTGGTGGCGGGTTTCGAGCCGCTGGACATCCTGCAGGCAATCTGGATGCTGCTGCGCCAGCTCAGCGAAGGCCGCTGCCAGGTCGAGAACCAGTATGGCCGGGCCGTGAGCGAGGAAGGCAATCCAGCCGCTCTGAAGGCCATTGAGGAAACCATGGAGCCGCGCGAGGAGTTCGAGTGGCGCGGGCTGGGGATGATCCCCCACAGCGCCCTGCGCCTGCGCGAAGCCTACCGAGAGCTCGATGCCGAGCGGCGCTTTCCAATTCCCGGCCTGCGCCTGGAAGACCCGAAGGCCTGCCAGTGCGGTCAGGTGCTGCGTGGGGCGATCAAGCCCTGGCAGTGCAAAGTATTCGGCACCGCCTGCACCCCCGAGAAGCCCATCGGCACCTGCATGGTCAGCCCCGAGGGAGCCTGCGCCGCTTACTACAACTACGGCCGGCTGAGCCATCTGCAGCCTCGATGAGCGAAGCCGAGGCCCTGGAGAAGATCGAGAAAGCCCGCCGAGCCCGACGAGGACGCTTCTCCCTCAACGAAGAGCGCATCACCCTCAACCACGGAGCGGGCGGCAAGGCCTCCAGCGTGCTGGTGGAGGGCCTTTTCGCCGAGGCCTTCGGGATGGGAGTCCTGGAGGATGCCGCCCGCCTCCCTCAGGACCTGGTGCTGACCACCGACTCCTACGTGGTGGACCCCATCTTCTTTCCGGGCGGGGACATCGGCTCGCTGGCCGTGCACGGCACCCTGAACGATCTGGCCACCAGCGGCGCCGAGCCCCTGGCGCTCTCGCTGGGAGTCATCCTGGAAGAAGGCTTCCCCCTGGCCGACCTGCGGCGCATCGTGCAGTCGGCCGCGGATGCCTGCCGGTCCGAGGAAGTTCGGATCGTCACCGGAGACACCAAGGTGGTGCCGCGCGGCAAGTGCGACCGGATCTACCTGAATACGACCGGCGTGGGACTCATCCGCCACGCCCACCAGCTTTCGCTGGGTGCCGCCAGGCCCGGAGACTCGGTTCTGATCAGCGGGCCCATCGGCGACCACGGCATCACCGTCCTGGTGGCCCGGGGCGACCTGCACCTCGACCTGGAGCTGGTCAGCGACTCGGCTCCCGTCACGCGGTTGGCAAGGGCCCTGGTGGAAGGACTGGAAGAGCTGCACTGCCTCAAGGACCCCACCCGGGGCGGGGTCGCCACCTCGCTCAACGAGATCGCCGCCGCCTCCGGGGTAGCCGTCGCCCTGGAGGAGGACGCCCTGCCTATCCGCCCGCCCGTGGCCGGGGCCTGCGAGCTGCTCGGCATCGACCCCTTGCACGTGGCCTGCGAGGGCCGCCTGCTGGCGATCATGCCGTCTTACCTGGCCGAGAAGGCCCTGGACATCGCGCGCACTTTCGAGCCCCGGGCGGCCCTCATCGGCACCATCCTGGAGA
>QWHO01000672.1 GCA_021404945.1 bacterium CPR1
GCGCTGAATTTTTGCTGCTCCTCGCGATAGGCGCGGGCGGCCACGAAGCGCTCGCGGATGGAGGCGGCCACGCCCATGCGGGTGCCCGGATAGCGCCTGGCAGGCAGCTCGCGCACGTTGGCCTGACGGGGATTCTCGCCCAGCGCGAACTTGATGCCCTCAGGAGCGCCCTGGACGATCAGCTCCTCGGCCGGGCGCCCCCAGCGCCACTTGACGGTGATCGACTGGCCCCCGATGCTGTTGGCCGAGCCATGCAGCAGGTTGGCGCAGGTGGTGCCCCCGGCCAGTTGGAGCAAGATGTTCCGGTCCAGCGGGTCGATCACGTCTTTGATGCGCACCATGCTGGTGCAGTTGCCGCTGAACTCGTTGACATCGCCCTCGATGGCGGTGTGGCTGTGACAGTCGATGATCCCGGGGGAGACGTGCAGGCCGCTCGCCTCCACGACCAGCGAGCCCGCAGGTGGGCTCAAGGAGGGCCCGATGGCCTGGATGCGCCCGTTGACCACCAGCAGGTCAGCCTGCAGCGGCTCCTTGCCGGCCACGGTCCAGAGGGTAGCCCCCCGCACCAGCACGCTGCCGGAGCCCTCGGGCTGGCCGATGAGCCGGGGTGGCTCGGTGTAGTCTGCGGCCTGAAAGACCGTCTTGTCTTGCTTCTCCTTGTCCTCGTCCTTGTCATCGGGGGCGGCGTGGGTGTGCCGCTGGCCTTCCACCCAGGTCTCCAGCACCCGCGTCTTGGGACTGAAGAGCGGCCCGTCCAGCACCAGGAAGCTGGCGCTCTTGCCTGGCTCGAGCGAGCCCAGGCGGTCCTGGTAGCCCAGCGTGCGGGCCGGCTCGGTGGTCAGGGCGGCCAGCAATGTTTCGTCCGCGCAGCCGGCCCGGCGGGCCTGCTGCAGGGCATCGGGCAGGTCGTCGAGCGACTTGAGCCGGTGGGTTGTGAGCGAGAAGGGGACCTTGCGCGCCCCCAGCCAGCGAGCCAGGGCGGGGGCGTTGCGCCAGTTCTGCAGGGCCAGATCGCTCACGTCCAGCCACTCGCCCTCGGATTCGGCTTTGGGCCGTTTGGGGAAGTTGAGCGGCAGCACGAAGCTCTCTTGCGCCTGCGGCGAGAGCCAGTCCAGGCAGCGCCATTCCCGGCCCGAGAGCACGGTGGCGCGCCTGCTCACCGCGACTTCGTCCAAACTGCGGCGCAGCGACAGGGTTTCCATCGGACTGAAGGACTCCAGCAGTATCAACCGCTGCCCCTCGGCCACGGGCAGCATGGCCTCATGGGCTCGGGCCGCGGCCGGTCGCAGGGTGCCCTGGTAGGCTGATTGCTCGACCAGCCGCGCCTGGCCGTACCAGCGGGCGTCCAGGACAGCCTGGCGCAGAGCGCTGCAAGCCCCCATCAGGCTGGCGGGGAAGAACTTGTCCGCCGATCCGTAGGGATTCTTCTTGTACTCTTGCCACTCCACTTGCTCGGCCGCGGCCACCACGGCCCGCTCAGGGTCCCAGAGGCGCTCGAGGTCGGTGCCGTCCTTGAGCGAGTAGCAGGCGGCCGTGCCCCGCAGCACGCCCTGGTCGGGCACCGCCAGCACGGCCACGAAGCCCTGGGCTCGCAGCTTTCTCAGCGTCTCGGCCTTCATGCTCAGGTGACCGCTGGCCATCCAGTCGGGGTGCAGGCGCGGCAGGGCGCTCGAGTCCGGGTCGGGCTTGAGAGCGGGGGGTGGATCCTCGTCCTTGGGACGGGGCGTGCCGCGCAGGGGCTTACCCTCCAGCCGGCTCACGGTGACGTAGGGGTCGATGAAGCCAGCCACCACGGTCTTGCCCTTCAGGTCCCAGACGCGGGCCTCGGGGGGCACGGCCACCTGGCCCACGGCCTCGACCTTGCCGTCGCGGATCAGCAGGGTGGCGTTCTCGAGCTTCACCCCGGGTCGCACGTAGACGGTGGCGTTGAGGAAGGCGTGCACGGGATGCTCGCGCCCGCCCTCGGCCAGAGCCGGGCAGAGCAAGAGCAGGATGAGGAGCAGGCGGCGCATGGGGGCGTGGCCTTCGCGGCGGGGGCGGGAAGTCTTGCTGTGGTCAGCGGAGGATTTCGAGCAGGCTGTGGCCGCGGCTGCCGGCGTAGATCAGGCCCGCGCCACAAAGCGCGGGCATCAGGCTGTAGCCGATAAAGTGGACCACCCAGCCCGCGCGCGGGCCCCAGAACGCCTGCATGGCTCGCAGCTTGCCCAGCTTCTCCGGGGCGCGCTGGCGGAGGTAAGCGGTGAAGCATCCGAAAGCGAGGCAGACGAATCCGAAGGCAACGGTTGCGATGTCCATGATGGGATTGTAGCAAAGGTACGGAGGCTCGGCGCGGTGGGGCTCCCGCATGGCCTGCGCCCCCACCACGGAGCGTGGGGATCCCCACCGCGGGCGGTGGGGCTCCCGCATGGCCTGCGCCCCCACCACGGAGCGTGGGGATCCCCACCGCGGGC
>QWHO01000673.1 GCA_021404945.1 bacterium CPR1
CTCGGCCATGAGGTTGCGCAGCACGCCCATGTTGGTCACCGGCTTGCCGTTCACGCCGAGCAGCACGTCGTAAAGCTCCAGGCCGGCTCGGGCGGCCGGGCCGGCCCGGTAGCCGCCCACCACGAGCAGGCCCTCCTTGCCGGTGAAGCCGATGCGCCGCGACAGGTCCGGGTCGAGCGGCTGCAGGAAGAGGCCCATCCAGCCCCGCTCGATATGACCCTCCTTCTCCAGAGAGGTCAGCACCTCGCGCACCACCTCGCTGGGGACCGCCAGGCCCACCCCCTGCGAGCCGCCCGAATGGGACAAAATGGCGGTATTGATGCCTACCACCTCCCCCTTCAGGTTGACCAGCGGACCGCCCGAGTTCCCCGGGTTGATGGAGGCGTCGGTCTGCAGGAAGTTCTCATAGTCGGCGATACCCAAACCCTTGCGGCCCTTGGCGCTGATGATGCCGTGCGAAACCGAGCTTGAGAGCGAGAAGGGGCTTCCGAAGGCCAGCACCCAATCACCCACCCGCAGGGGCTCGGTGGAGCCCCACGCGACCGCTGGCAGGTCGTTGGCCTCGGTCTCGAGCAGGGCCAGATCGGTGGCCGGGTCGGTGCCGCGCAGCCGGGCCGGCAGGGTGCGCCCGTCGGCCAGAGTGACGGCGATCTCCTCCATGCCCTGGACGACGTGATTGTTGGTCACGATCTTGCCGTCCGAGCCGACGATGAAGCCGGTGCCTGCACTCTGCACCTTGCGCTCGGGGGCCGAGAAGAGATCGGGCCCGAACTGGTGGCGGAACAGGGGGTGGTCGGCGTAGGGATGGCGGTAGCCGGGGATGACCTTGACGGCGTTGATGCTGACCACGCTGGGCAGCACCCGATCCACCACGTCGGCGAACTGGGCCGGGGTGGCCGCGGCCACGGGGGCGGTCGTGGCGCTGGCCACGGGAGCCGGAGGCGCCGGGGGGCGCTGCAGCTTCAGGCCGATGGCCGTGCCCAGCAAGAGCAAGATTCCGGCCAGCATCCCCACCAGGATGGGGTGTGGACGATCAAGTCCCATAAACGAGCTCCACCTCCACCGGCTCGGGGATCAAGCGCGCGTCGCAGGCTCGCTTGAGCAGCTCGTGCACGCCTTTTTTGCCCGACTCGCCCAGATCGAGGGTGGAGTCGTTGACGTACATGCCCACGAAGCGGTCGGACAGGTCGCGGTTGAGACCGCGCCCGAACTCCATGGCATAGGTGAGGGCGTCCTCTCGATGCTCGAGGGCATAGCGAATGCTGCGCTCGAGGCAGCCGGTCACCCGCCGCACGAGATCCTCTCCCAGGTCACGGCGCACCACGTCCACCCCCAGCGGCAGGGGCAGGCCGCCGGTCTGGTCGGCCCACCACTCGCCCAGGTCCACCAGCTTGACCAGCCCCTCGTTCTGGAAGGTGAGCTGGCCCTCGTGGATGACCAGGCCGGCGGCGGCGTCGCCGCGCTTGACCACGTCCAGGATCTGATCGAAGGGATGCTCGTGGAAGGGGAACTTCCCGGCAAAAAGCTGAGCCGTGAGGAAGGCGGTCGTGAGCCGTCCGGGGATGGCCACCGGGCCCTCCAGCGCAGTCTTGAGGTCGGTGCCCGGGCGGGCCACCAGGATGGGCCCGTAGCCGTGGCCCAGGCTGGCCCCACAGGCCATCAGGGCGTACTTCTTGTGCAGGAAGGCGTAAGCGTGCAGCGAGACAGCGGTCACCTCCAGCTCACCCCGGAAGGCCCACAGGTTCAGGGTCTCGATGTCTGCCAGCACGTGCTGGAAGTCGAGCTCGCCCGTATCCAGGGCGTTCCTGGCCAGAGCGTAGAACATGAAGGCATCATCGGGATCGGGGCTGTGGCCCACCCGGATCAGGCGTTTGGCGGTGGCTTCAGTTGTCATAGCGTCCTGCAGTTTAGGTTGCAGGGGGGCATTCTCCTTCGTCTAAGCTCTGTCGCGTGAGCAAGAAACGCGCTGCCCAGATTCTGGCCCTGCTGGCCGAGAGCATTCCCGAGCCGGTCTGCGAGCTCAAGCACTCCAACGCCTGGGAGCTCTTGATGGCCACCATTCTGAGCGCCCAGTGCACCGACGAGCGGGTCAACCAGGTGACCCCGACGCTGTTCAACCGCTGGCCGGAGCCTCTCTCGCTTGCGCGGGCGGTGCGCGAGGAGGTGGAGGAGGTGGTGCGCCCCACCGGCTTCTACAAGAACAAGGCCCGCTCGATTCAAGAGTGCAGCCTGGCCCTGGTGGAGCGCTTCGGGGGCCAGGTGCCCCGCACCATGGAAGATCTGGTCAGCCTGCCAGGCGTGGGCCGCAAGACGGCCAACCTGATCTTGAGCCACTGCTTCAACGTGCCCGGAGTGATCGTGGATACCCACGTCAAGCGGGTGGCCGCCCGATTGGGGCTGACCGGCAAAGAGGATGCCGACGAGGTCGAGCAGGACCTGATGAAGCT
>QWHO01000138.1 GCA_021404945.1 bacterium CPR1
TCCAGCTCCAGAGCCACCACGTCTTTCAGGCGTCGCTCGAGAAAACGCAAGAGCCCGGAAAAGGAGCGAACTTCGGGACCAAAGCGCCCTCCCACAGGCCGACTCTGCACCCAGCGCACCACCGTATCTGGCTGACAGAGGCCCCTGCCGGCCCGGAGAGCAAAGCTGTCTGCGAAGGCCCGAAAGCCTTTCGGGCATTCTTCGGACGGCTCCAAGAACCAGGTCGGGGCCACCGGCAGGCCCCGGCTCGCCGCCCAGCAAAGAAAGCGAGACTGGGGCCCCCGTCCGGCGGTCAGCGGGATCAGATCAGAGGGCCCCGCTGCAGAGCCTGAGAAGCGCGGCGCAGCCACTCGCGGGCGCTGCGACGGGCCATGTGGCGGTTCCAAGCGTCGGCCGAAGCCAGCGTCCAGCCCGTTTGACGCCCGTAAAGGGCGTACTGGGTGGCCGGCCAGTGCTCGACTCCGTTCAGGCGCAACTTGCAGGGCGGCTCGGTGATGGAGCGCGGGATCGAGACGGTGTGGGAGACCGCCAGGTCGGCCACCCAGGGCACGAACAGGGGGAGCTCCTCGGGCATGGCGTAAATCTTCAGGGCCCATGGCGGACGCCGCCGGTCGACCTCGGCCAGGTCCCACCCCATGCGGTGCACGAAGGCGTTGGACAGACGCGAGAAGCAGCGCGGCAGGTTGGCGGTGATGCGCAGGATCAGAGGCTCGTCGGGCTCTCGCTCCCAGGGGATGGCGTAGGTCACCACCGACAATCCGTTGATGCGCTGGAATCCATCCAACCAGTAGGCCACCAGCGAAGGGCATGTTTCCAGGCCCACATCGAGGCTGCGACCGGAAAGCTCGACCGAGAGCCGGGTCACAAACTCATGCTTGAGCTGATTGGCCGTATTACGCGCTTGCTCAAAAGTCATTTGAACGCGATTCGACTTCATGATCGAAAATCCTTTCGATTATTCAATGGCAGGGGAAGGGGCCGAGGGGGCCCGAAACGAGCGGCGTGCTTTACGATCAACTGATTCCGCTTCTGCGCCAGAGTGGCTGGGCGGCCTTCGAGGCCGAAGTGCTGCAAACGAGTGAGCTGGGCCGCAGGCTCCGGTCCGAGCCGGACAACCTCCAAGAGGCCCGCCGCCTGGCCATGGCTCTGCAGGTGCTGGCCACGGTGCGCTACCTGCCCCAGCGGCCGCCGGCCGGACAGGCCCTGGCTCCGGCCCTGCAGGCACGTCTGGAGCTGCACTCAGGCCGGACGACCGTCCCCGCTTTCCTGAACACCTTGCGCGAGAGTCTGCTGGATCTGCGCGGGCAGTACTCCTACCTCTTGCTCCCGGTCAAACGGCTGGCAGTCCGACTGAAGGCCGCGGGCGAGGACGCCGGCTGCGACCCCTTCGTGAAGGCGGTGCGCCAGGTGGCCCCCGAGAGCGCGCTGTGGCGCGGCTATGAGGAGACTCGGGCCCGCCTCGAGGAGCGAGTCCAGGCGGCCGGGCTGCTTTTGCGCGAGGTGGCTCCCGACTCGCTCGACGAGCTGCTCTGCCACATCAGCTCGGTGATCAAGTCGGTGGAGCTGGCCTATGTGTGCGCCGGCCTGTTCGTGGACCCCTCGCCGCGCGAGGCATTGGGCGAGCTGCGGCCGCTCGAGCGCGAGGACAATCAGCTCGATCGCCTCAACCGGGCCTATTACCGTCTGCGCGGGGCGGACATCTACGAGGACTTCGTCACGGCCGTCAGTCATGACAAGCTCCAGGCCCGAGCCGACGCTTACTGGTTTCGCAATGACCTGCGCCGCCTGCAGGCCAGCGACGGCCCGATCACGGTGTTGGAAGTAGGGGTTGGCGGTGGCCAGTACGCCGCCGACTTCCTGGAGGAGTGCCAGAAGCTGGGGGGCGAGTGGTCGTCCTTGCCCTTCTATGAACGCCTGACCTATGTGATGGGCGACATCTCGCCGGCCATGCTGCGCGACGCCCTGGAGCGGTCGGGTCGCACTCAGAAGGTCGAGGTGGTCGGGCTGGACGAGCTTTCCAGCCGCGGACCCTACGCCCTGCAACGCTACAATGAGCTGTTCGATGATCTGCAGGAATGCTCCATCCTGTATGTCGACCCGGCCGGCCAGGTCCATCGGGCCGAGTTGTGCGGTACCTTCCCGGCCGGCCTGCTGCCTGAGGGCGTCAAGACGACCGACCTGGTGAGCTGGCTCGAGGAAGCCTGGCTCGAGCCGCTGGGCATGCTGGGAGTCGACCAGTTGGCGCTGATCGACTGGGAGGTGCGCTTTGTGCCATGCCAGCTCTCCGAGTTGCCCGGGGGAGAGTTGCTCGACCCGGCCGAGTTGCCTCGCGACCATCTGATCCCGCTCAACGGGGGCGGGGTGAAGTTCTTGCGCCAGGCCCTCGAGCGGGCGGGCCGCGGCAGCCTGCGCATCTTCGACTATGGCCTGGGAAGCTTGCAGGAATCGGCCGGTGACTATGCTCAGGCCAACCAGATCGTGCGTCGGTATGGCGCCTCGGCTACCCGGGACGTGCTCTTCCCCCTGCTCGAGCGGGTGGTGAAGGCGGTGGGACGCAGGGTGCGCCTGTTGCGCCTGGAGGAATTCATCGCCCTGGCCTTTCGCTTCCTGATGGGAATCGAACGAGGCAACCTGGTCAGCCAGGTGGCCTCGGGACCGCAGTCCCCCTTCCCCCTCCAGGCTCTTCGCCATTATGAGCAGATCGCCGCCCTGGAATGCTCGAGCTATCCCGACTGGATCGCCGAGCTCGAGCGGCGCGGCTGGCTCAGGCTCGGTCAGCCTCCTTGCGATGGTCCCGGCAGTCCCCTGGAGCGGCTGGGCTTAGACCTCGACTTCGCCGTGAGCTCGATTTTCCGCAGTCTGTGCGAGTCCATGCTGGCCAGCGACGTGACCTGGCTGACCGGGGCCCAGGCTCGGGCCGAGGTGAAGGTGCTCCTCGAGCGGGTGGGCTATCGCGGGGAGGCGGTCGAGAGCGCTCTGCTCCACCCGAGCTGGGGCAAGTTCTGGGTGCTGGCCGTCGAAGCAGAGTAGGATCTTCGTCTCAGGTGGGGAAACTAGAGGGAACGGGAGGTGCCGATGCCGGACGATCTCGATCCCGCCCTCACAGAGCTATCCCAGCAGGCTGAGATTCCCGTGGAGCACCTGCGCGAGCTCCTGACCCGCCTCAAGGCCGGAGGAGAGGCCACTCCTGACGACCTGGCCATGGTCATTTCTGCACTGGGAGCGCAGCGCAACCTGCTTCAGACCCTGGTCGCCCTGACCCACCGCCGCAACTCGCCCTGATCTGCTGCAAAGGAGGAAAGTGGCGCCGCACAGAAGGAAAGGCCTTTGGCCGTCGTGCGGAGTCAGGCGGCCGATTCGTGAAGTGCTGAAGGTTTTACCGGGGTACACGCCGACAGACTTGTCTGGAGGCCGGGCAGACCTTTCAGCACGGAACGCTCAACACATTAAACGGAGAGGGCATGGAAGCAAAGGTGTCGGACGCTCAGGACCCACCCGCCGAGGAGGGCCTTGTCGGGGAGGAATCTGAGCCTGCAACAGAGGCTCCGGATGCCGCCGGGTCGTCCTCCGAGGACGAATCCCCCGAAGAGGCCGCGGCCGCCCCTCCCGCTCGCAGCGAGTCGTCCCCCGTCGATCAGCGGACTCGAACCGTGGTGGCCATTGGCGACCTGCACGGCGATTACTTCCGTTTACGCCGGCTGCTGATCGAGAACGACATCCTGCTGCCCGATACGGATGCCTGGAATCCCGAGGCTGACCGGGTCGATCTGATCCTGATCGGCGACTACGTGGACTGGCGCAAGGAGACCCTGGAGGGCCCCCGCGAGGAGTGGGTGGCCGGGGCCCGGCGCATTCTCGAGCTGCTCTTCTCGCTGCACAACGACGTGGAGCGGTTGCACGCCAGCGATCCTGGCTTTGATAGCCGGGTCTATGCGCTGCTTGGAAACCACGACGACATGATGCTCGAGGCCCATCGGGTCTTCAAGTTCCTCGAGTATGAGCAGATGGAGAGCTTCCTCTCCAGCGTCGGAAGCCAGGCCCACGTCAAGCGGGCCATCCACGAGATGGGGTTGTCGCCGGCCAACGTCGAGCGCCTGCTCAAGTTCCTGAACTGGTATGTGCAGGGCGGCGAGGCCACCATCGACGGCTTCGAGGGTCTCAATCACTGGAAGTCGGCCATGGATGGCGACCTGGGAGACTTCTTGCGCGACCACCTGCGCCTGGGCGTGGTGGTGAACCAGCGGCTCTACGCCCACACCGCCCCCGACCACCGTGAGTTCTGGCGCCCGCTCGAGGAGATCGTGGACCTGCCCGAGTCGGCCTACCGTCAGGCCAAGGAGGCTTTCCTGTGGAGCCGCCGGGTATGGGGCTACGATTACTACACCGGCACCCGCACCGCCCCGTTCACCGATGAGGAGCTCGATGAGATGCTGCGAGGCATCGGCGTGACCGGGCTGGTGGTGGGCCACACCCCTCTGACCCGCGAGGGCCGTCCGGTGGTGGCCTACGACGGGCGGGTGGTCAACATCGACCTGCACGGCTTCCCCGACAGCGCCGCCCTGGTGGAAGAGTACGTGCCGGCCGAGCCGGGCAATCGGGCCCCCCGTCGGATCGGTGACAGCCAGGCCGACGACGAGGCGGCCGACTCCGCCGAAACTTGACCGACGCCCAGGTCATCGGGCGCCGGCTCACCGAGAACATCGAACGGGTCATCCTGGGCAAGACTCGCGAGGTTCGTCTTGTGCTGGTGGCTCTGCTCTGCGAAGGCCACATTCTGGTCGAGGACGTGCCCGGTGTCGGCAAGACGATGATGAGCCGGGCCGTGGCCCGCTCGCTGGGCTGCTCGTTTGCCCGGGTGCAGTGCACCCCCGATCTGCTGCCCTCCGATCTCATCGGCGTCACCATCTACAACCAGAAGACCCAGGACTTCGAGTTCCGACCCGGACCTCTGCACCACCAGATCCTGCTTGCTGACGAGATCAACCGGGCTACCCCCAAGACCCAGTCGGCCCTGCTCGAAGCCATGGAAGAGCGCCAGGTGACCGTGGAGGGCCGGCTGCGTCCCTTGCCGCGCCCCTTCCTGGTGCTGGCCACCCAGAACCCCATCGAGTACGAGGGCACCTTCCCCCTTCCCGAGGCCCAGCTCGATCGCTTCCTGCTCCGCCTCAAGCTCGGCTATCCCAGCTTCGAGGCCGAAAACGACATGATCCTCAAGCAGAAGACCGCTCATCCCATCGAGGACCTGCCCCAGGTGGTCACGGCCGAGGAGCTGACCTCTCTGCAGGCCCGCGCACGCCAGGTACACGTCGACGACAGTCTGCGCGAGTACATCGTGCGCCTGGTGCAGCGCACGCGCGAGCAAGAGCGGCTCTTTCTGGGGGCCAGCCCGCGCGGCTCGCTGGCCCTGTATCGGGCGGCCCAGGCAATGGCGGTGCTGGAAGGGCGCGACTTCGTTCTGGCCGACGACGTGCAGGAGCTGGTTCTGCCTACGCTGGGCCATCGCATGCTGGGGCGCGACGGCGCCGGCGGGCGCCAGGTGGATGAGGTGCTGCGCAGCTTGCTCGAGCAGGTGAAGGTGCCGGTCTAGCCAAAGAGCGCCCGGCTATGACCAGAGTTCGCTTCGCCCCCAGCCCCACCGGCTATCTCCATGTCGGCGGCCTGCGCACCGCCCTCTACAACTACCTCCTGGCCCGCAAGACGAAAGGCACCTTTCTGCTGCGCATCGAGGACACCGACCAGAATCGGCTGGTGGCCGACGCCACCGAGAACATTCTGGACGCCCTGAGCTGGGCGGGCGTGTCGCCCGACGAAGGGGCCGGCAAGGGGGGGCCTCACGGCCCGTACATCCAGAGTGAGCGGCTGGAGACCTACCGCAACCACGCCGCCGAGCTGGTCGAGAAGGGCCACGCCTACCCCTGCTTTTGCACCCCGGCAGAGCTGGCCGCCCGGCGCGAGGAGCAAACCCGCCAGGGTCTGTCGAGCATGTACGACCGACGCTGCCGGGCCCTTTCTCGCGACCAGGCCCGAGGACGCATCGAGGCGGGCGAAACCCACGTGATCCGGATGAAGATCCCCGATGAGCGCACCCTGGTGGTGGATGACCTGGTGCGCGGCCCGGTCGAGTTCAGCTCGGCCGTGGTGGACGATCAGGTGCTGGTCAAGTCGGACGGTTTCCCCACCTACCACCTGGCGGCCGTGGTGGACGACCACCTGATGGAGATCAGCCACGTCATCCGGGGCGAGGAGTGGCTCACCTCCACCCCCAAGCACCTGCTGCTCTATGAATACTTCGGCTGGGAGCCCCCTCGCTTTGCCCACCTGCCGCTCATCTTCAATCGCCAGAAGAAGAAGCTCTCCAAGCGAGACGGCGACGTGGCCGTGGAGGCTTACCGCGAGAAGGGCTACTTCCCGGAGGCTCTGGTCAACTTCCTGGCCCTGATCGGCTGGAGCCCGGGCGATGATCGCGAGTTCTTCACCCTGCCAGAGCTGGTGGAAGCCTTCTCCATCGAGCGGGTCAACAAGTCCTCGGGCGTGTTCGACCTGGACAAGCTGAACTACATCCAGCGCCACTACGTCAAGACGCTGCCCACCGAGACCCTGGTGCAGCGGGCCCTGCCCTGCTTCGAGAGCCCTCCCGAGCCTGCCTACCTGGGCCAGATCATCGACCTGATGCGCGAGCGGGTGACCTTCATGCACGAGGTCCCGGCTCTGGGCTACTTCTATCAAGACCCCGAGCAATATGACGAGAAGGTGCTCAAGAAGCGCTGGAAGGAGAGCTCGTCCGAGCTGATGACTGCCTTCGCCCGGAGGCTCGAGGCTCTGAGCGCCTGGACGGTGGAATCCACTGAGGCCTGCCTGCGGGCCCTGGCCGAGGAGCGCGAGCTGAACCCGGCCGAGCTGATCCACCCCACCCGGCTGGCCATTTCCGGGGTGGGGGCGGGGGCCGGCCTGTTCGAGACCATGGAGGTGCTGGGCCAGCCGGCCTGCGTGCGCCGCCTGCGCGCGGCCGCCGACCGCATCCAGCTTCCGGTGGCCTGAGATGCACCTGGCGCTGGACTTCGACGGGGTCTTCTGGGACAGCGTGGGCGAGTGCTACGTCACCGCCCGGCGGGCCTGGCGCGAGCTCGTCGGGGTGGACCCGCCCGAGTGCGAGAGAGCCTTTCGTAGCGGACGCTGGATGGTGCGGGTGGGGGCCGACTTCGGCAAGCTGCTCTCGCTGGCCGCGCGGGACCCGCAGGCCGACCTGAGCGGCTACCCCCGAAGCAACTGGGAGGCTCTGCCCTTCCCGCAGGGCCCGCAGTTCGAGCAGGCCTTCTACCGCCAGCGCGAGCAGGCCCGCCAGCACGATCCCGCCGGCTGGGCCGCCTTGCAGGGGCCCTACGAAGGCTTTCTGCGGGAGTTACCGCAGCTCGAGGCCCGCTTCGGGGTGCCCGCCATCGCCACCACCAAGGATGCCGATTCGGTGCGTCAGTTGATCGCCCCGCTGGGCCTGGACCTGGTGGTGCTGGGGCGCGAGTTCTCCACCGACAAACGCAAGCAAATCCGCCATCTGGCAGCCGATTGGGGGGTCGAGCCGTCGGCCATCCTCTTGCTTGATGACCTGCTCGACAACCTCCGTCCGGTGCAGGAGACCGGGGCCCGGGTGGCCCTGGCGGCCTGGGGCTATAACACCCCCGAGGAGCGCGAGCACGCGCGGCGCGAGGGGATCCCCGTGCTGGAGCTGGGTGGCGTGGCCCGGGCCCTGTGCGGCTGATCCTGTTCGACATCGACGGCATCCTGATGGCCAGCTCGGGCGTGGGCATGCGAGCTCTGGGCCGGGCCATGGGGGAGGTGAGCGGCATCGATCTCTCCTTGCTGGGCGTGCTGCCGGATGGCAAGACCGACCCCGCCATCGTGCGGGAGGCCTTCGAGCTGGGGGGGCTGGCCCCGGAGAGCTGGCCCGAAACGGAACGACAGCTGTTCGCGCGCTATCCAGCCTACCTGGCCGAGGAGCTGGCCGCCCCCGAAGCCAGGGTGAGCATCATGCCGGGCGTGGTGGAGTTGCTCGAGCACCTTGCCGGCCAGCGCGAGTTCCACCTGGGCCTTCTGACCGGCAACCTGGAGAGCACCGCTCGCCTCAAGCTCGAGCGGGTGGGCCTGAGCCAATACTTCCCGATCGGAGGCTTTGGCTCGGACTGCCACCAGCGCGAGAACCTGGGCCGTTTTGCCCTGGAGCGGGCCCGAGCCCACTACGGGGTCGAGTATCCCCTGGAGCGGGTCTGGCTGGTGGGCGACACCGACCGCGACGTGCAGGCGGCCCGCGCTCTGTCGGCCCGGGTGCTGGCGGTGGCCACCGGCCGCTATACCCGGGCCCAGCTCGAAGAGCATCTGCCGGATGCGTGCCTTGAGAATCTGGCGGCTCTGGAGGAAGTGCTGCAGGTGCTGGCTGGCTGAAGGCAAAGCTTGAGCAGTGTACGTCGGTATCTGTCGCTACGACCTCCACCTCCTGTCCGGGCCACAATCGCTCAAGGAGAAGAGAGCTGTGGTGCGCAGGCTGCGCGATCGATTGCGCAACCTGCAGCTCTCGGCCGCCGAGGTGGATGCCCAGGACCTGTGGCAGCGGGCCGTGCTGGGGGTGGCCTGCGTGGGGGCGGACGCGGGGGTGGCTCGGGGCCAGTTGGAGGCTGCCGGCAAGCTGATCGCCTCGCTTCCCGAGGTGGAAGTGCTGGGGGAGGACCTGGAGGTGATGGCCTATCCCTGAGCATCTCTACGTTGCCCCGCAGGGCCCGAAGGTCGACCTGGTGACCGCCCGTGAGGCGGTCATTAGCTGGCTGGTGGCCCGCCATCGCAAAGGCGGGCTTCGGATGGAGGGTCATCCCGAGGCCCTCAAGCAACTGGCCTGGCTGGGCCTGGACTGGGAGGTCAGCCTGGGTCTGGACCGTCCCGCCGAGGAGCTCTGGGCCCGGCTGCATAGCGAGCTGGGCGTTCGTTTGCGGGTCTTCGACCGGGGCCGTCCGGTGATGGCGGGCCCGGAAAGCCTGGAGCTGTCCCCCCTGCTGGGAAAGGTTCCCGACCTGGAGAGTCTGGCGCGCCAGGGGATCATGGCCGAAGGGGTTCTGAGCTACCTGGCCGAGAGCGCCTGGAGTCCGCCTGGCGGCAAACGTTTCCTGACCCGCCAGGAGCTCTTGCGCGAGTTCGACCCGGACGCCCTGGTGACTGAGCCCGTGACCTTCGACCCCGAAGCCCTGCGCGAGCGCCACCTGAACTTCCTGGCCGAGCTGACCCCGGCCGAGCTGTGGGAGCGCTCGCTGCCCTACTGGGAGAGCGGACTTTTGCCCGAGGAGCTGGATGACCAGACGGTGCTCGATCTGGAGGCCCTGGCCGTCTTGCTGGCTGACCGGTGTCAGTCTCTGCTGGACTTTCCTCGCCTGGCGCGCTTCTATTTCGCCTCCCCGGGCGGCCCCCCCGATGCAGAGCTGGCGGCCCTGATGGAGGCTGCCGATTGGGAGAGCGACCCGCTGGCGGAGCTGACCCCCGAGCAGAGCGCCCGGCTCGACCGGCTGGTTCTGGGTCCGGGTGCCCCCGGCTCGACCGAGGTTTATTTGATCCTCGGAAAGGAACGGCTTTTGGAGCGCCTCTTATCCTCCCTCGCATAGACTGTGCGATGAATTCTCAACAGGTTGAACTTCGTCGCATCGCCCGTGCCACAACACTTTGGGAGCGGTTCGAAACAAGTTTCTCACCGCACGTTACGTGGCACGGTCCATGCGACGAAGTTTAGCGCACGACTGAGTCCAGGATGAGGGTGACCGGGCCGTCGTTGATCAGCGAGACGTCCATGTGGGCCTGGAAGGTGCCCTGCTCGACGTGCTCCACGCGCTCCTTGAGCAGGCTCACGAAGTCTTTGTAGAGCCGGTCGGCCTGCTCGGGCGGCGCGGCCTCGATGAAGCTGGGCCGGCGCCCGCGCCGGCAGTCGCCGTAAAGCGTGAACTGCGAGACCGCCAGCACGCCTCCCCCCACGTCGAGCACGGAGAGGTTCATCTTGCCGTCGTCATCCTCGAAGATGCGCAGGTTGACCACCTTGTCGGCCATCCACTTGAGCTCCGTTGGTCCGTCTGTGCCATGGATGCCGCACAGCAGCAACAGGCCTGGCCCGATCGCTCCCACCGTCTCCCCCTCCACCACCACGGCGGCCGAGCTGACGCGCTGCACCACGACTCTCATTCGCGGCAGTTGGAGGAGTGCGTGCTCCGCTCGACGCTGAGCACGTCTTTCACCTTGCGCATCTTGCGCAGCAGCTCTTCGAGCTGCTTTTTGTGCTGGATGTCGAGCGAGAGCTTGATGACGGCGCGGTCCTTCTTGGCCCAGGCCTTGCACGAGCGGGCCGTCACCTTGTTCTCGTTGATGACCCCCATCAGGTCCGACAGCAAGCCGGCCCGGTCCCAGGCGTCCACCTCCACCTCGACCTGGTAGATGGGCTCGTCGGAGGGGGTATCCCAGTCCACCTCGATGATCCGCTCGGACGATTTCTCGGTCAGGCTTTTGAAGTTGGGGCAATCGCGCCGGTGCACCGAGACGCCCTTGCCCAGGGTGATGTAGCCCACCACCTGATCGCCCGGGACCGGGGCGCAGCAGCGGCTGAATTTGACCAGGATGTTATCGATGCCGCGCACCCGGATGGCCTGGCCCTGGC
This sequence comes from bacterium CPR1, assembly GCA_021404945.1. Classification (GTDB taxonomy): domain Bacteria; phylum Vulcanimicrobiota; class Xenobia; order Xenobiales; family QWHO01; genus QWHO01. Next base: position 10,673 of record QWHO01000138.1, read on the forward strand.
GCTTGCGGCGCGAGGGGCGGCGTGGCGAGGTGGGCAGGATCTCGTTGGAGATCTCCTTGGGCAGCTCGTCGCGCAATCGGCCCAGGATCTGTGGCAGCGTGGTCTCGCCGTAACCGAGCGAGGCCACCAGGTCCTCGTGGTGGACGAAGTTGAGCCGTTCGGCCACCCGCTGCATCAAGGTGGTGTCGCCCAGCACGTGGTCGAGGCGGTTGCGCGACAGCTCGCGGCGCAGCATGTCGCGGCCTCGCAGCACGTTCTCCTCGCGCCGCTCCTTCTTGAACCAGGCCCGAATCTTGTTGCGGGCCTGGTTGCTCTTGCAGATGCGCAACCAGTCCAGCGACGGGGTGCCGGTCTTTGAGGTGAGGATCTCCAGGATGTCGGCGTTCTGCAGCCGATAGTCGAGCGACACCATGCGACCGTTGGCGCGCGCGCCCACGCAGGCGTGACCCACCTCGGTATGGATGCGGTAGGCGAAGTCGATGGGGGTGGACCCGGCCGGCAGGTCGATGACGTCGCCTCGCGGCGTGAACACGAAGACCTCGTTGCTCAAGAGGTCGAGCTTCAGGTTCTCGATGTACTCCTTGGCGTCGCGCGAGTTGGCCTGCCAGTCGAGAATGGCCCGGATCCAGGGGTAGATCTCGCGGAAGAGCACCATGTCCTTGGCGCCCTGCCCGCCTTCCTTGTAAGCCCAGTGGGCGGCGATACCGAAGTCGTTGACTCGGTGCATCTCCTGGGTGCGGATCTGGATCTCCACGGGGTGGTTGCCGGGCCCGTAGATGGTTGTGTGCAGCGAGCGATAGTTGTTGGACTTGGGTACCGCGATGTAGTCCTTGATGCGGTCCTTGACCGGAATCCAGAGCGAGTGCACCACGCCCAGCACGCCGTAGCAATCTTCCACCGAGTCCACGATGATGCGCAGGGCCACCAGGTCATAGATCTCGCTCAACTCGTGGCCGGTGCGCTGCATCTTGGTGTAGATGCTGTAGAGGTGCTTGGGGCGCCACTCCACCGTTCCCTTGACGCCCAGCTTGTCGAGCTTCTCCCGGATGGCCTCGATGGTCTGCCTGATGGCTTCCTCGCGCTCGTGGCGCACCTCGTCCACCTCGGCCCGCAGCTCTTCGAACTCGGCGGGCCACAGATAGCGGAAGCAGAGGTCCTCCAGCTCGCTTTTGACGGCCCAGACGCCCAGGCGCGAGGCGATGGGGGCAAAGATCTCCAGCGTTTCCTGGGCGATGGAGCGCTGCTTCTCGGGCCGCAGCGAGCCCAGAGTGCGCAGATTGTGCAGCCGGTCGGCCAGCTTGATCAAAATGACCCGCAGGTCGCGGGCCATCGCCAGGAAGATCTTGCGCAGGTTCTCAGCCTTCTGAACCTGCTTGGAGCGGGGAGTGGGCGCTTCTCGGCCCTGGCGCGAGCTGATGGCGGTCAGCTTGGTGACCCCGTCCACCAGCATCATCACCTCGTCGCCGAATCGCTCCGAGAGGGCGGCCAGCTCCAGGCCCGTGTCCTCGACCGTGTCGTGCAACAGGGCGGCGGCGATGGTGGGGGCATCCATCCGGTAGCCGGCCAGCAGCCGGGCCACCTCGATGGGATGCAAGATATAGGGCTCGCCGGAGGCCCGCTTCTGGTTGCGGTGCAACTCCTCGGCCAGGTGGTAGGCGCGCACCACCAGCTCGAGGTGCATCGGGGGCATGGAGGGCCGCAGCTCGCTCAAAAGCTTCTGGAGCAGCTGGTCGGCTTCAGACAATGCCACGCTCACGGGGGCTGCCAGGGCCCCGTTTTCTCCCCCCAGAGCAGGCGCGGCATCTTTTTCAATCATCGTAATCCTGGCCGGGGCCATTATAGCACAGCCGACAAAGCAGTCCGATCAGAGAGATCCTACTTGGTGCGTCGCAATTCCTCCTTCAGGGATTCCACCTGTCCGAGGGCTTGCCGATGCTCTCGTGCCAGCTCGGAGTGACGAACCTCGAGTTTCTCCAGTCGTTCTTGCTGCCTCTTGCGCTCGGCGGGCTTCTTGATAGAGGCTATCTTTTTCTTCAGGCTGTCCAGCTCCTTGTCGACGGAGGCCAGCTCGGAGGCCAGCCGCGCCGCCTGGTCGGTGGTCTCGTCGAGCTTGAGGACCAGCCCACGTCGCTGCTCGGCCACCTGCTCTCGGTGCCGATGGGCGAGCAGCCCCACTCCTCCCAACACGGTCAGGACCAGCACGACCAGGACCACCAGCAGCGGGTTGACCGACCGGGGCCGGGGCGTGGGGGGATCCTCGGACCTTTCCGCCACATAGGTGTCCTCGAGATACTCGGCCGGAGGGGGTCGGCTGGGCGCGGGTGCCTCGTACTCCGCGTCCGCCCCTTCGAGCAGCTGGGAGTGAAAGCCCTCGGGAGCGATCTCGACGGCCCGGGCCATGAAGCCCATGTCGCCAGTGTCGATCTTGCCGCGCACGGCCCGCGACAGGCTGCGCAGCAGCAGGGCAACCTCCTTGCGCCCCTGCTGCTCGAGGTTGCCCCCCGGTTGCGCCTTGGAGAGCCATTCCAGCATCGGGTAAATCTCGTTCTCCAGGGTCCGGTTGATGGACTCCAGATTTCGTTCGGCCAGATCACCGGCCCGGAACGCGTTGGGGAAGCCCTCGCGCAGTTTGTGGCAGGTATGCTGCAGACGGGTCAGCTCCAGCGAGAGGAGGTCCTCCTCCAACTCGTCGCGGCGTTTCTGGGGCAGGCCGGCCCTCCGAAAGATGTCCAGCACCAGGCGCACGTCTTCGGGCGAGTTGCGGGACGCCTGCTGGTGAGCCAGGGTGACCAGGTCCTCCACGATGCGCTCGCGCAGGTCGGCGCAGATCGGGTCGTCCAGGGTGCGCAGCACCAGGCGGTTGCAAGACTCCAGGGCCCGGGTCCAGTAGGCCCACACCGGGGTGGTGCCCTGGCTGGTGGAGAGGGCCCGGCTGTGATAGAGCACGGTCAGATTTTGAAGGGCGCCCTCATCCCCCTCCTCGGCTGCGGTCTTCCAGAGCTCGGCCCCACCCTCCCAGTAACCGTCCTCGATGGCCTTGAAAGCTCGCTGATCGGCCAGGGTCTGCTTGCGAAACCAGGTGCGATAATGCTGCAGCAGCTCCTGGCTGTCTTGCAGGGTTTGCATGGCTTGCGCGACGGCGGTGCCCGAACGATCAGGCTCGGCCAGCCAGCTGATCTTCCAGAGGGGCGGGAGGTGGCGCGGATCCATGGAGCTCGGCAGCAAGGCAGACTCGGTCTCGGCCGCCAGGCCCAGCACTCGGAACGCATTCTGGGTGTACGGGTCGTACACTCGAGCCCCCAGTTCAGCTGACTTGGAACAGTCGCGTGCGGCTCAGCCGGCCTCCGGCAAAGACCCGGCGCAAACGCTGGAATTCCTGTCCCCGACGGCTGAGCTCTCGGTAGCGGCTCGAATCTTCGAGCTTTTGCCCCGAGCCGCTGCCCAGCCGCAAAGTTCGCCCTTGAGAGGGATCTGCCTCCCAGAACACCACCCCCAGCTCCTCCAGCACCTCCAGGGCCACCTGGACCGTCTCGGGCCGGCGGGCCTGAGGGGGAAGAAAGCGGGTCAGCTCGGGCAGACGAGCTTCGGGCAGGGGCTGGGGGCGAAGCACCTGCACCAGGGCCCGGTAGATCGCCTCCATGCGCACCCGGTCGAGCCAGAGAGCATCGTGCCGGCGCGCTTCGCGCTCGAGCTCTTTCTCGCCGAAGAGAATGTGCAGGCGCTCGGCTTGCAGCAGCACCGGGTGAGCGAACAATCCTCCATCGGCGGGCGGACCGAGCAGCACCACGTCCCGGGCCAGGGCCGACTCGGGCAAGCAGTGCTGGGTGAAGACCAGATCATGCGAGAGGAACTTGCGGGTGGCCTCGACCTGCTCCTCGCCCGCCACCAGCAAGAGCACTCCTTCCCCTCCCGCCTCCAGCAGTCGTGCGATGTAGGTCTTGCGGTCCAGAACGCTGCGCAGGTCGAAGATCTCGGGGGTCTGGTCGGGGGCGCTCGGCTGCCAGCGTCGCTCCAGCACCGCCACCACGCGCGGGTCGGGCGAGAGGATGGACTCCACCACCAGGCTGGGGCGGGCCCCCCCCTGCCAGTTGTCCTCTTCCAGGTGGTAGAGCAGGTCGTAGGCCAGCGCGCCGGGCTTCAGCTCGCTCAGCAGCTCGGCCTGGCGAAAACCGATGGCCTTGACCCGCACGTCGCCCTGGCAGGCGTGCCAGCGCAGGTGGTCCTTGCTCTTGCCGATGGCCTGCAGCTCGTCGAGCCGCACCCGGTGGCTCAGGAAGAGGGGGCGCGGGTTGGCTTCGCCGATGGGCTCGAGTTTGGTCAACTCGCGGGCCAGGCTCAAGTTGGCGCTGGCCAGGGGTAGCTCGAGATCGACCCGCACCGGCACCACCACGTCCTGGCGCAACTCGCGCACGGCCACGTCGAGTCGCTCGCGCAGCTCGTCCACGCGGTCGGCCGGCAGGGTGAAGCCGCCCGCCCGGGCGTGTCCCCCGAACTTCTCGAACAGGTCGGCGCAGGCCGTCATGGCCGCGAAGAGGTCCACCGTCTCAGGCGAGCGGGCCGACCCTTTGGCGGTATCACCAAGGATGCTCAGCACGAAGGCCGGTCGGGCGTGCGCTTCCACCAGTCGGGCGGCGGTGATGCCTACCACGCCAGGGTTCCAGCCCTCTCCGGCTTCCACGATCACGGACTTTTCGAGCTTCTCGGGATGCTCGGCCAGGTGCGCCTCGATGCTCTCGCGGATCTCGCGCTCGACGTCCTGGCGCTTCTTGTTCAGCTCGTCGAGCAGGCGGGCCCGCTCGCGGCAGAACTTCGCATCGCGCGAGAGCATGAGCTCGAGGGCCAGGGTGGCGTTCTCCAGCCGCCCGGCAGCGTTGATGCGAGGGGCCAGCGAGAAGGCCACCGTCCATGAGCCCACCTGCTCTTGCTCGGCCACCCCGGCCACCTCGGCCAGAGCCCGAAAGCCAGGCCGGTCCCACTGGCCCAGGCGGGCCAGTCCCACGCGCGTCAGGGCCGGTGCAGCGCCTGGAGAATCTTGTAGGCCACCCCGGTACCGCACAGGCCCTTGAAGGGGTAACCGCAGTCGGGCAGCTGGGGGTTGAGGAAGGCTTCTGGCCGGGGCAGCACCTCGGGCAGGCGGTGGTGGTCGCTGATGATGACCTGCATGCCCAGCTCGTGGGCCCGCTCGATGGCCCGGTGGCTGCTCGAGCCGCAGTCGGCCGAGAGGAGCAGCTTGGCTCCCGCGGCGGCGGCCCGCTCCACGGCTGCCACCGAGACGCCGTAGCCCTCGGTGGTGCGGTCGGGCACGTGGGGTTGGACGGTGAAGCCCAGATCGGTCAGCCCCTCGGTCAAAAGCGTGGTGGCGCACACCCCGTCCACATCGTAGTCGCCGTGCACCAGCACCGGGTGGCCGGCCTGGCGGGCGGCCAGCAAAAGCTCCACGGCCGGCTCCATGTCGCGCATCAGGAAAGGGTCGTGAAAGAGCGACTCATCAGCCTCGAGAAAGCGGCGAGCCTGCTCGGGCTCTTGTTGACCGCGCTGCACCAGCAAGGTGGCCAGCACCTCGGAGATAGCGAGGCTTTTGGCCAGGTTTTCCACCTGGCCAGATTCAGCCTCTCCCAGGACCAGCCGCTCGGGTGAGAGCATGGTGCGAACTCCAGTCGTATAAGCTTCAGGGCGCGGCGACAAACTGTTGTTCGGGCTTGATGCGGCGCGGTTGAGCTTCGGCCGGGCTTGAAGAAAATCCTTCACGGGCTCGTTCATCTTTTGTCCAGATCGCGGCAACGAAGCCGCAACACTCTCCTTACGAGCCGTTTACATGCGGCTCTTAAGCTGAAGGGAGGCCGAAGTGGAGGAACGAGTGACATGCCAGAGTTTGCCGTCATCATCACCGAGAGCGGGGGCGAGTTCGCCGCCAACTGCCCCGACATCCCCAGCTGCTGGGGATTTGGCTACTGTCCCGACGAGGCGCTCGAGAACCTGAGAGCGGCCGTGCGCGCGCACCTCAAGGAGCGCATCGCGCAAAGCCTGCCGGTGCCGGTCAGCTCGGTGGAAGTGGGCTATTTGGAGGTGGGGAAGGTGCGCGGCTACGCGCGCAGCGCCAAGAGCGTGAGTCCGCCCCTGCTGCAATCGGCCGAGAATCGAGTGCTGTCAGCTGTGTTCGGGGTGGAGCCAAGCCGCAACTGAGCCTGCCAGGGAAGGCTCCAAAACCTGAAGAATGGAGAGATCATGTCGCTTGAGGCAGAAGACTTGTCGACCGCTCCTGTCGTCGCTGATAAGATCTGCACTTACGAAGACTACTGCGAGCTTCCCGAGGATGGCAATCGCTACGAGATCCTCGATGGGAGGCTCTACGTGACCCCGGCGCCGCGCACGTTCCACCAGCTCCTGACCGTGCGCCTGGTGGCCGCATTACTGGCCTCGGGGCAGATCGTCCTGACCGCGCCGGTGGACCTGATACTGGTCGGGGCCACACCCGTGCAGCCCGATCTGGTCTTCCTGACTCGAGAGCAGGCCCACCAGATCGAGGAGCGCTACATCACCGGGGCCCCCACCCTGGTGGTGGAGATCCTGTCCCCCTCAACGGCTGCCCGCGACCGGACTTTGAAGCTCAACAAGTACGCCCAGAACCAGATTCCCTGGTACTGGCTGGTCGATCCCGAGGAGAAGAGCCTGCAGGTCCTGCGCCTCGAGGGCGGGAGCTACCGCGTGGAAGCCAGCCTGGGCGCGGGGGAGCGCTTTGTCTGGTCGGACTTCCCGCAGGTGGTGCTGGAGCTGGATACGCTTTTCGGTCCGATCTGACTTTACGGGCATCTGCTCGCCGGGACGTGAACGGCGACCCGCTGAAGTCGCCGGGCGGGGGGCTCACCTGGAGTCCCCCGCGGCGCCTCGGCTGGGAGGGCGGTAGCACGAAGCCCCAGGTGGTGACCGTCTTGTTGCTGGGACTGACTACGGTGCCGCGATCGCCCACGGTCAGGGTGGCCGAGTGGGCTCCGGGCGCGAGGCCGGGTGGCAACGGGTAGCGGATTGTCAAGATCTCAAAGTGCGGCCGGGTCGGGTCGAGAGTCAGGTCGGTATCATAAAGAAGCTGGCAGGTGACGTCTTGACCATCGACCAGGAGCTGGATCTCCTCGATGTCGATCTGCTGCTGCCACATGTTGCCATCTCCCGCTCGCACGATGAGCGATCCGCTGGCGGTATCCCCCGGGCCCGGTTGGAGCGAGAGGATGACCGGCGGAACGTGCTCGGGCTCCATTCCCTGGCTTAAAAGACCGAGCTGATCTTGTGCAATCATTTTGGTCATGCTATCGTTTTGCTGTGCCCGCTATCCATATAAGAGACCTGCCCGAAGAGGTTGTCGACGCACTCAAGCGTCGAGCAGCTGCCAACCATCGATCCCTCCAGGGCGAACTGCGCCACCTCTTGATCGAGCTCTCTCGGGAAGCTCCTCCGGCGGCCGAGGTTCCTCCTCTGAAGCTGAACCTTTCCAGCTCCGGGGTCACTGAGACGACCTGGAGCCGTGAGGAGATTTACCGCGATGACGGACGCTGAAGCCGTCATGGTGGATACCAACATTCTGTTGACCGCTACCGAAGTGACACGGCTGCGGCACGCAAGGGCTCAGGATGTGTTGCAAACCTGGCCCAGGCTCTATGTGTCCGGGCAGATCTTACGAGAGTACCTCGCCGTGGCCACCCGCCCTGCGTCCGAGAACGGGCTGGGACTGGAATTGTCCTTGGCCTTGGAGAACGTTCAAGAGTTTCTGGGCCGGTTCCGCTTCCTGGACGAAACGAGGAAAACCTTTCAGAATCTGCGCGAGCTGCTCGTAGAGATCCCCTGCCGTGGCCGCCAGCTCCATGACGCCAACCTGGTGGCCACCGCTCTGGCGCATGGGGTGAGCGCGGTTGTGACCGAAAATCCGAAGGATTTTCTCCGTTTTCATGGGCGGCTGACGGTCCTGGAGCTCTAATCC
>QWHO01000674.1 GCA_021404945.1 bacterium CPR1
ATCGCCCTGGCCCTGCGCACCAACTCGCCCATCTTCGTGAGCGAACGCATCATCCTGGAAGAGACCGTGGAAGACAAGTCCAGCCAGGAGCAGCAAGACTACCAGGACTTCAAGAAATACATCGAGGGCTTGAAGCCCAGCGACTTTCTCAAGCGGCCCGAAGGCGACAAGTAGGGCTTACTTCAGGGCTTTGAGGGCGGCCTCGGCGGCGGCGCTGCCGGCCTTCTCGCCGTCAGGGCTGGAGAGGCGCTCGAGCACGGTGCCATCGGTCCCCACCACGGCCACATGGACGTGCTTGGCTTTGGGATCGAACCCGTAGCGCTCCACCAGGTTTCCGCCCCAGTCGGGCAAGATGAAAATGCGCTGCTCCAGGTCGCCCGGCGCGGCGGTGCCCTCCTTCTCGAAGCGGCGTCGGGCGCTCTCGACGGCTTTATTTTGCACGTCCTTGAGCATCCCCATGGCCATCATCTTGAACATCTTGGGCACCGAGACGATGGTCCAGAGGTCCACGCGGGCGTCATGCAGGAGTTTCAATCCCAGAGTCCTGGTGGCCTCGCGGGAAGCCTCCTGGGTTGCCTGGGAGGCGAACACCAGCACCACCAGGTGATCGCGGCGATGGGAGAGGGTGATCGGATTGCCCCGGGTATCCTCCAGAGTAAAATCGGGGGCCATCTGCGTCTGGGTCATCGCTTCTCTCCTCGTGCGCCGTCGGCGCCTGCAAAGGTATTGGCTCGAGTTGCCTGGTAGGCGAGCAACTCAGGCTCCCCCGCGCGTTCTTCCCATCGGCTCGAAACCCTGCTGTTCTTTACTCTGGTGGGTGCGGCGTGATAGCATGATTGGAAGGTCTAAGAGCGGCGGCTGGAATCGCCCTTGACACGGTTTTTCGGCCGCGCGACGCCCCATTAAATGGAGAGGTCTGGCAGGATCCTGCGGTGGCGCAGGCGGGGGAGGGGCCCTTCCGATATCACAAAGGGGTTTGCGGTCGGACCTCCAGTGCGGGCCCTCCCGCCTGACAGGGGAAGGAATGGACAAAATCTCGGCGCTCCGGTACGGATCGTCCTTCGACAACACGTCGAAGGACGCGTCGTCGGCTGACCAGGTCAAACAGAAGAAGCTCGAAGAAGAAGCCCAGCTCGCGGCCCAGGAGTGTGAGAGCCAGGCCGAGACCGACCGGCAGCAGGCCGTGGTCTCCAAGCTCAAACAACTGGCCAGCAAGTGGGAGTCTTTGCTGCGTTCTGGCCAGGATGCCGCCCACATCGACCGCGAGGCCCGAAATTTGATGGAGGAGATGGGCCAGCAGCCACCGGCCGACTCCTTTACTCCCGAGAATCTCCAGGTGTTGCGTCGATTGAGTCAGGCGACCTCCAAGCTGACCGACGCCGACGAGCCGCCCACTCCCGAGGAGAAGAAGGCCCAGGACCGCCATGCGAGCGAGGGCAAAACCAGCGAGCCGGGCAGCCTGAACTTCGAGCTGCAGGCTCGGCGAGCCATGCAACAGCTGCGCGAGCACCTCAAGCGGATCGGCCCGCGCGAGGAGGAGGGCGAGAAGAAGCCGGCTTCTCAGGCCCAGCGCGAGGAGAAGGAGCCGTCGGCCAACACTCTGCCTGGCCGGGGACCGAGCCTGCCGACGCCGGCCCCGCCGACTCCGCCGCCGGCGCCTCGGGCAGAGAAGCTGGTGGCCGAAGAGAAGCCCGATTTTCAGGCCCAGGAGAAGCCCGAGCCGGAGGCGACACGGGCGCGAGAGGACGGCCCGCTGGCGGGCAAGGCGTCTTCGCCGGCCGGCAAACCGGCTGCTGAAGACCGTCCTCGCGCGGAAGCGAGCGCCGAGAAGAAGCAGGCCGAGAAGCAGGAATCCGGCAAACCGGTCGCTCGCGCCGCTGAGCCTCCGCCCGCGGCTGCTCTGGCGGGGCTGGTCAAGCCCCAGAGCAAGGAGGAGACTCGCAAGAGCGATGCCCACTCCACCCTGGCCGAGCCGGAGGACTCCGAAAGCGGACTGCTCCCTGGCGCTTTGCGTCCGCAGGTCAGAGGAGAAGCTTCTCGTCCGACCCCCGGGGAAAAACGCCCTGACGAGGCGCGTGCCGACCGGCGCGAGGGTCCCAGGTTGAGCGGCGAGAGACCCGAGGCTCCCCGGCCACCTTTGGACTCGAAGCCGCCCTGGGCGCTGGATGCTCGCAGGGCTCAGGAGCCGCCCAGGCCAGCCGCGCAGGACGCTCCCAGGCCCGCGCCTCAGGAAGCTCCCAGGCCCGCTGCTCAGGAAGCTCCCAGGCCCGCGCCTCAGGAAGCTCCCAGGCCCGCTGCTCAGGATGCGCCCAGGCCCGCGGCTCAGGAAGCTCCCAGGCCCGCGCCTCAGGATGCTCCCAAGCCTCAGGAGCCGCCCAGGCCCGCGCCTCAGGATGCTCCCAGGCCTCAGGAGCCGCCCAGGCCCGCGGCCCAGGATGCTCC